>NZ_CP162023.1:4339395-4649352 GCF_041320275.1 Mumia sp. Pv4-285 | reverse complement strand
CGTGGCCCCAATCTCCGGCTCCTGTGGCTGGCACAGGCGTCCACATAGTTATCCACAACTTGTGGACTTACTGTTCCCCGTGAAGAGATTCCCGTGATCTCAACGTTTTCTGACCCTCAGCGGCCATGTCGGCCCCTGTGGATATCGGCCCGTCCCGGGGACGTTAACAGCCCCGATAGGCACCAGCAACCGATTGTCCACAGGGTCTTCGAGGTTCCGCAACCCGGGGCTCCGGCGTGGAGCCTGGACGTGGGACTCCTCACGGGTGTAGGGCCGGTTTGACCCACTGTGGAGCGACCACGTACCGTGGTGGGGTCGAAGTCCTCGACACCTGCCGCATGCCTGCGTGCCTCCAGCCTGTCTGGTCGGACGTCGGCGGGCGGTGGCCGTCGAACCGGCATTCCACTTCACCGCCCAGTACCCGATGACCGCGAGCGTTGCGGTCCGAGACACGATGGGGAGCTTTCCCGTGACCAAGCGCACCTTCCAGCCGAACAACCGTCGCCGCGCGCGCAAGCACGGCTTCCGCCTGCGCATGCGCACGCGCGCCGGCCGCGCGATCCTGGCGGACCGTCGTCGCAAGGGCCGCACGCGTCTCTCGGCCTGAGACGGGCTGGGCCGTGCGGTGCTGAGACAGGCGCATCGTCTCCGCACGAGCGACGACATCCGAACAACGACGAGGCGAGGACGCCGTGCGGGTTCCCGCACCGTCCTCGCCTACGTTCGTTTGGGTGCACGTCGCCCGGACGACTCCGTGCGCGTGGCGTTCGTGGTCGGCAAGCAGGTCGGCGACGCAGTCACGCGCAACACGGTCAAGCGCCGTCTCCGCGGTCTCATGGCAGATCGGCTCGTGACCATCCCGGGCGGCACCGACATCGTGCTGCGGGCCCTTCCGTCCTCGGCACGTCGCTCGTCCGTCGAGCTCGGGGCCGACGTGGACCAGGTGCTCGCCAGACTCATCACGTCACCGGCGACGCCGGGATCGGCGTGATCTCGCTGTGAAGACCCTGCTCATCGGCTTCCTGAAGGCGTATCGGTTCGCGATCAGTCCGCTGTACGGTCAGGTCTGTCGTTACTACCCGTCATGCTCCGCCTACGCGCTCGGCGCGGTGGAGGAGCACGGCGCTGTACGAGGTAGCTGGTTGGCTGCCCGTCGACTCGCTCGCTGCCATCCTTGGGCCGCGGGAGGTCTCGACCCCGTTCCCCCCAGATCCGCTGCCCGCGGATCCTCCCCGACTCCACCGCGAGGGGTTTGATGTTCGACGCGATCGTCGACTTTTTCGACACGATCATGCAGGTCCTGTACTACCCGGTTTCCGGGATCATGCTGGCCTGGCACTGGGTCTTCTCCCACCTGGGCCTCGATCCCGACTCCGGCTGGACCTGGGCCCTCTCGATCATCGGGTTGACGATCACGATCCGGATGCTCCTCATCCCTCTGTTCGTGAAGCAGATCAAGGCCAGCCGCAACATGCAGCTGTTGCAGCCCAAGATCCGCGAGCTCCAGAAGAAGTACGGCCATGACCGGGAGCGGATGGCCCAGGAGCAGATGAAGCTCTTCAAGGAGGCGAACACCAACCCGTTCGCCTCCTGCCTGCCGCTGCTGCTGCAGATGCCGATCTTCTTTGCGCTGTTCCGCGTGATCAACGGCGCCGCCAACGGGACTGCTCACGGGTTCCTCTCTCCGGCTCAGGCCGAGTCGATGAGCGAGGCGACCTTCCTGGGTGTCCAGATCGCCAGCCAGTTCACCGACCCGACGGTGCACGTCAAGATCGTGTGCGCGGTGCTCGTCGTGCTGATGACCGCGACGACCTTCCTCACGCAGCGTCAGCTGATGTCCAAGAACATGCCTGCCGACGCGCTCTCCGGTCCGTATGCGCAGCAGCAGAAGCTCCTGCTCTATGTGCTGCCGTTCGTCTTCGCGATCAGCGGCATCGCCTTCCCGGTCGGCGTCCTCCTCTACTGGACGACCTCGAACGCCTGGACGATGGGCCAGCAGTTCTACGTGATCCGCAACAACCCCGCGCCCGGCACGCCGGCCTTCGAGGCGAAGCGCGAGCGCGACAAGCGACACGGCAAGCTCGCAGAGCCTGCGCCCGAGGTCGTCGCCACGGACGAGAAGCCTGCGCCCCCACGCCGTCAGCAGCCCAAGAAGCAGTCCCGCGAGCAGCGGAAGAAGGGCCCAGGCCCGCAGGGTCAGGGCTCTCCCGATGCTTCGCAGCCAGATTCAGACGACGCGCCGGACGATGATGCCGGCCAGGGAGGGGCAAAGTCGTGACCGAGACATCTCACGAGTCCGAAGCAGCAGTCGATCCGCAGTCCACGCCACTCGAGGACGAGGGCACGCGGAGCAAGCGAGTCGAACGCCTCGAGAACGAGGGCGACATCGCAGCGGACTTTCTCGAGGAGCTTCTCGACATCGCAGACGTCGACGGTGACCTCGACATGGACGTCGAAGGCAACCGTGCGTCTGTCTCGATCGTCGGTGGCGACCTGTCGATGCTGGTGGGGCGCGACGGCGAGGTGCTCGAGGCGTTGCAGGAGCTGACTCGCCTCGCGGTGTACCGCGAGACCGGCGAACGCAGCCGCCTCATGCTCGACGTCGCTGGCTTCCGCGCTCAGCGGCGTACAGAGCTTCAGCAGATCGCTGCCGATGCCATCGCGACCGTGCGCGCCTCCGGCGAGCCTGCTCGTCTCGTCGCGATGTCGCCGTTCGAGCGCAAGGTGGTCCATGACGCCGTCGCGGCCGCGGGCCTGACGAGCGAGTCGGAGGGTCAGGAGCCCGAACGCCGCGTCGTCATCCTGGCCGACTGAGGCGCTCCGCCATGGGTGTTTCACGTGAAACGTCCCATCCCGCCGCCGCCGAGGGCGTGTTCGGAGAACGCTTGCCGACGATGTCGGCCTATGTCGGCCTGCTGGCTGACCAAGGCGTGCTCCGCGGTCTGATCGGCCCTCGTGAGGTCCCGCGCTTGTGGGACCGGCACATCCTGAACTGTGGAGTGATGGCAAGGGATCTCGTGTCCGGCGCGACGGTGGCCGACATCGGGAGCGGTGCGGGTCTGCCCGGCCTTGTCTGGGCCATAGCGCGCCCGGACGTCGATGTGACTCTGATCGAGCCACTTCTCCGCCGCACCACCTTCTTGTCGGAGGTCGTCGAAGACCTGGACCTGTCGAACGTCACGGTCTTTCGGGGGCGAGCAGACGAGGCGCCTGGCCAGTACGACGTTGTCACGTCCCGGGCGGTGGCTGGTCTCGACAAACTCGTCCGTTGGTCGCTTCCCCTGGTGCGGCCGGGTGGCACGATGTGGGCGATCAAGGGCTCATCCGCCCAGCGCGAGATCGATGAGGCGCTCTCCACAATCCGCGCGGCGGGTGGGACAAACCCGCGCGTCAAGTCGTACGGTGAGGACGTCGTCGAGACTCCCACGACGATGGTGATGATCGACAAGGTGGGCTGAATGACGCACGTGGACGTGGCGCCGACTCTGGGCTACGCCTGGACAAGTCCGAAGGCGACCCCGGTTCTTGACATGTTGGAGCCTGACACCGTGGAGAGAGGCCCTGTGGGGTGGCAACCCCCGCCTGTTTCACGTGAAACCAAGACTCACGAGGAGAAGCCTGCGTGAACGACCCCCGAGTACCGATGAGTGTTCCTCGCGCGTCCGACCTCGCGCATGCTGGTGCCCTCCCGACTGACACACCCCTTGCGCAGGAAGTCGAAGCAAGCTTGCGACGCCAGCAGCTCGCAAACTCCTCCGACCCGATGCCTCGTCCGACGGCGACCCGTGTGATCGTCGTCGCGAACCAGAAGGGCGGCGTAGGCAAGACCACCACCACCGTCAACGTTGCGGCCGCGATGGCGACGCACGGCCAGCGTGTGCTCGTGATCGACCTTGATCCGCAGGGAAACGCGTCGACGGCACTCAACGTCGAACACAACGCGGAGACCCCGGGCGTCTACGAGGTGCTCGTCGATGGACAGAACATCATGTCCTTGATCCAGCCCTGCCCTGACGTGGAGAACTTGGACGTTCTGCCTGCCTCCATCGCGCTCGCGGGCGCCGAGATCGAGCTCGTCCCCATGGTCGCCCGAGAGACGCGCCTCCGCCGGGCGCTCGACGAGTTCCTGGCCGCGAACGCGAATGAGGAACGGCCGTACGACTACGTCTACGTCGACTGCCCGCCGTCGCTCGGTCTTCTCACCGTGAACGCCCTGGCTGCGGCACGCGAGGTCATGATCCCGATCCAGTGTGAGTACTACGCGCTCGAGGGCCTCAGTCAGCTGATCAAGACCGTCGAGATGGTCCAGGAGCAGCTCAACCCCTCATTGACGCTCAACACCATCCTGCTCACGATGTTCGATGCGCGGACCCGCCTCAGCGCCGGCGTCGCGGACGAGGTCCGGGCGTACTTCAGCGACCGCGTGCTCAAGACGGCCATCCCACGGTCCGTGCGCATCTCAGAGGCCCCCAGCTACCAGCAGACAGTGATCACGTACGACCCCAGCTCACCTGGCTCCTTGTCCTATCTGGAGGCGGCACGTGAGATTGCGGTGGCCGGAGCGGAGCCAGCAGCATGAGCCAGCAACGACGAGGACTCGGCCGTGGTCTCGGCGCCCTGATCCCCACCGCGCCGCCCCAGGTTTCACGTGAAACAGAGGACGGCAGCGCATCGGCATCGACCACGACGCCACTCGGGACGCCGCCTGACACGGCCGCCGAGCGGGCGTCTGAGACCACCACGGCTGCCCCACCGGCACCGGCGCCGGAGGCCGGCACCGCCGGACTCGCGGCGGTCGAGGGCGCCTACTTCGCGGAGATCCCTGTCGAGCAGGTGTCACCGAACCCGCGGCAGCCGCGAGAGGTGTTCGACGAGGACGCGATGGCGGAGCTCGTCCACTCCATCCGGGAGGTCGGGCTGCTTCAGCCGGTCGTCGTCCGCACCGTCGGAGCCGACGCCTACGAACTGGTCATGGGTGAGCGTCGATGGCGCGCCACGAAGGCGGCCGGACTCGACGTCATCCCCGCGATCGTCCGTGACACCTCTGACGAGGACCTCCTTCGCGACGCCCTACTCGAGAACCTCCACCGGTCCCAGCTGAACCCCCTCGAAGAGGCTGCCGCGTACCAGCAGCTCTTGGACGACTTCGGGTGCACGCACGACCAGCTCGCCACCCGCATCGGCAGGTCACGCCCTCAGATCAGCAACACGCTGCGGCTGCTTCGGCTGACACCGGCCGTCCAACGCCGCGTCGCTGCCGGCGTGATCAGCGCGGGTCATGCGCGGGCGCTCGTGTCGGTCACCGACAGCGAGAGGCAGGATCGCCTCGCCCAGCGCGTGGTCGCTGAGGGACTGTCGGTGCGCGCACTCGAGGAGCTCGTCGCCCTAGGCGAGGGTGACGAACCAGCCGTGGAGCCGCGGCAGCGTGTGCGTCGCCCGGTCGCCCCCAAGCTGGCCGACCTCGCAGATCGCCTCGCCGATCGGTTCGACACCCGCGTCAAGGTGGATCTCGGGAAGACCAAGGGCAAGATCACCGTCGAGTTCGCGTCCATCGACGACCTTGAGCGGATCGTCACGCTGATGGACCCCGCAGCAAAGGCGAGCGAAACGGGCAACTAGTCGGTTTGTCGACAAACCGACTAAGCGTCAAAGCGACCGCGACGACATAGAAGAGGGCCCCGCACCGACCGGTGCGGGGCCCTCTTCTGGTACGGCGATCGTGGTCGTGCTCAGCTGACGAAGGCGTCGAGCTCCTTGAGCAGCATGCTCTTGGGCTTGGCGCCGACGATCGTCTGGACGATCTCGCCGTTCTGGTAAACGTTGAGCGTCGGGATCGACGTGACTCGGTACGAGGCGGGGGTCTGAGGGTTCTCGTCGACGTTCATCTTGACGATGGTGATCTTGTCGCCGTACTCCGCAGCGATCTCCTCGAGGATGGGCGAGACCTGACGGCACGGGCCGCACCACTCGGCCCAGAAGTCGACGAGGACCGGCTTGTCGGCCCCCAGGACTGCAGTCGGGAAGTCGGCGTCAGTGACGGCCTGGATGTTTCCCACGGTTGGTTCCCCTTCGATCGAAGCGACGGTGACGGAGCAGCTCGACGGCGAGCTGACCGGTACTACGGAGACCGACGAGCGGTCGTACCCTGCTTGACAGGTGCAACGCCAAGGAGGCAGGCAGGGATTCCCGGAGGGAAAGTCTGCCGGACGTCGGTCATCACACGCTGGCGAGCTCGGCGTGCTCGAGGTCGGCGATGTAGCGCTCGGCGTCGAGCGCCGCCGAGCATCCGGTGCCGGCCGCCGTGACGGCCTGGCGGTAGGTGTGGTCGACAAGGTCTCCGGCGGCGAAGACGCCCGGGAGGTTGGTCCGGGTGGAACCGGGCTGGACGAGCACGTATCCGTCGGCGTCGAGCTCGACCTGGCCGGCCAAGAGCTCCGAGCGGGGATCGTGTCCGACCGCGATGAAGAGGCCGGTTGCCGGGACGTAACGCTCCTCGCCGGTCACGGTGTCCTCGAGGACGACACCCTCCAACGACAGCTCGCCGCGGATCTCCTTGACGGCTGAGTTCCAGGCGAACTCGATCTTGTCGTTCTTGAAAGCGCGCTCCTGCATGATCTTGCTGGCGCGGAGCTCGTCACGACGGTGGACCAGCGTGACCTTGTCGGCGAAGCGCGTGAGGAACGTGGCCTCCTCGACGGCAGAGTCGCCACCACCGACGACGATGATCTCCTGCTTGCGGAAGAAGAAGCCGTCGCAGGTCGCGCACCAGCTCACGCCTCGACCGGACAGGCGGTCCTCGCCGTCGACACCGAGCTTGCGGTAGCCCGATCCCATCGCAAGGATGACCGACCTGGCGTGGTGCTCGCCGGTCGCCGTACGGACGACCTTGACGTCGCCCGTGAGGTCGACCGACACGACGTCGTCGGCGACCAGCTCAGCCCCGAAGCGCTCGGCCTGGCGACGCATGTTGTCCATGAGTGCCGGGCCGTCGATGCCCTCCGGGAAGCCGGGGAAGTTCTCGACCTCGGTCGTGTTCATCAGCGCGCCACCAGCGGTGACGGACCCCTCGAACACGAGCGGGGAGAGGTTGGCACGGGCCGTGTAGACCGCTGCCGTGTAGCCGGTCGGGCCGGAGCCGATGATGATCACGTTGCGTACGTCAGTGGACATGCTCCGCCTTTGGTCACGATCAGTGCGTGTGGAAACCGCACCACTCATAACGAATCATAGGTGGGTGACATTCCCGTGAGCCGCCACACCCTGGCACGCCGACTGATTCGAGGGGACCGCCACGAGCCGGTCTATTCGAGCCCGCGGACCGAGATCTCCGACACGACGCCCTGGTAGACGTCCTTGTCGACCTCCGGGAGGCGCGTGAGCCACACGAGGACGTAGCGCGTCGTGGTCGGCTGCGACAACGAGACCGAGGCACCCATCGGGGCATCGGTGTATCCACCGACGCGCTCCATGTCGGACGTGTTGCGAGGGGGCTTGGCAACCCCCGGGGCGGAGTACACCCGGAACGACGTCGGAGCGGCACCGAACTCCACCTGGACGGCGGTGACGTCGCGGACGCGGCCAAGATCGATGAGCAGCCCGACGCCGTCCTTCAGCCCACCGAGGTCGCTGCGCCGGTAGTACTCGCGGGTGGTCCACGACGTGCTGCTGTCGCCGTCGACCGCGAGCTTGGCCTGGCCCGGGTTCTCGTCGCCGTCACCGTCAGGTCGGGGATCGAACGAGACGATCGAGTCGACCCCGAAGTCGACGACGGAGCGGCTGACCTCGGGTGTCGGGTCCTCGGCTGTCGGCGGGGTGCCGGACGGGGCCGACGCACGGCCGACCATGAAGGTGAGCGTCACGGAGAGCACAGTGATGACGGCGAGCGCGAGCCAGATCAGCTTGCGCTCGCTGCCCTTCGTCGAGCTCTTCACCCTCGAGACACCACGCTCGAGCGGGGTCGGCGGAGCCGGTGCGAACGCCGCGGGCCGAGGCTTGGGCGGGTTCACCGCCGGCGGCGGGTCGGAGTGGAGGTCACGCACGGGGTCGTGCCGGAAGACGTCCGGCGAGGACGCGACCTTCACCTCAGGGTCGATCGTCGAGTCGTCACCGGTCATCGCCAACTCCAGGGCGACGTCGCGCGCCGTACGGAGCTGGGGCCGGTGGTGCCGGGGCGGACGCCCGAGGATGCGGTCGCACACGGTGTCGACGTCCTGGGAGACGCCGGCGCGGACCTGGCGCGGACGCAGGACGCGCCCGTGCTCGCGCGGCGCCGGAGCGAGTCCTTCGTCACCGCCGGGGTACCTGCCGGTCAGACAGGCGTAGAGGATCTTGCCGATCGCCTCGACGTCGAGCTGCTCCGCGTAGCCCACGTCCGCGTCGTCGACGTCGTGGTGTGCTGACCGGAGGGCATGGTCGGTGGCGAGCCCGATGATCCGGATGCCGCCGTTCTCCTTGACGAGGACGGTCGCGGGGCGGAGATGGCGGTGGTAGACGCCCGCCTCGTGCGCCTGCGCGAAAGCGTCGGCGAGCTCGAGCACGACATGGGTCGAGCGAGAGTTGGTCAGGGTGGACGGGCCGAGCACGTGGTCGAGCGAGACGGCGCGGGCCCACTCGCGTACGAGGTAGGTGTGCCCGTGGTCGCCTTCGATGATGTCGAGCACCCGCAGGAACCGCGGGTCCGACACCGCCGTCGAGCGGCCGGCGGCGAGCACGAACGCCGTCGAGCGGCGATCATCGGCCCGGAGGGCTTGGACGCCGACGGGACGGTCGAGGACCGTGTCGTACGCCTTCCACGTCACAGCACCGCCCGACTCCTTGATCAGGTCGTCGAGGCGGTAGCGGCCCGAGAGCATGAGCCCCGAGCAGAGTGCCGCAGTCTGGTCCACGCCTCATGCTATCCGGGTCGACCCGGCCTCCGGGGGTCCGCTGCCAGGTCGGCCGAGATCAGCGCCGCAGGACTGTGCGGATGACCGAGGTGACCTCCCGGATCCGGAGCATCCACGCCGCGAGGAGGAATGCCAGGGCGCCGAGCCCGCCGAAGAGGACCAGGGAGAGGAGCGCCGAGATCTTGTCGTCGCCGTCGAGCCCGAGCGGCTCGGCGAGGAACGTGAAGGAGCCGATGATGGCGGCGCCCGCCACCAGGCACGCCAGGGCGAGTCGCCCCAGGAACCCAGCCGCGCTCCAGTCGACGACCGGACCGATCCGGAACGAGAGCACGGTGATGGCCAGGAGCGATCCGACGAGGTACGCGGAGCCGTACGCGAGCGCGAGCACCGTCGAGATCGCCTCGGGATCGACCTGCGTCGCGAAGACGACGGCGACCGCGATGTTCACGGTGGCCAATACGAGCTGGAGGAAGAACGGTGTCCGGGTGTCCTCGAGCGCGTAGAACCCGCGCAGGCTCATGTAGTGCAGCGAGACGAAGATGATCGCGGGGGCGAACGCCGCGATCGTGGCGGAGACGGCTTCGGTGCGTCCTTCCATGGCTCCCCACGAGGCGACCACCGTGCCGAGCGGCTCGGACAGCGCGAACACCGCGACGGCGATCGGCGCGAGCAGCGACAGGACGAGGCGGATGTTGCCCTGGATCTCGGCGCGCATCGCGGTCAGGTTGCCCTCGGCCGCGAGCCGCGAGATCAGCGGCATGGTCGCCGTGACGAGCGAGACCGTGATGACCCCGTGCGGGACCTGGGTGATCAAGAAGGCGCTCGCGTACACGGTTGTCCCTGCCGGGTCGGTCGTGCCGTCGCCGAGCGCCAGCAGCCCGGCACTGGTGCCGATCCGTGTGATCACGACGAACGTGACCTGGTTGACGAGGATGAAGGCGAGCGTCCACGCGCCGAGCCTGAGGGTGTGACCGAGCCCGACTCCACGGAAGTCGAACCGGGGTCGGTAGTGGAAGCCGGCGGCGCGCAGGTACGGGATCAGCACCAGCGCCTGCACCGCGATGCCGACGGTCGACCCGACGCCGAGCAGGAGCTCCTGGCCGCTGGTGAAGCCGTCGGAGCCGTTGCTGCTGCCGTAGACGGCGATGTACGTGACGAGGACGGCGCACGAGATGACGTTGTTCGTGATCGGCGCCCACATCATCGGCCCGAAGCGCCCGCGCGAGTTGAGGATCTGACCGACGAGCACGAACGCCCCGTAGAAGAAGACCTGCGGCAGGCAGTAGCGCATCAGCGCGTACGCGGACGAGAGCGCGTCCTCGTTGCCCGGGTCGAAGAGCCGGTGGTCGAACACGAGCCGGACGAGCAGGGGAGTCGCGATCACCAGGACGACGGTGGCGATGGCGAGCACGAGCAGGCCGAGGGTGACGATGCGCTGGGCGTACGCCTCGCCGCCGTCGCTGTCGTCCTTCATCGCGCGGACCAGCTGAGGGACGAGCACGACGTTGAAGATGCCGCCGGCGACGAGGATGTAGAGCGCGTTCGGGATCGTGTTGGCGCCGGTGAAGATGTCGGCGTTCAGCGACGACCCGATGGCGGCAAAGATCAGGGCAGAACGGACGAAACCAGACAGTCGCGAGACGATCGTGCCCGCAGCCATGAGCACGCTTGCGGACAGGAGCCCCGTCGACGTGCGGCGTACGGCCTCGGCGACCGCCTCGCTCGTCTCGTTGACCTCCGACGCCGCGTCGGGTGCCTCGGCGGCGAGCGGCGACGACTTCGAGGTCGCGGTGCGTGCTGCTGCGTCTCGGCGACGCTCTCGTCGGGTCTGCCGGTGCTTGCTCATGCGTCGGACCCCGGCTCGTCCTCAGCGGACGCCGCAGCACGACTCTTGACGACGCGTCGCGCGATCGCGACGACGACGAGGAGAAGAGCGAACCCGAAGAAGATCCAGATGATGCGACCGACCACGCTCGAGCGGAGCGTGAAGGCCGCGCCGTCGCCGAACAACGATCCTTCCGCGGTCGCGAGGGTCGCGACGAATGTCGTGGTGGTCGCCTGCCCGACGTCTGCGGACACGGTCAGCGTGACGCTCTGACCGGCGGGGATCTGCTGCGGCTCGATGTCCTCGATGCGTGCGGAGCGGTCGTCGGCGGTGAAGTGGACGCCGACCGTGACCGGGGCGGAGAGCTCGTTGGTGATCGTCACGGGGAAGCGGCCCGAGGAGCCGGACAGCGTGACGAACGACGACGTGGAGACGCTGACCCGGTCGAGGATGCGGTCGACCGACGCCGCCTGGTCGTCAGCGTGCTTGACGCCGCGGGTGCGGGCCGACCGCCAGTCCTGCGACGAGGCGAGCGAGGCGCTCTGCTGATAGAACACGTCCCTGCGCTCGTTGTCGCCGAGGATCTCGCTCACCACACCGCCGGTGTCGACGATGCGGGCCGAGGCGGCGACCTGGTCACGGTCGATGGGTCGCTGGTTGGCCTTGGCCGGGAGCCTGACGCGGCCCTCCCACGCAGCGGCGTTCCCCCCGAGCTGCGCCTCGGCGGCGACCGGCGACACCCAGGCCGGGTCGAAGAGAGTCGGGAAGCGGGCGCGTGCCCATTCGCTGCCGGGGTCGAAGCTCGCGCTCGGGACGACGACGAGGTGGCGTGATCCCTGCCCGAGAGCGGCAAGGGTCGCACGGGAGGCGACTCGCTGGCGGAGTGCGAGCGTCGGGTTGGAGCCGGACGCCTCGGGTGCGAGCGTCGGGTCTACGACGACCAGGTCGGCCGGCGTCGCGGCGACCGACGCCTGCAGCGCGGTGCTGTCGGTGGGCGTCCAACCCGGCAGGACGTCGGGCGAGACGAGGAAACCCGTGGCTCCGAGCTGGCGGGCACCGTTGATCCGGGTCGCGTTGGTGATGCCGTTGGGAGACCACGAGACGATGCGGGCTGTCAGGTCGAACTGTGCGAGGGTCGCCGCCGTCGCCGACCTCGCAGCCGCGACGACTGTCGCGCCGTCGTCCCCGGCGGTGCGGCGGGTGAGTGCCGCCGAGTCGGGACGACCGAACGGGAGTGCCCACACCGTGTGCCGGCGGGCGTAGTCGACCAGCTCGCTCAAGAAGGCCTGGACGCGCCCGGAGCCGGTGCTCTCGTCCGCGACCGGCGTGGGTGCGTACGCGGCGGAGCCGCCCGGGGCGTTGTCGCGGCCCGGCCCGTACGAGTCGTTCGCGATGTCGCGCAACGCGTCGAGCAGCGCGGGATCGATCAGCACCGTGCTCGGCGATGACTCGTCGGCGCGGGCGAGGTCGAGCATGCGGCGCAGGCGCCCGCCCGGCGACACCGACTTCACGAGCGTCGGCGCCCCGACGTACCGGTTGCGGGCGTCACGCTGGATGGGCGCGACGAACGGCCAGACCATCGACACCTGCGTCGGCGCGGTCGGATCGTCGGCGACGTAGGGGACGACCGTGTACGCGCGCCCGACGGCGTCGCGCGAACGGCTGCCGTCCTCGCCGGTGGCCAGCACGTGGACGCCGACGGGGTAGACGCCCGCCGAGGTCGTCGGCAGCTCGGTCGCCGGAACCTCCAGCTCGAAGGTCGTCGTGTCGCCCGGCTGCAGGTCGCCGGCCTCGACGACGACCCCGGGGGAGGTCAGGCGTGTCCCCGTGGTCGCCGCCGTCGGCTCGGCGAGGGCCGCATCGACGGCAGCCGGGTCGGTCAAGGGGACCGACGGCATGACCAGGTGGACCCGTAGCCTGCTCCACGCCTGCGACGACGGGTTGCTCACCCGGCCACTGACGGTGAGCGTGTCGCCGGCTCCGAGAGCGACGGGCGTCATGGCGTCGATCGTCACCGCCAACCGATCCTCGTCGGCGGCGCCGGCCGTCGGGACTCCCGCGGGGACGAGCACAGCGACGACAGCGGCCAAGAGGGTCGCCACCACCACCCGAGCCGCATGTCGGCGCGCAGGGCGGGAGTGGCGTACATCGGCGCGTGTCATCGGGGCAATGCTAGAGCGAGGCGCAACGTGCTCGGAGCAGCCCACGTAGAGTGGGTGGTCATGGCCACCGCCTCCCCTTCCTCCGCACTGCGCGATCCCGGTGCTGCACTGTCCGCTCTTCTGCGCAGCGCACCGACGGTCACCACCTTGGCGGAACGCTTCGGCGGAGCGGGACACACGCTGGCGCTGGTCGGCGGGCCAGTCCGCGACGCGGTCCTCGGGCGTGCGGGCAACGACTGGGACTTCACGACGTCGGCGCACCCTGACGACGTCGAGCAGCTCCTGGTCGGCTGGGCGGACACGACCTGGGACGTCGGCCGCGACTACGGCACGATCGCCGCACGCAAGGGTGACCTCCACGTGGAGATCACGACCTACCGCGACGAGCAGTACGACGCCGGCTCACGCAAGCCCCAGGTGCAGTACGGCACCTCGCTCGAGGGCGACCTCTCCCGCCGCGACTTCACGGTGAACGCGATGGCGTACGACCTCGCGACCAAGACCTTCGTCGACCCGTTCGGCGGACTCGCCGACCTCGAGGCCCGGCTCCTCCGGACCCCGGTCGCCGCCAGCCAGTCGTTCGACGACGATCCCCTCCGGATGATGCGGGCGGCGCGTTTCGTGGCGCAGCTCGGGTTCACGCCGGTGCAGGAGGTCGTCGACGCGATGACCGCGATGGCCGAGCGCATCACGATCGTCTCCGCCGAACGCGTCCGTGACGAGCTCGACAAGACGCTCCTCGGTGCCCATCCCCGCGCGGGCCTCACGCTGCTCGTCGACACCGGCATCGCCGCGTACGTCCTGCCCGAGCTGCCCGCGCTCCGCCTGGAGCGCGACGAGCACCACCGTCACAAGGACGTGTACGACCACTCGCTCACGGTGCTCGAGCAGGCGATCGCACTGGAGGAACGCCTGCCCGGCGGTGGACCTGACCTGACGATCCGGCTCGCGGCGCTCCTGCACGACATCGGCAAGCCGCGGACGCGCCGGTTCCTCGACGACGGCACCGTCACCTTCCACCACCACGACGCCGTCGGCGCGAAGCTCACCCGCAAGCGCATGCGGGCCCTCCGGTACTCCAACGACGTGATCGACGACGTCGCCACCCTGGTCGAGCTGCACCTTCGGTTCCACGGGTACGGCACCGGCGAGTGGACCGACTCCGCGGTCCGGCGCTACGTCCGCGACGCCGGCGACCAGCTCGACCGTCTCCACGTCCTCACCCGGGCCGACTCGACCACCCGCAACCGACGCAAGGCGGAGCGCCTCCAGCGCACGTACGACGACCTCGAGACCAGGATCGCCGCGCTCGCCGAGGCGGAGGAGCTCGACCGGATCCGCCCGGAGCTCGACGGCAACCAGATCATGGAGATCCTCGGCATCGGCCCGGGCAAGCAGGTCGGCGAGGCGTACCGGTTCCTCCTGGACCTGCGCCTCGACCGCGGCCCGCTCGGCGAGGACTCGGCCCGCGAGGCTCTCCTCGCGTGGTGGGCCGCCCGCGACGGCGACGCCTGAACCGGGCAGGCCGCGTGCGCCGGCGGCGGGAGCGTTGACGAATCGGTCACCGACCGTGGCCGCTGGAGCGTTCTCGTCGCTAGGGTGATCCGCGCGGGGGCACGCACGAGAGGACCACGGTGGCCGGACGGCGCAGCATGCCGACCAGTGCCGAGCCTGCGACCCCGCACGCCGGCACGGACTCGGCTGCGCCCGCACACCGTGCACCCACCCCGCCGGGCGGTCGCCGTGCGACACCGGCGGGTGGTCGCCGCGCCACGCCGCCAGGTGGTCGCCGAGCCGCCCCGGCACGCGCGCGTACGCCCGCCGCGCCGCGCGGACGAAAAGCCGTCACGGAGCCGGTGGTCGCCGACCCCACCGGCGCGCAGGTCGCGGACCGCCCGGGGGATCGCCGTACCGACCGCCGGACGACCCGTCGTGGCGGGCCCGCGTCCCCGAGGTCGGCAAGGCGGTCGCGTCGCCTGGTGGTCGCGGTCGCCCTCGTCGCGGTCGTCGCGCTGGCCGTTCCCCTCGGCCTGCACGTGCAGGAGCGGCGACAGGCGGCTGCCGAGGCGGCCGCGCTCGCACGGCAGATCGCTGCCGAGATGGACCGACGGGCCGCGCACGAGGACACCGAGGTGCGCGCGAGCCGCAGCCTCACCTCAGCGGGCCGAGCGACGGCCGAGCGGCTGCGGATCCTCACCGACTGCGACTCGACCGGCGACCAGCCCTCAGGCCCCAACGGTCGACTTCCGGCGTCGGCGCTCTGTGCGATCCCCGGCTCCGGCATGCAGCTGCGGGCCGACGCTGCCGAGGCGTGGGCGAGCCTCCAGGAGGCCTTCAAGGAGGCCTTCGGGCGCTACCCCTGCGTGAACAACGGCTACCGCACCTATGCGCAGCAGGCGTCGATGCACGCGGCGAACCCGGGCATGGTCGCCGCTCCGGGCACGAGCAACCACGGGTTGGGCCTCGCGCTGGACCTGTGCACGGCGAGCGACGGCGTCGCGGGGACGAGCGCCTGGAACTGGATGGACACGCACGCCTCCGACTACGGCTGGGCGTTGCCGTCGTGGGCGAGGCCAGGAGGGTCGCGTCCCGAGCCGTGGCACTGGGAGTACGTCGCCTCGGGGGACCGGGTCTCATGAGGGGCGCTGCCGTCAGAGCAGCACGAGAGCGACGGCGGCACCCGCGACGTACGTGAGGTTGTTCAGCACGTCGTACAGCACGAAGCTCCGACCGAGGTACGCCTCGTCGACCGTGCGCTGGACCGCCGTGTCGGTCCGGATCTTCCAGCTCTGGTGGACGACGCCGAACGCCAGTGCCTGCAGCCACCACGCCCACACGGCTCCACCGCCGACCGCCCACGCGACGACGACGAGGACGGCGCCCGCGAGACCGGTTGCCACGGACCACGGTCGCAGCCCGACGACACGCGCCGCCACCGGCGTCGTCGCCGCACCCAGCAGGAACCCGACGGCGATCCCCGTGGCGACCACGGCGGCTTCCGCGTCGTCACCACCACCCGCCGTCGCGGCGAACGCGAGAAGCGTGAACCCCCCGTACAGAAGTCGGAGCAACCCGAACCACGCGAGCGCCGTCAACGCCGTACGACGGGAGCGCAGGTGTGCCGCAGCGGCCACGAGGTCGCGGACGACGTCACGAGGCTCCGGCGGTCCGATCTCGTCGTCGGGCCCGAGCGCGCGACGGCCGAAGTCCCGCGCCACCACCAGGGTGACGACTCCGACGACGGTGCCGGCTGCCAGCACCACGGTCGAGGGCAAGCCTCCGGCGACGAGCAGGGCACCGAGGACGAGCCCACAGGTGTGAGCACCTGCACCGAGGGTCGGCCCGAGGGTGTTGGCGTCGACCAGCCGCTCCGCGGGCACGACGTGAGGGACGGAGGCCGAAAGACCCGCGAGAGTCAGGCGCGCGAGGCCGAGGGCGACGAGCACGAGGACGTACACCGGCCACGTCGCCCGCTCCCCGGTCGTCCAGGCGACGAGCGCTACCGAGGCGACGACCGCGGTACGTGCCGCCAACGCCCAGACCAGGATGTTGCGCCGCGGCCAACGGTCGAGCACCAGCGACACGAAAGGCGCGAGAAGGCTGAACGGGACCAGCACCAGCACCAGGACACCCACGAACCGCTCCGGCGACCGCTGAGCCTCGGGGGACAGCAGCACCAGCCACACCAGACCGGCCTGGAACAGGCCGTCGCCCAGCTGGGACCCGAGCCGGACCCCGAGGAGCCGGACGAAGCCGGGAGACCACAGGCTGGTGCGCACGGCTCACTATCTCCCGCCGGGCGGAGACACCGAACGGCGCGGACCCCGACCAGGGGGTCCGCGCCGTTCGTGGCGTGGGTCTCGATACGCGGCTCGCCCAGGGGCTCGCCGCTACTCGACCAGCGGGGGAGCGGGCGGCCTCGTACCTCGGCCGACCGCTGCGTTCGTCAGCGCTCTTCGTCTCGCTCTGATGGTCGACTCCGAGCACCGACTCTCTCCGCGGGCGGCCTCGTACCTCGGCCGACCGCTGCGTTCGTCAGCGCTCTTCGTCTCCTGCGATGAAGGCTTCGAGCTTCGCGCGACCCAGATCATCCGGACGCTGCACCGGGGGCGACTTCATCAGGTACGACGACGCCGAGATCAGCGCGCCGCCGATGCCGCGGTCCTTGGCGATCTTCGCCGCACGGATCGCGTCGATGATGATGCCGGCAGAGTTCGGGGAGTCCCAGACCTCGAGCTTGTACTCGAGGCTGAGGGGGACGTCACCGAACGCGCGACCCTCGAGGCGGACGTACGCCCACTTGCGGTCGTCGAGCCACTGCACGTAGTCCGACGGGCCGATGTGGACGTTCTTGTCGTCGATCTTGCCGGCCAGCGGACCGTTGAGGTTCGACGTGACCGCCTGGGTCTTCGAGACCTTCTTCGACTCGAGGCGATCACGCTCGAGCATGTTCTTGAAGTCCATGTTGCCGCCGACGTTGAGCTGGTACGTACGGTCCAGCGTCACGCCACGGTCCTCGAACAGCTTGGCCATCACGCGGTGGGTGATGGTCGCGCCCACCTGGCTCTTGATGTCGTCGCCGATGATCGGGACGCCGGCGTCCTCGAACTTCTTGGCCCACTCGGGGTCGGAGGCGATGAAGACCGGCAGCGCGTTGACGAAGGCGACGCCCGCGTCGATGGCGCACTGCGCGTAGAACTTGTCGGCCTTCTCCGAGCCGACAGGCAGGTAGGACACGAGCACGTCGGCGCCGGTGTCCTTGAGCACCTGCACCACGTCGACCGGCTCGGCGTCGGACTGCTCGATGGTCTCGAGGTAGTACTTGCCGAGACCGTCGAGCGTGTGGCCGCGCTGCACCGTGATGCCGGTCGGCGGCACGTCGGCGATCTTGATGGTGTTGTTCTCGCTGGCCTGCGTGGCCTCCGCCAGGTCGAACCCGACCTTCTTGGCGTCGACGTCGAAGGCGGCGACGAACTCGATGTCCTTGACGTGGTAGTCGCCGAACTGGACGTGCATCAGACCGGGCACGGTGCCCTCGGGATCCGCGTCCTTGTAGTACTCGACGCCCTGGATCAGCGACGTGGCGCAGTTGCCCACGCCCACGATCGCTACGCGTACCGAACCCATGGGGTTCCTCCTCCTCGGGGTCACTGACCCCGCCTATCGTCCTGTCCGCCGTCGGTGGGCGGGTTATTGGTGTTCGCCTGAGCCTGAGGGTCGCCCGGCTGGCGGCCGGACCGTTCGGCGTCGATCAGCCCGGTCAGCCAACGCACTTCGCGTTCGACCGACTCGAGACCGTGGCGTTGCAGCTCCAACGTGTAGGCGTCCAGCCGTTCACGACGTTTCTGTGTGGCCGTACGCACCTTGTCGAGCCGCTCCTCGAGACGACTCCTTCGTCCCTCGAGGATTCGCACACGAGTCCGGGAGTCGGTGCGCGAGAAGAATGCGAAGTGGATGCCGAAGCTCTCGTCCTCCCAGGAGGACGGTCCCGGTGCCGCCAGCAGGTCGGCGAAGTGCTCCTTGCCGTCGGCGGTGAGCCGATAGACGATCTTGCCTCGCCTGCCACGCGAGCCGGGGACGTCAGCAGGCTCGTCGGCGACGATGTAGCCCTGCTTGCCGAGCGCCTTGAGGCAGGGGTAGAGCGTGCCGTACGACAGCACCCGCCCCCATCCGAGCAGGGCGTTGAGCTCCTTGCGGAGCTCGTAGCCGTGCATAGGGGTGTCGTGGAGCAGCCCGAGTACGGCGAATTCGAGTGCAGCACCGCGTCTGGCCACGACGACCTCCTCCACGATTCTCCGTCGGCGGGTGTGTCGTACCCACCAAGTGGATATATCGTGGCGATACATCGTTTCGCTGTCAAATGGCGAGTCTCACGACGCGGGGGTTTTGGTTCGACCCGAGGATTCGGCACACTTGCACGCGGGGTCACGCGCTGGAGCGTGATCCTGAAGCCCTGCCCGCGACCGGGTGGGATCCCCCGCAGCAGACAAGAGGAGTACGACGCGTGACTGATCAGTCGCACGGCGGACCCGTGACGCCCCGCCCGAGGAAGGCCGCCCCGTCCCCTCGCGGCCCCCGCTCCCGCAAGGCGGAGAAGCCCGGCAAGGGCCGCAAGGCCAACGGTGCCGACAAGCCGAAGAAGCCGCTGTGGCGCCGCATCGTCAAGTGGGGTCTCATCACCGGCGTCGTGCTCTTCGTCCTCGGCATCGCGGGCGTCTACTTCGTGTACCGCTCGGTGTCGATCCCGAGCGCCAACGCGGAGTTCCTCACGCAGACGACGAAGGTCTACTACTCCGACGGCAAGCACAAGATCGGCGACTTCCAGACGCAGAACCGCACGTCGATCGAGTTCGAGGAGATGCCGGACACGATCAAGACCGCGGTCATCGCCGCCGAGGACCGCAGCTTCTACACGAACCAGGGCCTCGACTTCAAGGGCATCGCCCGCGCACTGCGTGACAACGCCACGACCGACTCCACGTCCGGTGGCTCCACGATCACCCAGCAGTACGTGAAGGTGCTCTACCTGACGCAGGAGCGCACCCTGAGCCGCAAGGCCAAGGAAGCCATCCTCTCGATCAAGGTGCACAACCAGATGTCGAAGGAGGAGATCCTCGAGGGCTACCTCAACACGATCTACTTCGGCAATGGCGCGTACGGCGTGGAGGCCGCCTCGCAGACCTACTTCGGTCAGAGGGCCGCGAAGCTGACTGCTCCGCAGGCGGCGCTTCTCTCGTCCGTCATCAACAACCCGAGCGCGTTCGACCCGTACGACGAGAGCGACCACGATCGCCTCATGGCGCGCTACACCTACGTGCTCGACGGCATGGAGAAGAGCGGCGCGATCACCGCGGAGGAGTACGCGACGTACTCCGCGAACCTCCCGAAGGTCGAGAAGCAGCGGCAGAACAACCGCTTCGGCGGCACGAAGGGGTTCCTGCTCCGTGTCACCGAGCAGCAGCTGCTGAAGGAGGGCTTCAGCGACGCCAAGATCACCGGCGGCGGCCTGAAGGTCGTGACGACGTTCGACTACGAGGCGCAGAAGGCCGCTGTCGAGTCCGTCAAGGAGATGAAGCCCGAGGGCCTCAAGCAGCTCAACGTCGCCTTGTCGTCCGTGGACCCCGCGACCGGTGCGCTGCGGGCGATGTACGGCGGCCCCAACTACCTCAAGAGCCAGCTCAACTGGGCGATGCTCGGTTCGCAGCCGGGCTCCTCGTTCAAGCCGTTCGCGGTGGCTGCTGCGCTCAGCGACGGCTACAGCCTGAAGACCCAGCTCAACGGCTCGTCCCCGCTCCGGCTGTCGGGCGGTGCCGAGATCGAGAACCAGGGTGACTCGGGCGGACAGTCGTTCGGGCAGGTCTCGCTCGAGCGCGCGACCGAGAAGTCGATCAACACCGCGTTCGTCGACCTCACGTACGACCTCATGGACGACGGCGGCCAGAAGACGATCGACGCGGCGCGCGCGGCCGGCGTGTCCGACGCCGCGGCGAAGCGGTACGACCCGAGCGTCGCGGTCGTCTCGCTCGGCTACGCCCCGGTGCCCAACGTCGAGATGGCTGCCGCCTACGCGACGTTCGCGAACAACGGCAAGCAGAACGACTGGTACGTGATCCAGAAGATCAAGGACAGCAGCGGCGAGGAGATCTTCCGCCACAAGGTCCGCTCCAAGGAGGCGTTCTCGGAGGCGGTCGCGGCCGACGTGACGGACTCCTTGCAGACCGTGGTGAAGTCCGGCAGCGGCATCAACGGCCGGACGATGTGCCCGACGGCCGGCAAGACCGGGACGGCGACGTTCCAGAAGGTCGAGGGCGGCAAGGAGGTCGGCAGCCCGCACGTCTCCAGCTCGTGGTTCGTCGGCTACACCCCGAAGCTCGCGACCGCCGTGATGTACGTCCGCGGCAAGAACGGCAACGAGGCGCTCAACGGCTACATGCCGACCTTCTACGGAGGCGAGTACCCCGCCAAGACGTTCAAGACCTTCATGAACAAGGTCGTCGACGGCGACGACTGCGGCGAGTTCCCGCCGCCGGCGAACATCAAGTCGACCAAGGGCAAGACGTACACGCCCCCGACCTCGGAGCCGACCAAGACCGAGAAGCCCAAGAAGGAACGCCCGGACCGACCGCGGCCGACCCGCCCGGGCCGTCCGACCTTCACGCCTCCGACCTTCACGCCTCCCACCGAGCCGACCGAGCCCACCGAGCCGACGGAGCCGACGGAGCCGACCGAGCCGACTCCCACCGAGGAGACGGACGGTCCCGGCAACGGTGGCGGTGGCGGCGGTGGCGGCGGGTTCGGCGACTGATCGTGGGTGAGCCGGCGGGGGGCCGGGTCTTGCCGAACGCGTGGTGGACGCCGCTGCGGATCCTGCTGGCGACCGCGGCCCTCGTCGGCACGCTCGGCCTGGCGACGAAGACGTCGTGCGCCGTGGCAGACGGGCACCGCTGGTTCTCCACGTCTCCCGTCCCGGCAGGCGCCTCGTACGCGCGGCTGTGCGCGAGCGAGCTGCCGGGCGAGTACGCCACCACCGGGCTCGCCGAGGGCATCCTCCCGTGGTCTCGCGACGACGGGCGCTGGCCGGTCAACGCGGTGCCGCTCCCGATCGGTCTCGTTCAGTACGCCGCCGCGTCCGTGGTGCACGTCGTGGCCCGACCGGATCTCGCGGAGCGTGCGGACGAGGACGCGGCCCAGGTCGAGCAGGCGCGCGACGTCCGCCGTGAGGCCGTCGCCTACACGGGGCTGGCGGCAATCGTCTCTCTGCTCGCGCTCCTGCTGTCGCTCGTCGTGCTGGCCCGCGCGTGGATGCGGTCGCCCACGCACGACGCCCTGCGACCGTGGCCGGTCCGAGGGCCGTTGCTCGCCGGACTGATGCCGCTCGCGGCATCACCTCTGGTCGCGCTGCTTCTCGGAGTGGGGTGGGATCTCGTGGGAGTGGCGCTGGTCGCGCTCGGACTCGCCGCGTGGACGGCCGGCCGAGCCCGCACGGCCGGGGTCGTGCTCGGCGTCGCCGTCCTCGCGGCGTGGTGGCCGATCGCTGTCGTCGTCCCGCTGGTCGCGACCGCGCTGCTGCAGCACGCGAGAGCAGCGGGGCGGCTCCTCGTGACGGGGATCGCCACGGTGGTCGTCGCCGGGGCTGCTGCTGCTGTCTCCACCTCGGGTGCCGCCGTGGGCGAGGGCATCCAGCGCTGGTTGTACCGCGACGACGGCGTCGGCTCGATCTGGTCGGCGCTGCGCGAGCTCGGTATCGACCCGTCGACACAGGTGGTCGCTGCCGTCACCATCGGGGTCTGCGCCTTCGCGGCATCGATGACCTTCGTGAACGCCGCGCGCTCGGGCGACGTCACGCAGACTGCGCGCTACGCGTTCGTGCTGCTCGCGGCGATGCTGCTGGTGAGCACGACCTACGCACCGGGCTACGCGCTCTGGTTGCTCCCGCTCGCCGTCCTCGCCCACCCGGTGTGGCGTGACCTCCTCTGGTGGCAGGCCGCCGAGGTGTTCCTGGTGGTCGCCACCTGGTGGCACGTCGGGCAGTCGACGCTGCCGGTCGGCGACTCCGCAGACGTCGTCTACGTCGTCGCGATCGCCACGCACGTCGCGGCCACGATCTGGCTCGCCGCGCGCATGAGCCTTTCGGCTGCCGCCGACCTGCGGGCGTACGAGGAGCGTCCGCAGCCGGCGGTCACGAGCGCGTCGCGGAGCTAGCACGAGGCAGCATCCGCGATCCATCGCTGCAGGGTTGCTGCCTCGCCGGCCACCGAGGAGGCCTCGTCGCCGGGGACGAACTCGAGCAGCAGGTCGAGATCGCGGTGCGTCGACGCGAGGAGGGTCGTGACCTGCGTCCAGAGATCGGCGCGGTCGGCGAGCGGGAGTCGCGCGATCTGCGGCCACCACGAGAACACGTGCACCGCGCGGACGTACGGTAGAAGCTGTTCGAGCCCGGCGACGGCGACGTCGGTGGGCTCGCCGACGCGAGGCTGCCAGTAGGTGCCGACGTTCGGACGGTCAACCGCCGCCAGCAGGTCGAGCGTCGAGGACGGGGTGTCGGCGAGGGTCCGGTCGTGGTGCTCGAAGGCGATCGTGATGCCGAGCTCCGCGGCGTCGTCGGCGAGCGCGCGGACGTCGCGTACGACGTCCCGCCGTTGCTGCGCCGAGGCGGTGTCCGAGCCTGTGACGCCTGCCCACACGCGTACGCGGGAGCAACCCAGGATGTGCGCAGCACGGATCGCGGCCGCGCCGTCGGCGAGGGACGAGGTGGCGGCTCGCCAGTACGACCCGTACGAGGCGACCTGTTGCCCGGACCGGCGGGTCGCGGCGGCCAGTTCGGCGAGCGCAGTCGGCGAGTCCGCAGGCGCGTGGACGTCGGCACCCCACTCGATCGTCTCCAGACCCGCCGCGGCGGCGACCGCCAGCACCTGCTCGGTGGGGAGGTGACGCAGGGTCACCGAGCAGATCCCGGACCGCAGTGCCGTGCCGGGGGCGCTCATGCGCTCGTCTCCATCGCGGCGGCGGTGACGGGTCGCACGGGTGGGCGGCCCTCGACGAAGGCACGCACCTCCTCGACCGCGGCGCGCCCCAGGCGCAGCAGCTCACCGCCCTGGGAGCCTGCGATGTGCGGCGTCAGGATGACGTTGGGCAGGGTCCAGAGCGGGTCGTCGGCCGGGAGCGGCTCGGGCTCGGTGACGTCGAGGATCGCGTCGAGCCGTCCGGAGGTCAGCTCCGCGCGCAGCGGTTCGTGATCGACCACCGGGCCCCGTGCGGTGTTGATGAGCGTGGCACCGTCGGGCATCAGCGACAGCAGCCGCCGGTCCACCAGGTGGTGCGTCTCGGGGAGCAGCGGCGCGTGCACCGAGACGACGTGCGAGCGGATGAACAGGTCGTCGAGCGAGACGAGCTCGGCCCCGAGATCCGCAGCCGTCTCGGGATCGAGTGTCGGATCCGCGACCAGGATCGTGACGTCGAGGACGGAGAGCATCTCGACGAGGGCGCGGCCGGTCGCGGAAGCGCCGAGGACCCCGACCGTCGTGCGGTAGTTCCCCGGGATGCTCGAGTCGGAGGGCAGCTCCAGGGTGCGACGCTGCGCCGAGAACCTGTCGGTGAGGGGCAGCACCTTCTTGCCTGCCCACACCACGGCTGCGAGCGTGAACTCGGCGACGGGCCGAGCGTTGAGAGCGGCTCCGCTGGTGACGCGCAGGCCACGGTCCCAGGCACCCGTGCCGACGATGTGCTTCACCGAGCCGGCGGCGTGCACGACGGCGCGCAGGCGAGGGAGGCGAGCCAGCGCGACGTCGTCGATCGCGGGGCAGCCCCATGCGGTCACCAGCACCTCGAGGTCGGCGGCGACCGAGTCGTCGAAGCTGTCGATGACGGCGGAAGGATCGATCTCGACGAGACCGCGCAGCTCCTGCAGCAGGGTGTCGTCGAAGAACCGGTGCTGGAGCCCGGGCGTCATGGCGAACGCCGCCCTCACCGAGTGCCTCCGGCGGCAGCGGCGTACCGATGTCCGAGGAGCCGCACGTGCTCCACGAGCTCCGTCGGCGAGTCGACGCTGAAGTCGAGCCCGAGCATCCCGATGTAGACGGCGAGGATCTCGATGCTGTCCGCGCCGGTGATGAGGACGCACGTCCGGTCGTCGACGGCCTCGACGACGCCGACCGCGTCGTTGATCCGCGAACGCACCTCGTCGGCCGGCGCCGCGACGGTGATCCGTGCGTGGACGGACCACCCGGACGACGCCACCTCGCGCACGACGAAGCTCGTGTAGTCGTCGACGTCCATCGGGCGAGCGTCGAACCGTGGCTGGGGCATCGCGCTGACCTCCGCCCAGTCGATGCGCAGCGCACGCCACTGACCGGAGGGCACCTCCCGTGCGACCAGGTACCAGCGGCGCTGCCACGTGATGACGCGGTACGGCTCCACGTCGAGCCGCGTCCCCTCGTACTCGAGCCGGAGTCGCTCGCGGTCACGGACCGCGTCGGCCATCCGGGTCAGGACCTCGGAGTCGATCTGCGGGTCCTCGACGTTGCTGTCCGTGTTGACCGGCCCGGCGTCGACGGTCTTCGTGACGGCCTCGACACGGCGACGCAGCCGGTGCGGCAGCACCTGCTCGAGCTTGGCGAGCGCGCTCGCGCTGCTCTCCTCGATGCCGGCGACGCCTGTGCCGGCACGGAGCCCGATCGCCACGGCGACAGCCTCGGCGTCGTCGAGCAGGAGCGGCGGGAGCTTGGCGCCGGGGCCGAGCCGGTAGCCGCCGGCACGACCACGCACGCCCTCGATGGGGTACCCGAGCTCGCGCAGACGCTCGACGTCGTTGCGGACGGTGCGCGGTGTGACGTCGAGCCGCTCGGCGAGCTCGGTCCCGGACCAGGCAGGCCGGGACTGGAGCACGGCGAGCAGTGAGAGCAGCCGCGAGGAGGTCTCCAACATTCTTCAGATCCTGCCAGATAATAGGCATCAGGTGTTCCGCAATGGCTCATACCTTCGTCTCATGAGCACACACGAGAGCAGCAACAGCGTCGTCCCCTCGATCACGCCCTTCAGGATCGAGGTCCCGCAGGCCGATCTGGACGACCTGGCCGACCGTCTCGCGCGGACGCGCCTCCCGCAGGCAGCGCCCGGCGACGACTGGACCTACGGCGTGCCGAACGCGTACCTCAGCGAGGTCGTCGAGCAGTGGCGCACGTCCTTCGACTGGCGCGCGGTCGAGAACCGCCTCAACGCATACGACCAGTTCCTCACCGAGATCGACGGCCAGACGATCCACTTCCTGCACGTCCGGTCCGCCGAGGAGGACGCCACGCCGCTCCTGCTCGCGCACTCGTACCCGGGTTCGGTGATCGACTTCCTGGAGATGATCGACCCGCTCGTCGACCCGGTGGCCCACGGTGGACGCGCGGAGGACGCCTTCGACGTCGTGGTGCCGTCCATGCCCGGGTTCGGCTACAGCATCCCCGTCGTCGACCGCGGCTGGACGATGGAGAGGGTCGCGCGGGCGTACGACGTGCTGATGCGCCGGCTCGGCTACGACTCGTACGGTTCCCACGGCAGCGACGGAGGCGCGATGGTCTCGCGCGAGCTCGGGCGGATGGAGCCGGAGGGCTTCCTCGGGATGCACGTGCTGCAGCTGTTCTCCTTCCCGACCGGCGCGCCGGGCGAGATGGACGGATTCGGACCGAAGGAGTTCGCGGCGCTCGAGCACCTGCAGTGGTTCCAGTCGGTGGGCGGTTACAACGCGATCAACGCGTCCCGCCCGCAGACCGTCGCCGTCGGCGTCTCCGACTCACCGGTCGGGCAGCTGGCGTGGAACGAGCTGTTCCAGTCGTTCGGAGATGGGACGAGTCTCCTCACGACTGACCAGATCCTCGCCGAGGTGACGCTGGAGTGGCTGACGAACACGTCGGCGACGGCCGGGCGCTACCACTTCGAAGAGGCCCGCCGCGCTGCCGAGCCGCAGGTCAACCACTCCCGTACCGGAGTCTCGGTGTTCGCCGACGACTTCAAGACGATCAGAGCGTTCGCCGAGCGCGACAACGACAACATCGTGCACTGGAGCGAGTTCCCCGAGGGTGGCCACTACGCGATGCTCGAGCGACCGGCCGAGGTGGTCGCGGACCTCCGGGCGTTCTTCGCCACCGCCTGACGGCTGCCGCCAGCCACCTTCCGTTGGTCCCACCTCAGAGTGCGTGCCCCACCTGAAGCGTCCGGTGGGGCACGCACTCTGCGTGGGGCCCCACGGAAAGTGCAACAGGGAGAAAAGAATTGCACTTGCATCATGCAACTCATAGCGTCGACGGCATGATGCTCGAAGGGAAGGTCGCCGCGGTGCACGCGGCCGGCGGCAGGATCGGTGGAGCGGTCGCGCGAGCGTTCGCCCGCGAAGGCGCGGTGGTCCACCTGAGCGGGAGGACGCTCGCGACCGTGGAGCAGACGGCGGAGAAGATCCGCGCCGACGGCGGTACGGCGTACGTCGCCGAGCTCGACGCGCTGGACGAGATCGCCGTCGACGCCCACGCAGCCGACGTCGTACGACGCGAGGGGCGCCTCGACGTGGTCCTCAACGCCATGGCGACCGATCCCGTGCAAGGAGTCCCGTTGCTCGACATCGGGCTCGACGAGTTCCTCCACCCCGTCACCAGCTGGGCGACGAGCCAGCTGCTCACGAGTCGAGCCGCGGCCCGCCACATGGTCGAGCGCCGCTCGGGGACGCTGATCACCCTCTCCGCGTCACCGGCCCCGCTCGCGATCGCGGGGACGGCCGGGTTCGGCGTCGCGTGCGCCGCGGTCGAGGGGATGACCCGGACGCTGGCCGCCGAGCTCGGGCCGGCAGGCGTCCGCGTCGTCTGCCTGCGACCGCACCGCATCGCCGACGCGATGGGCTACACGCCCGACCTGCCGATGAGCGAGGCCGAGTTCGCTGCGTTCCTCGAAGGGCTGACGCTGCTCGGGCGGCTCCCGACGCTCGACGAGGTCGGGCGTACGGCGGCGTTCGTGGCGTCGGACGGTGCCGGCCCGATGACAGGAGTCGTGGCCGACCTCACCGCCGGGATGAGCGTGCGCTGACCGGCTCCGCCGGCCCGCGTCGTACGGCGTCGCCTACGGCAGGTCGACGACGTCGAACGTGGTGGTGGTCATGCGGACGTCGAGCTCGACCTCGTCGCCCACCTCAGGAACGGTCGTACCACTCGGGACGAGGATCATGCTCGCCTGCATGTGCGGCGGCTCCACGAACCAGCGCTGCTTGCCGGCGATGAGGAACGGCGACAGCGCGAGGCCGGCAGCGCCCAGGCTGCCCTTCGCGACCGAGGTCGCCCGCTGCTTGAGCGTCACGGCCGAGCTGGGTGCCTCGAGCCCGATGCCGTGCGAGGTGCCGCCGGACACGATCAGGACCGTGCCGCCGACCGGCATCGGCCGCTGGCGGTAGCCGATCCGCTCACCGCGCTCGACGACGTGCCGGTCGATCACGACGCCGGTGACCCGGAACGCACCGCGGTCGCCGAGCCAGAGCGCGGTGCCGACCCGGGGGCGTACGCGCAGCCCTGGGCGGCGTTCGGCCAGCGCGCGAACCTCGCGGTCGCTGAGGTGCGAGACGGTGAAGAGGGGCGTGCCGGAGGCGTGCGGTGCGAGCTTCGACGCCTCGAACGCCGCCGCCCATCGCTCGGCCTCGGTGAAGTTGGCCTCGGACAATGGCAGGTGGATCGAGAACCCGGCGAGGCGGAGCGCACCCAGCTCGTCGGCGACCGACGTCAGCGCGTGCTGGTCGACGCCGTGGCGAGCCATCGCGGTCTCGCCCTCCACGACGATCCGTGTGCCGTCGGGTGCCTCGGCGCGCAATGGCTCCAGGTCCTCGACACGGCTGACGGTGTGGACGACGCGCGGGTCGTACATGCGCTCCGGACGGATCGTGTCGGTCCAGAACGGGCGCCACGGCGTGAGGACGTGCACGTCGCCGCCGAAGCGCGGGAGCACGTCGATTAGCTCGGCGTACGTCCCGACCGCGACGGTGTCCGCACCCAGCCAGTCCGCCCGCCGCGCGAGGGCGCGGTTGCCGAACCCGTATCCGTTGCCCTTGATGACCGGGATGATGCCGTCGTACAGCTCGGCGGTGCCCCGCAGGTGCGAGCGCCAGCGTTCGCCGTCGACGTGGAGCGTGAGCGTCATGGTCAGCCTTCCTCAGCGGCGCTTCATGTACTGCTGGAACGCGAGGTACAGGAGCTTGTTCACCGGTAGGTCCCACTCGCCGGCGTACTCGACGGCCTCGCCGCCGGTGCCGACCTTGAACTGGATGAGCCCGACGTGGCTGTCTTCGGGGTCGAGGGTGTCGGTGATGCCGCGCATGTCGTACACCGCGCATCCCGCGGCGAGCGCGTCGCGGACCATCTGCCATTGGATCGCGTTGGAACCGCGCACGTCGCGCTTGGCGGTCGTCGAGGCGCCGTACGAGTACCAGGCGTGCTGCCCGACGCGCACCAGCGTGGTCGCGGCGACGAGGTCGCCCTCGTGGTGCGCCAGGTAGAGCCGCATGCGGTCGGGATCCTCGCCGTTGAGCGCGTCCCACATCGTGCGGAAGTACGGCAGCGGCCGCGGCGTGAAGTGGTCGCGCTCGGCGGTCTCCGCGTAGATGGTGTGGAAGGCGGCGATGTCGTCGGCTCCGCCGAGCGACACCTCGACGCCCGCCTTGGTGGCCTTCTTGATGTTGCGCCGCCACAGCTGGTTCATCCCGCGGAGCACGGCCTCCTCGGAGCGGGGCACGTCGTCGGCGTCGACGAGGGGGAGCCAGAAGTTGTACTTCGGCTGGCCGGCCGTGAAGCCGCCCTCACCCACCTGCTCGCGCCATCCGAGGCGGTGGAGCTCGGCGGTCACGGCGAGGGCGCGCGGGTCGGACGCGGTCGCCGGGGCGTCGCCGAGGGTCCGGAGCGCGGGATCGGCGACGGCCTTCTTCACGGTGGCCGCGTCCCAGTGCCGCAGCACGACCGGCGGACCCATGCGGACGCCGAACGCCCCCTTGCCGGCGAGGTGCCTCACCATCGGGTCGAGCCACGCCGAGAGACCGCCCTCACCCTCGGCGGCCGCCGAGAAGTCGATGCTCGGGCCCTCCGGGAGGTAGGCGAGGTACTTCGAGACCTTGGGCAGCTTGCGGTAGAGCACGAGGCCGGCGCCCACGATCTCGGCACCGTCGAACCAGCCGATCGACTCGCCCTTCCACTCCGCCTTCACCGCGGACCACGCGGGCGTCTGGAGGAAGCTCGCCGAGGGCAGGGCGTTCAGGTACGCCAGGTGGTCGGCGCTGCTGATCGTACGGACGGTGAGAGACACGGCCCCGAGGCTACCGGAGTGGTTCGACGGTGCCTGAGCACGGCGAGCCGGCGGTAGTGGCGGGAGGTGCGCGATTTTGTCCCCACCCGGTGTAAATCTGTGTGACACTCAGCGCATCATGTGCACCGGGAGCATTCTCTCCCGGTGTTCTACGTTCTCTGGAGGGAGAATCTGTGTCCCGTTCGTCACGCCTGCTGAGGCGATCCACCGCCCTGGTCGGTACGGCCGCGCTCGCGGCCGGCACTCTGACCGTCGCCGCACCGGCTGCGACAGCCGCACCTGCCGAGGCACCCACGATCGCCGATGTCGCGATCGACAAGAGCTACACCTATCGCTGCGCCGTCGTCGCGGGCGCAGGCAGCGACGCCATGCCGCTGGGCACGCACGACGTCGGCGTGCGGACGCAGGTCGAGGTGCCTGAGTCGGCTACCCCGGGAGAGGTCGTCCCGAGCCGCTCGACTCAGATCACGTTGGCGATGCCCGAGACCCTGCGCAACGCGACGGTCGTTCTGCTCAGCGGCAGGACCGCCGGGGGACGGTCCGACGACGCGGCCGTGGTGATGGAGCTCGACGGGCAGTCCGAGTCGTTCGTCATCGACGGGCTGTCTGCCCCGCAGACCGCGATCCCGCAACAGGCCGGCGCCACGTGGACGATCCCGACCGAGGGGACCGTTCCAGCGATCACTGTTCCCGACCTGACCGGTCCAGCGACGCTCTCGATGCCGGAGTCGTTCTTCGTCGAGGCGACTGTCCACACCGAGCCTCCCAGCGGGCCCGCCAAGGACATCCCCGCCACGATGGACTGCACCGGCCCGACTGCCGCGGCTGACCGCGTCCTCACCACGATCGCGGTCGAGGCGGCATCGCCGACTCCGATCGTGCGGGACGTGGCCGCAGGAACGGTCGGCGTGACCGCCTTCTCGTACGCCCCCAAGGTGCCGGTCACCTTGCAGGCGACGGGCGGCCGTGCTCCGTACACCTTCGCTGTCGTCGAGAAGCCGGCCGCCGCGACCGTCACGATCGAGGGCTCGACGGCGACCCTGTCGACCAACGCGCGGGGCGCGGCGAGCTTCACCTACACCGCCACCGACGCCGACGGACAGGTGAGTCCGCCGGCCACCGTCTCGTACGAGGGCGTCAACAACCCGCCGATGGTGCGTGACCTGCACTTCACGATCGGCAAGGGCAAGGCGCTCGACCTGTGGCCGTACACGCGCGACGACGGCTATCGCTTCTACTTCTGGCAGGACTTCAACGACAAGCAGCGCGTCACCTACGGCACACCCGATCACGGTGCGCTCTCTCCGTTCCTCACCGAGGCGGACGTGACCAACGAAGCGTGGGAGGCGTTCCCGGCGATCATCAAGGAGTTCCCGAAGCTCGGGCACAAGCAGACCTACACGCCTGACCACGACTTCGTCGGGACCGACACCTTCACCTACACGGCGACCGATTCGCAGGGTGCGTCGTCCACGGCCACCATCACCGTCGACGTGGTGGAGGAGGAGCAGGTCCGTGGCGTGCTCAACGGCGTTCGCTACAAGTGCCAGCCGCAGGGTCGCGACGAGAACGATGTGGAGGTGCCGGGCCTCACCGAGTTCCAGCTCTACGTGATGGGCGGCTCGATGGCCTTCACCGTCGACACCCGCGCGGAGCTCCCGCGATCCGTCGCGCCGGGTGAGGTCTTCACGCCGGAGCCGACCGAGGTCGACCTCGTCATGCCGCAGGGACTCGGCGAGATCCTCGTCGGAAGCGAGAAGCTGGACACCATGGGCTTCGGCCAGACCAGCGTCGGGGGCCGTTCGATCGCGTCGGTCCACCTCGAGGAGACGGCCACGGGCAAGGAGTACGACGCTCCCCTGAACGGGCTCCAGGCCGACAACGTGGCGACATCGTGGCCGGTGTCGAGCGAAGGCATCCGTATCCCCGCCGTGGGCAACCTCGATGCGTTGACCGCTCCCGAAAAGGGTGCGATCAAGATCTCGGCGCCGAAGGACATGGCGATCCTGTCGAAGCTCGCACCGGGCATCATGGGCGGCGCGATCCAGGACGTCTGGCTGCAGTGCGCGGCGATGCCGGGCCAGGATCTGCACGTCGGCACGGTGTACGTCAAGGGTGACTCGACGACGACCGCCAAGGTCGGCCCGGTCGCGTACGGCGCTGCCCCGGTCGTCGACGTGACCGTCGCGTCGGACAACGCCGCCGAGGGCACCGTCGAGGTGAGCGAAGGCGGCAAGGTCGCCGCCACCGGCACGGTGAAGAACGGCAAGGCCCGCGTCGCACTGCCCAGGTCCACGAAGGCGGGGGCTCACCAGGTCGAGGTCGCGTACCTCGGGTTCGACGGTGCGAACCCCTCGTCGACCATCGCGTCGTACACCGTCGCCAAGGCGGCGTCGACGACGACGGCCACGGCACGCACCAGCGCGTACGGCTCGTCCCCGTCGGTGAGCGTCACCGTACGCACGGTGGCGGGCGCCAAGGGTCGGGTCGACGTACGCCGTGGGGCGCAGGTCGTCGGCTCGGCGACCGTCTCCGGGGGCCGTGCGACCGTGGCCCTGCGCAAGGGGGCGCTCGCTCCCGGCAAGCACGCGTTGACCGTCGCCTACGTCGGTGACGCGCACAGCGCTGCGTCGTCAGGGCGGGTCTCGGTCACCGTGACCAAGGCGCGTGTCTCGGTCCGCGCCAAGGTGAGCCCGAAAAAGATCCGGGCCAAGCGCACCAAGGCCAGGGTCGCCGTGCAGGTGACGACGGCTGCCGGTGTCACGCGCCATGGCAAGGTCGTCGTGACCATCAAGGGCAAGAAGGTCGGCACCGCGACCGTCCGCGCGGACGGCAAGGTCGTCGTACGCCTGAAGAAGTTCGCCAGGCCGGGGACGTACAAGGTGAAGGTCGCGTACGCGGGCAACACCTTCGTCGCCGCCAAGGCGATCACCGTGAAGGTCAAGGTCCGCAAGTAGCGGATGCGAGCCGCTGGCGGTGCCTCAGGGCGCCGTCAGCGGCGACCGGCGGGGGATCGACGGCGTGACGAGCAGCGTCATCCCCGCCTCGGCCGGCGTCCGGTCGCTCTTGCGGTGGTTGCACCGCAAGCACGCCGCGACGGAGTTCTCCCACGTGAGGAGCCCGCCACGGGAGCGCGGCAGGATGTGGTCGACGGTCTCGGCCGGCCCGCCGCAGTAGCCGCACCGCTGGTCACGCGCCTTCACGGCCGCCTTGGTGCACAGCGGGATGCGCTTGTGGACCCAGCGCGTCACGACGTAGCGGACAAGGCGGAGGACCTTCGGGAGCGGGAACGGCCCGAACCGGGCCTCGGGGTGCGCCTCCTCGACAACGGCGACCTCGCGCACGAGCATCCGGATGGCGTGCCGCAGAGACACCCGCTGCAGCGGCTCGTAGCTGGCGTTCAGCACCAGCACGGTCCGCTGACGACGCGTGCCAGTGAGGTGGTGGGTCACCACCACGGGCTCGGCGACAGCTGTCATGGCACCGCCTCTCGACCGTTCCGTGCGATCAGCCTAGCCCGTCAGGTCGAGCGTCGGCGTCCTCTCAGCGGTGGCTGGACCGCGTTTTCTTGAGCCGGTCATGGGTTGCGGAAGGCTCAGCGCGGGAGGCCCGGGTAGGTGCGGAGCTCGGCCCAGGCGAAGGAGCTCTCGGCGATGTGGTCCTGGAGCTGGTCGGCAAACACGAGCCGTGCCTCGTCCACCGTCTGCTCGACCCCGGGTTGGTAGAGGAAGAAGCGGGCGGGATTCGTGTCGGCCGTCCCGAGCGTCAGGACGATCTCTCCCTGGCGGGTGCGGTCGAGATGGATTGACGTGACCTCCGACGGGCGCAGCATGTGCTGGACAACCGGAGTCACGATGTCGGCGAGCGCCGTCGTCAGGTCCACCGGTCGGCTCAGCCCGGTGGTCGCTTGCGTGGCGTGAGCCGGGTGTGCGGCAGCTCAGGGGCCGGCAGCACCGTGCCGTTCCACGCCTCCGGGAACGGCCCGTACGCGTCGGTGCTCCCGCCGCCGGTCGAGGCGTGCGCCTGCGCCATCCACTCCTCGCGGAAGCGCACGATCTCGTCGTGGCTGCGGCCGATGAAGTTCCACCACATCACGATCTCCTCGTCCAGCGGCTCGCCCCCGAGGAGGACGACGCGAGCCGGCGCGTCACCGGAGCGCAGGACCAGTGTCGTACGGCCGAGGGGGTGGTACGAGAGCGCTGCGGGTTCCACGTGGAACCCGTCGACCGCGACCGGGCCGAGGTCCACGAGGACGCCGTGCTCGTACGCAGGGTCGAGTTCGAAGCGGACCTCCTCGCCCGGCGGGAGCGTGATCTCGGCACCGAGGAGCGGTGTGAAGGTAGTGACGGGCGACGACGATCCGGCGAACGAACCGACGAAGGTGCGAACGGTCGCGGCACCGTGCTCGACGGGCCGGGTGACGAAGTGCTCGAACGCGCGGTCGGAGAAGCGTGCGGCCTCGGGCAGAGCGGTCCACAGCTGGACACCGTGGAGCGTCGCGGTCTCGGGTGTGGAGTACTCCGAGTGCGCGATGCCGCGCCCCGAGGTCATCAGGTTGACCTCGCCCGGGCGGATCCGCTGCACGGAGCCGACCGTGTCGCGGTGGTCCACCTCGCCCGTGAAGAGCCAGGTCACGGTCTGGAGACCGGTGTGCGGGTGCCCGGGGACGGCCATGCCGCCGCTCGTGCGTACGTCGTCGGGTCCATAGTGGTCGGCGAAGCACCACGCTCCGATGAGCGAGCGCGACCGCTGCGGGAGCGTACGGCGTACCGTCATCGCCCGCGGCCCACCCAGCGGCACCAGGCGCGGCTCGAGGACCTCGACGTCGACCTCGGCCGGCGCCGGGGGGCACGTGATCTCCTGCGGATGGAGCTCGCCGTTGCTCATGACACCAGTATCAGGGTCTTCCCCCAGTCGTCGCTCCGTACGTCGGGGGCAAAACCGATGTCGCACTGACACTGCCTTCACCTAGCGTGGTGAAGACATCCGCCCCTTTCAGGAGTTCTGCCATGTCTGACGGCCCGCTGCTCGCCACGACCCGCTCCGTCGCCGCCCGCGCGGTCGACCTTCACAAGACCTATGGCAAGCAAGAGGCCGAGGTGCGTGCGCTCGACGGTGTGAGCCTCGACGTGTACGAGGGCGAGTTCACGGCCGTCATGGGCCCGTCCGGCTCCGGCAAGTCGACCCTCATGCACCTTCTCGCCGCTCTCGACTCCGCGACCAGCGGCACGGTCTTCATCGGCGACACCGAGCTCTCCGACCTCAACGACAAGCAGCTGACCAAGCTCCGACGCGACGACGTCGGCTTCGTCTTCCAGGCGTTCAACCTCGTGCCGACCCTGACCGCCCAGGAGAACATCCTCCTTCCGCTGTCGATCGCGGGCCGCAAGCCCGACCAGGCCTGGTACGACGAGGTGATCGACACGGTCGGGCTCCGCGACCGGCTCGGCCACCGGCCCAACGAGATGTCCGGCGGCCAGCAGCAACGGGTCGCGGCGGCTCGCGCGCTGGTCGGTCGCCCCAAGATCGTGTTCGCCGACGAGCCGACCGGCAACCTCGACTCCACGTCGGGAGCAGAGGTCCTGAAGTTCCTCCAGCACAGCGTCCGCGAGCTCGGCCAGACCATCGTGATGGTGACCCACGATCCGGTCGCCGCCTCCTACACCGACCGCGTCGTCTTCCTCGCTGACGGCCGGGTGGTCGACGAGATGCAGGCGCCGACCGCCGAGACCGTGCTCGAGCGCATGGCGGCGATCCAGGTGCGTGCGCTCGAGGCGGCGGCCGTCGACGGTGGGGCAGCCTGATGCTGCGGGTGACCCTGCGCAACCTGCTCGCGCGCAAGGTGCGCCTGCTGATGAGCGCGTTCGCGATCGTGCTCGGCGTCGCGTTCGTCGCCGGCACCCTGATCTTCACCGACACGATGAGCAAGTCGTTCGACGGGATCGTCGAGGGGTCGACACCCGACGTGACGGTGCGCCCCGAGGGCACCGGCAGCTGGGACCAGGCGCCGAGCGCCGACACCCGGACGATTCCCGCGTCGCTGGTCACGGAGCTCGGCGAGCTCTCCGGTGCGGAGCGTGCCGACGGCAGCGTGCAGAGCCAGTCGCTGACGTTGGTGGGGTCCGACGGCAAGCTGGTGACCGGCTTCGGTCCGCCGACGCTGTCGTTCAGCTACGACAGCGCCCCCGCGATGACCGGAGAGCCGGCGGTGGTCATCGCCGAGGGCAGGGAGCCGACCGCCGACGGCGAGGTCGCGATCGACGGCACCAGCGCCGAGAAGGGCGGCTACGAGATCGGCGACACGGTGACCCTCGTGTCGACGGGCGACCAGCCGCGGCTCGAGGTCGAGCTCGTGGGCCTGGCCGAGTTCGGCGGCGGCTCGATGGCCGGAGCGTCGCTCGTGCTGTTCGACGTCGCCTATGCCCAGGAGCTGTTCCTGGACGGCAAGGACGTCTTCAACCAGGTGTCGCTCACGACGGCTGACGACGTCACGCAGCAGGAGCTCGCGTACGAGGCGGAGCAGATCCTGCCCGACGGCCTCGAGGCGATCACGGGCGACGCCGCCGCGGCGCAGACCGAGGACCTCATCGGAGAGATCCTGGGCTTCCTGACGACGATCCTCCTCGTCTTCGCGAGCATCGCGATCATCGTCGGCACGTTCCTCATCGTCAACACGTTCTCGATCCTGGTCGCCCAGCGCAGCCGTGAGCTCGCCCTGCTGCGCGCGCTCGGTGCGTCGCGCCGACAGGTGAGCCGGTCGGTCCTCATCGAGGCGCTGGTCGTCGGGCTGGTCGGGGCGACGGTCGGCGTCCTGCTCGGCATCGGGCTCGCGCAGGGTCTGACGGCGCTGTTCAAGAGCTTCGGCCTCGACGTCAGCGAGACGCCGCTGGTGATCGCACCGCGCACGTGGATCGTCGGCTACGTCGTCGGGGTCCTCGTCACCCTCGTGGCGGCGTACCTGCCGGCGCGGCGCGCCTCGCGCGTCGCCCCGGTCGCCGCGATGCGTGACGACGTCGCGCTCCCCGAGTCCTCGATGCGCCTGCGCATGCTGTTCGGTGCGATCCTGGTGGTCATCGGCGCCGGCCTCCTGTGGCTCGGGCTGAGCGGTGTCGACAACGGCGCGTGGTACGTCGGCGGCGGGGCGTTCTCGATCCTCATCGGGGTGTCGCTGATGAGCCCGCTGCTCAGCCACCCGGTTCTCATCGCGATCGGAGGGCTCTACCGCCCGTTCGGGCTGGTCGGCCGGATGGCCACCCAGAACTCCCTCCGCAACCCACGCCGTACGGCGGCCACGGCGTCGGCGCTGATGATCGGCCTGACGCTCGTGACGACCATGAGCATCCTCGGGTCGTCGGTCAACAAGTCCGTCGACGTCGGCGTCAAGAAGGAGTTCACCACCGACTTCATCCTGACGAACCCGGTCGGGGCGCCGTTCTCGACGTCGATCGCCGACCAGATCCGCGAGATCGACGGCGTCGGTGACGTGGTCGAGTCCCAGTTCGTCCCGGCGCGGGTGGACGGCGCGTTCGCCGCGGTGACGGCGACCGACCCCGCCCTGCTGTTCGACATGTTCGAGCTCGACGCGACCGTCGACTCGCTCGGGCCCGACGAGGTAGCAGTGCGCGAGGACAAGGCCGACGACCTCGGCCTCGTGGTCGGCGACACGCTGGAGGTCGAGACGCAGTCGGGCGACTACGAGCTGACGGTCGCCGGCACGTACCCCGAGACCAACGTGACCTCCGAGTACCTCACCTCGTTCGACTTCGTCGACACGATCAAGCTGACCCGTGAGGACACCTTCGTCGCCGTCAACGCAGCCGGCGGGACGAGCGGCGCCGACATCGAGGAGCCCGTACGCGACGTGGTGGCCGACATCCCCACGGTGGTCGTGCAGACCCAGGACGAGTTCATCGACTCCCAGCGCGACCAGATCAACGGCATCTTGATGCTCATCAACGCGCTGCTCGGCCTCGCGATCGTGATCGCCGCACTCGGCATCGTCAACACGCTCGCGCTGAGCGTCATCGAGCGCACCCGCGAGGTCGGCCTGCTGCGGGCGGTCGGGATGAGCAGGCGGCAACTGCGCCGCATGGTGCGGCTGGAGGCGGTCGCGATCGCGGTCCTCGGTGCGGTGCTCGGCATCGCGATGGGACTGGTGTTCGGCACGGTGCTCCAGCGCGTCCTCGACGACGAAGGCATCACCGAGCTCTCGATCCCGGTCGGCACGCTCATCGCGTACGTGATCATCGCCGCGGTGGTGGGCGTGCTCGCGGCGGTGTTCCCGGCGCTTCGGGCCTCGCGGCTCAACGTCCTGCGGGCGATCTCGACCGAGTAGCCCGTCCGGTTGCCCCCGTTTGGGGTGTACCCACCTACAACGGGAGGATCCCACCTCGAATACGGGGTGGGATCCCTGCGTTCGGGGTGCGAGCACCTCGTGCGGGTGCAAGCGTCAGCTGGCGAGGGACAGCGCGGCGGCGACCGCGAAGCCGACGACGGCGGCGAGTCCGGCCTTCTCGTGGATCTTCGACTGGGCCTCGGGGATCATCGCGCCGACGAGCATCACCAGCAGCGCCCCCGCCGCGAACCCGTCCACGAGCCCGACGAACGGTCCGGCCGTGATCTCCGCAGCGGCGTACCCTCCGGCCGTCGCCAGCATGCAGACCACCGCGACCGCCGTCCACAGCAGCAGGACGTGGCGCACCGGCGAGCCGGCCTCGCGCATGTCGGTCGCCGACCCGACGGCCTCCGGCAGGTTCGACACGAATATCGCCACCAGCAGGGCGACGCTGACGCCGCCTCCCTCGGCGATGCCGAGACCCAGGACCGCCTGCTCGGGGATGCCGTCGAGGAAGGCGCCCAGAGCGAGCGGGATGCCCGCCGCCCCGCCGGCACGTCCACCGACCCGTTCGACCATCCGGTCGGAGACGTAGAAGACCAGCGCGCCGAAGGCGAGGCCCGACGCCAGCGCCGCCGCACCGCCGGCCTCGAGGCCCTCCTCGAACAGCTCGTACGAGATGCTGGAGATCAACGCTCCCGCGCCGAACCCGAGCACGGTGCCGACGACGGCATCGCTCCAACGGTGCACGACGCCGAGGACGGCACCGAGCAGCAACGACGATGCCGCGACCGCGCCCCACAGAAGTGCTGTGCCCACGGACGCGATCATCCTCACTTCCCGGGCGGACGGCGATTTGGGGTGCTGGAGGCGTCCCGATAGACTGCCTTGGTTGCCCATCCGCCACCCGGTGCGAGGGGCGACAGATGCAGAGCCCTCCTGTCACGGAAGGACCGTGACCGTACAGACCGAAGGAGGTGGAGTTGCCTTGCGTCACTACGAAGTCATGGTGATCCTCGATCCCGACCTCGACGAGCGCACGGTCGCCCCGAGCCTGGACACGTACCTCAACGTGGTGCGTCAGGACGGTGGCACCGTCGACAACGTCGACATCTGGGGCAAGCGTCGTCTTGCCTACGAGATCAACAAGCGGTCCGAAGGGATCTACGCCGTGGTCGACCTGACCGCGACGCCCGCGACCGTCAAGGAGCTCGACCGTCAGCTCACGCTGAACGAGTCCGTCATGCGTACGAAGGTCCTTCGACCCGAGAAGTGACGGACGTCCGACACGTCGTCCCCAGTCGGCCCGCCCCCCGTGGTTTCCCACGGTCCACGGCCAAGGGGTCGCCACTGTCGGAGTCTTGATGTTGACTGCTAGCCAGCAGACATCCCGCGAACGTTGGAGTGAGACATGGCAGGCGAGACCGTCATCACCGTCGTCGGCAACCTTGTGGACGAGCCCGAGCTGCGGTTCACACCGTCGGGCGCCGCGGTTGCCAACTTCCGCATCGCCTCGACTCCGCGCACCTTCGACCGCCAGAGCGGCGAGTGGCGCGACGGAGACACGCTCTTCCTGGGCTGCGCCGTCTGGCGCCAGGCCGCCGAGAACGTGGCCGAGTCGCTGCAGAAGGGCATGCGGGTCATCGTGCAGGGGCGACTGAAGTCGCGTCAGTACGAGACCCGTGAGGGCGAGAAGCGCACCGTGTTCGAGATCGACGTCGACGAGGTCGGTCCGAGCCTGCGCAGCGCGACCGCCAAGGTCACCAAGGCCTCCCGCTCCGGCGGTGGCGGCCAGGGTGGCGGCTACTCCGGCGGCGGCCAGGGCGGCCAGGGGTTCGGTGGAGGCCAGCAGGCCCCCGCCAACGACCCGTGGTCCTCTCCCGCACCGCAGGGTGGCAACGCTGGCAACGATCCGTGGGCGAGCACGCCCGCCGGCTCGAACGACGAACCGCCGTTCTGAGTCACGGATCTAGAGAAAGAACAGCACGGATCATCGAACACCATGGCGGTCTACTGACCGCCGCGTCATTCCGACCCGTCCTGCGGGTCGGGCTCACCGGAAGGGAGCACCACAATGGCTGCCAAGCCCGCTGTTCGTAAGCCGAAGAAGAAGAGCAACCCGCTCAAGGCTGCGAAGATCACCTACATCGACTACAAGGACACGACCCTCCTGCGGAAGTTCATCTCCGACCGCGGAAAGATCCGCGCTCGCCGCGTGACGGGTGTGTCTGTCCAGGAGCAGCGCAAGATCGCCACGGCGATCAAGAACGCGCGCGAGATGGCGCTCCTGCCGTACACCTCGACCGGTCGCTGATCGTAGGGGAAGGAGAACACCATGAAGCTCATCCTCACCCACGAGGTCACCGGACTCGGTGCCCCCGGCGACATCGTCGAGGTCAAGGGCGGCTACGGCCGCAACTTCCTGCTGCCCCGCAACTACGCGATCCTGTGGTCCAAGGGCGCGGAGAAGCAGGTCGAGTCGATCAAGAAGGCCCGTGAGGCCCGCGCGATCCACGATCTCGACGACGCCAAGGCCGCCAAGCAGAAGCTCGAGTCGAGCACTGTGAAGGTTCCGGTTCGCGCCGGCTCCGAGGGCCGCCTCTTCGGTGCGATCACCGTCTCGGACGTCGCCAACGCGCTCAAGGGCGCCGGCTCGACCGTCGACAAGCGTCGCATCGAGATCGGCAACCCGATCAAGGCCCTCGGCACCTACGACGTCCAGGTGCGCGTGCACCCGGAGGTCACCGCCAAGGTCACGATCAACGTGGTTGCCGCTGCCTGATCCCAGGCATCCGGCACACGCTGCGAAGGACCCGTCGCCCCTGTGGGGGTGGCGGGTCCTTCTGCGTGGGTGCGTCTCAGGCGTCGGGATCGGTCCGCCGGGCCAGGTCCGCGACCACCGCAACCAGGTCGCCGTCGACACCGACGCGGCGCTGGTGGTCCGCGCCGCTCCCGGATGACAGGAGCCGCTCGATGCCCTCACGCACGTACGCCGCGTCGCCCGCCGCTGCGAGAGCCTCGCCCACGTGCGTGACGAGCCGGTCGAGCACCTCGCCGGCTGGTCGCAGCTCACGCGTTGCCGGGTCGAAGAGCCGCTCGCTGACCCCGTGCCGAGCGGCCTGCCACCGCGAGCCGCGGAGCAGCTCGACCCGCCACGGGTCGACCGCGCGGCCGTCCGACCAGGCGCGCGCCTCCGTCTCGACGAGCGCCCGCACCAGAGCCGCGACGAGGATCCCGTCGCGACGGTCGGTGCACACGTCGGCGACGCGGATCTCGATGGTGGGCAGGGCCCGCGCGATCCGGGCGTCGAAGTAGACCATGCCCTCGTCGAGCGCGGCACCCGACGCGATCAGCTCGCGGACCGCCCGGTGGTAGGTGTCCGCGTCGCCGAACGGCTCGACCGGGCCGGCGGTCGGCCAGGCGGTCCAGGATCGCGAACGCCAGCTGGCGTAGTCGGTGTCACGACCGTCGGCGTACGGCGAGTTCGCGCTGATCGCGAGGAGGATCGGCAGCCATGGCTGGATGCGGTCCATCACGCCGACCGCCTCGTCGTCACTGTCGACATCGATGTGGACGTGCATCCCGCAGACGGCGGCGAACCGTCCGATCTCGCCGGCCTCCTCGACCATGCGTTCGTAGCGGGGCTTGGGCGTCACGTGCGACTCCCCGCTGGGAAGCGGGGGTGTCCCTGACGCGATCAGCGACGCGCCGGCCGATCTCGCTGCGGCGACGGCCTGTCGGCGGATCTCCTCCAGCTCAGCCGCGAGATCGTCGAGCGACGCGTGCGGCTCGGTCATCGTCTCGATCTGCTCGAGGAACAGCTCGTGCTCGATCTCGGCATCACCCGAGTGCCGTCGCATCGCGCGCTCGGACAGTGCCGTCGTGCGACCTGTCTTCGGATCGACGAGCAGCATCTCTTCTTCGAGCCCGATCTTCCGCATCGCACGAGTCTCGCGGTTCGCGGCGCCGTCCGCAGACTCAGCGCAGCAGGCGACCGATGGTCGACGCGTCGAGCGCTCCGTGGAGGACCGAGACGTCGTCGTAGACCTCCGCGGCGCCGGCACCCCGCAGCTCTTCCGGGCCAGCACCACCGGTCCGTACGCCGAGGAACGGGACGCCCGCCCGCTGCGCGGCGAGTCCGTCCCACACGGCGTCTCCGACCAGGACGGCCCGTGAGGTATCGACATCGACCTTGTCCAGCGCGGCCTGCACGATGTCGGGCTGCGGCTTGGCGTCCTCCACGTCGTCGGCGTTGGTCACCGCATCGACGAGGTCGTCGCAGTCCAGGGCCTTGCGCAGCCGGGCGAGCTCGTCGGGAGGGGCAGACGTCGCGAGCACGATCAGGACGCCGCGGTCGCGTAGCTCGCGCAGGAGTGGTCGCGTCCCGTCGAACCGACGCAGCTCGCCGGCGAGGTCGGCGTACTCGGAAGCATGGAGGTCCTTCGCGGCGGTGCGGTCGGCCTCGCTCGCCCCACCGGCGAGATCATCGAGGAGGCGGTCGCCGTCCATCCCGATCGCACGGTGGACCCGCCAGTCGTCGACCGTGATCCCCGCCTTGCGGAAGGCAGTCCTCCACGCCTGCACGTGGAGGTAGTTGGAGTCGACGAGGGTCCCGTCGATGTCGAAGAGTACGGCGGCGCGCTCAGCCATCTGTGCTCCCGTTCAGCTCTTCCAGCCGTGGTCGCAAGTTCGTACGGACGTGGTCGAAGAAGGCACCCATCTCCTCCGGCGGGCCGGCGTTCATGAGGACGAGGTGGTCGAACCCGGTGTCGAGGAAGCGCTGGGCGACCTCGAGGTGACGCTCGGTGTCGGGTCCGCAGCCGAACGCGGCCCGCATGTCCTCGACGCGCACCGTCGCGGTCGCCGCCTCGAAGTTGACGGGGTTCGGCAGCTCGGACTGCACCTTCCACCCGGCGAGGCCGAAGCGCATCGTCCGGTGTGCGGCCTCCGCGGCGGCCTCGACGTCGAGCGAGTAGGCGAGCGGCACCTCGGCGTACCGCGGCCCGGTCCCACCGGCCGATGCGTACGCGTCCACGAGCTCCGCCTTGGGCTCGGTCGCGAACAGTCCGTCGCCGAGCTCGGCGGCAAGCTTGGCGGCCTCTTCACCGCCCGCGGCGACGACGATCCGCGGGGGAGTGTCCGGGAGGTCGAAGACCCTCGCGTCCTCGAGGTCGAAGTACTGTCCGGAGAACGAGTGGTAGCCGCCGGTGAAGAGCGCATGGATGATCTCGAGCGCCTCGGTGAGCATGTCGTGCCGGACCGACACCGAGGGCCAGCCGCCACCGACGATGTGCTCGTTGAGGTTCTCGCCCGACCCCACGCCGAGCGTGAACCGGCCGCTGCTCAGCACCGCAGTCGTCGCCGCCATCTGCGCCACGATCGCGGGGTGGTACCGCATGATCGGGCACGTCACACCCGTCGCCAGCCCGATCCGGGTGGTCCGGGCGGCGATGGCGCCCAGCATCGAGAACGCGAAGCCGGAGTGCTGCTGGGAGTACAACCACGGATGGAAGTGGTCGCTGACCTCGACGAAGTCGAAGCCGGCCCGCTCCGCCGCGACGGCCTGCTCCACGATCTCCAGCGGGTCGAAGCTCTCTGCCATGAGCTTGAACCCGATGCGCAGCCGGTCGGTGGTCATACCCTCACCTTCCGTCCAGAAGGGGACTTTCGCAGGCTGAGCGACCGATGAGACTTGACCGTACGGTGAGTCTCCCGATTGACAGCGCTGGTCGCTGCCGGTTCGCTTGGCGTACGAGAGGGGTGGAGCGATGCGCGCGATGTGGAAGGGCACGGTCTCGTTCGGCCTGGTGAGCATCCCGATCAAGATGTACGGCGCCACAGCGACGCACGACATCTCGTTCCGGCAGGTACGCCGCAGCGACGGGTCACGGGTGAAGTACAAGCGGGTCGCCGAGGCCGACGGCGAGGTCGTCGAGTACTCGGAGATCGCCAAGGGGTACGAGCTGCCGGACGGACGCATGGTCGTCCTCACGGACGACGACATGGAGCAGCTGCCGCTGCCGACGAAGAAGATCGTGGACGTCCTCGAGTTCGTCCCGCTCGAGCAGATCGACCCGATCCTCTACAACAAGAGCTACTTCCTGGAGCCGGACACCAACGCCGGCCTCAAGCCGTACCTCCTGCTGCGCGAGGCGCTCGAGTCCTCCGACATGGTGGCCGTGGTCAAGGTGACGATCGGCACACGCGAGCAGATGGCGACGATCCGTGTGCGCGACGGCGTCCTGACGATGAGCACGCTGCTGTGGGCCGACGAGGTGCGCAAGCCCGAGTTCAGCTTCCTCGGGGAGGACCTCGACCTGCGCCCGCAGGAGGTGAAGATGGCGCAGTCTCTGCTCGCGAGCATGGAGAGCGACTTCGATCCCGAGGAGTACACCGACGAGTACGAGGTGGCGCTCGACGAGCTCGTCGAGGCCAAGCTCGAGGGCAACGAGGTCATCCAGCCCGCCGTCGGTGAGGGCGAGGAGGAGGCCGACAACGTGGTCGATCTGATGGCCGCGCTCCAGGCGTCCATCGACCGGGCGAAGAAGGGGGAGGGCGAGTCGGTGGCCGGTGTCGACGCCGACAAGAAGCCCGCCAAGAAGACTGCGGCGGCGAAGAAGTCGACGACGAAGAAGACGGCGGCCAAGAAGGAACCGGCGAAGAAGGCGGCGGCCAAGAAGGCGCCCGCGAAGAAGGCGGCGGCGAAGAAGACCACCACGAAGAAGACAGCAGCGAAGAAGGCTACGGCCAAGAAGGCGTCCTGAGACTATGCGGTGGATCGGGGCCACATGCTGACACTGATCGACCGCAGTCACCCCAGTTCCGGCCACCGCAGCCGACACGCCGACCGCGGTTACCTCGTGAGTCCTGTCAGTGCCTGCCCGCACACTCGGTACGTAAGGGTTTCCCCGGTCCTTCGAGAGGTGAGGCGTGATGAGCGAGCTGGTCGTGATGTGCATCGACTGCGACGCTGAGTTCGTCGAGGGCGAGGGCTGGCTCGACCGGTGCGCTGAGTGCTGCATGGTCCTCGACGAGCACCTCAGCGGCATGCACGTCCAGATGCAGGCGGTCTGCGTGAGCTGCGCGTCGAGCGCCGACGCGACGAGCCGCCGCGTGAACGCCGCCTGACCCCGCGGGCTACGCGCCGACGACCATCCAGCGATCGGTTCGCTCCCGCAGCACCAGCGTGATCATGCGGGCCACCATGAACGCCGCGTACGCGACCCAGAGCCACACCAGCCCACCTCCGAGCAACCACACCGCCACCGCCAGCGGGGCATACGCGACGAGGGTGACGACGCCCGCCCACGCGAGGTAGGCGCCGTCGCCCGCCCCGATCAGCACTCCGTCCAGTACGAACACGACGCCCGAGATCGGCTGCGTCAACGCGATCACGACGAGCGCCCCGACCAGGAGGTGCTGGACGTTCACGTCGGACGTGAACAGGCCCGGCAGCCACGGCACGGATGCGAGCAGGAGCACCGCGGCGGCTGTGCCCGACGCGACGCCCCACCCGATCATCCGCCGGGTGGTGGCACGCGTGCCGGTGACGTCACCCGCACCGAGCGAGCGTCCGGTGAGGGTCTGCCCCGCGATGGCGATCGCGTCCAGTGCGAAGGCGAGGATGGTCACCACCGTCACCGCGATCTGGTGCGCGGCGAGCGCTGCCGAGCCCATCGTCGCTGCGACCGCCGTCGCGATCAGGAGCGCGGCCCGCAGGGTGAGCGTACGGACGACCAGGGCGACGCCAGCGCGTGCGGCCTCGTGGATGCCGGAGCGCTGCGGGCGTACGGGGGCATGCTGGGCGCGCACCGCGCGGACCACGACGTACGCGAGGAAGACGCCCGAGCCGAGCTGGGCGACCGTGGTGCCGATCGCGGCGCCGCGGATCCCCATGTCGAGCCCGTAGACCAGGGCGATGTTGAGGACGACGTTCACGATGTTCGCGATGACGACGGTGTAGAGCGGGGTCTTGAGGTCCTGCATCCCTCGCAGGACGCCGGTCGCGGCGAGCACGACCAGCATCGCCGGGATGCCGGGCGCCGCCCAGACGAGATAGGTGACGGCCTGGTCCGTCACGGCGGCGTCGGCACCGAACGCCCCGATGATCACGGAGGCCCCCGCGCCGGCGATCAGCGCGGCCAGCGCGCCGAGAATGACGGCGAGCCAGACGCCGCTCATCCCAGTCGTCATCGCCGCGCGCAGGTCGCCCGCGCCGATGTGGCGGCCGACCGAGGCCGTGGTGCCGTACGCGAGGAACACGCACAGCCCGACGAACGTCTGCAGCACTGTCGACGCGAGCGCGAGGCCGGCGAGCGGGTCGGTGCCGAGGTGCCCGATGATCGCGGTGTCGGCGGCGAGCATCAGCGGCTCGGAGACGAGCGCTGCGAACGCCGGGACCGCGATGCGGAAGATCTCGCGGTCGCGCGCGTCCAGGTGCCTCACGCGTCTCAGTCTCGCCCAACGGCTGCGGCCCCCGGCGCGCGGTCCACCGCACCCGACCGTCGACGGATGCCCGGGCGGGTGAGCGCGAGCAGGCCCGCGGTCGTGCACGCGAGGGCGGAGACCCCGAGGACGACCGCCGGTTCGACCACGTCGAGCGCCAGCGCGCCCACGGCCGCGCCGATCGGGGAGGCCGTCTGGAGAAGGGCGCGCTGCGTCCCGAAGAGCCTTCCGTGCCGGCTCGCCGGTGCCCACTGCTGGAGGGCGGTGGTCTCCACCGCCGAGTACGGACCCCACACGGCGCCCGACAGGAGCATCAGGACTGCGGCCGTGGGCACGGCGTCCAGCAGGACGAGCGGAAACGTCACCAGCCCCCACGTCACCGCGTTGAGCGCGTTGACGACGCCCGGACGCCACCGCGAGAGCCGCGGCGCCAGCGGAAGCGTCGCGATGGCGCCGATCCCGAACACGATCCAGACGAGACCGTACGCATCGGCACCGCCGCCGAGGTCGTCGCGCACGAACGGAGGCATCGCCGGCTCGAAGGGACCGTACGCGGCGTAGTAGACGACCGAGAGGGCCACCAGGGTCGTCACGCCGGGGATGCGCCACGGCGAACCGTCGGCCGCGGACGCCGTCTCGCCGTCCGCCGTCGCCGCGTGCCGATCGCCACGAGGCAGGAGCGCCGCGATCACCGCGACGCCGAGCATGAGCACCGCGGGTACGGCGAGGGTCGCGCCGATCCCGAACGTGGTCAGCGCCGCTCCCAGGGCGGCGGCGGAGAGGATCAGCGGCAGCTGGTCGCCGAGGGCGAGGAGTGTGTTGGCACGCGCACGCAGCGGTGCCGGCTCGTAGCGGACGACGAGCGTGCGGCACGCGGCGTACGACATGGGGGCGGTCGCGCCTGCGGCGGCGGTGAGTGCGACGACGACAGGAAGCTCGAGCGAGTCGTCGGCGGCCGTGAGCGCGAGCGCGCTCAGCAGGACCGTGCGCGTGAGCGCGTCGACGAGGAGCATCGCGCGCGGGCCGAAACGGTCGACGGCTCGTCCACCGAGGACGCCGCTGAACAGCACGGGGAGCCGGGTGGCGAGGACGAGGAGAGCGGTCTGTGCACCGCTCCACCCCTGGGGCTCGGCCAGCCAGAGCAGCGCGAAGAGGACGAAGGCGTCGGCTGTTGCCGCGAGCACCCAGGCAGCGGCGACGGCGCGCATCGGTGCGCTCAGCCGTGCGCGGCCGGGTGCCGCCGGCAGGGTCATGTGGTCACCGACGCGTCCACCGGGCACTGCGGCTCGCACCGGGCCCAGGTGCACGTGCGGCAGGCGCGGTCGGCATCGGGCCTGGTGCGAGGCGTACGGAGCAGGGCCTTCGCCAGCAGGTCCGCCAGCACGTCGCGCTCCTCGGCCGTGAGACCGACGAGCACGTCGGCCATCGCCGCGTCGCGCGCACGGTCCCACGCGGTCAGCCGGCGTCGCGCCGTGGTGGTGAGGGTAAGGACGACCTCGCGGCCCGAGCGGCGACGGCGTACGAGCCCGAGCTGCTCGAGGCGGTCGACGAGACGGACGGTGCCCGACTGGGTGAGCCCCACCCGGGACCGCAACCATTCGACGGTGGCGCCCGGGTGGTTCACGACGAGGGTCAGCGCTTCCACGTCGCGCATCCCGAGGCCCTCGGGCAGCGCCTCGGTGAGGCGGTCGGCACCCGCGGTGACGGCCGCCGCCCAGACGTTCGAGGTATGCATGACTCATGCATACCTCACGTGCGGATGTCGCGCCTCCGGAACCCCACGAAACCAGCGGCGAGGAGCACGGCCGCGACCGCCGTCAGCCACAGCAGCGGCGGCCACGACAGATCCTCGAGCGGCACGAGCGCCGGGTGCGAGAACGGCGAGATGCCGTCGACCCAGTCGGGGAAGTCGAGCAGCGGCCCGAAGAACATCACCACCGCCGCGTACACGATGCCGAGCCACGCCAACGACGCGAACCGCGGCACGAGGCCGAGCAGCGCGACGGCGAGGCCGACCATCACCCAGATCGCAGGGGCGTACGACAGCCCGGCCCAGGTGAGTGGCCACACCTCACCGAAGTCGCCGGAGACCCACCCGTTCATCAACCCGGTGGCGAAGCCGGCGAGGGCGATGCCCAGCGTCGACGCGCCGAGAGCGACGAGCACGTGGCCGCCCAGGTAGGAGGGGCGCGGGAGCGCTGTCGCGAGCAACGGCTCGAGCCGTCCGCTGACCTCCTCGGCACGTGCGCGGAGGGCCGACGCGACGCCGAAGGCTGCCGCGGCGATCGCGAGCAGGAGCACGGCGCTGGCGTAGAAGCCGTCGATCAGGGCCTGTCCGCCGGTCTCTCCACCAGTCATCACGTCGGACAGGTCGCCGTCTCCGATGAGGTCGCCGACGTCGTCGCCGATGGAGCCGTACGCGAGTCCACCGACAGCGAGCCCGATCAGCCAGCCGATCACGGTCGGGCGCTGGAGACGCCAGGCGAGCTCGTACGCGCCGCCGCGCCAGGCGCGGGCCGCCGGTCCAGGTCGTGCGGCGACGAGCCCGGCACCGAAGTCGCGCCGCTCGTACAAGACGCGCGCCAACCCGACCAGCGCCGCCGCGACGACGAGCGAGAGCAGCGCCGGCCACCACCGCTCGTCGTCGTACGCACGCATCTGCTGGCCCCAACCGATCGGTGACAGCCACGACAGGGTGCCATCACCGACGTCGCCGACCGCGCGCAGCAGGTAGGAGAGGGCGAGCACGCCGCCGCTCATGCCCCAGGCGCCGCGGGTCGTGCTCGACACCTGGCAGAACACGAGAGCGAAGCCCATGAACACCAGGCCCGCGCACCCGAGCGCCAGCGCGAGCGCCCACGACCCGACCGCGGGAAGGCCGGAGGCGATGAGCACGAGGGCGACCGCGACGACGAGGACGACGTTGATCGCAGTCGTGACGAGGAGTGCTGCGGCAGTCGTGGCCGAGCGGCCCACGACGTCTGCGCGGATCAGCTCGTCCTGACCGTTCTCCTCGCCGGCCCGGGTCAGGCGTACGACGAGGAACGTGGACATGAGGCCGGCCAGGATCGCGCCGAACGCCGAGGTCTGCCATGCGGTCTGGCCCCCGAGCGTGTCGAGCGCGTAGTCGGGCCCCGCCATCGCGATCAGGGCGGCGTTGCCCTGGACCGAGGCGGCGAGACGGTCGAGCGAGGCCTGGTCGGGGTACGTCGCTGCGAGGCTCACCGCGGTGATGTAGTAGAGCGCCGTGATCCCGAGGACCCACCACACCAGCGAGAACCGGGTGCGACGCAGTGCCAACCGGACCAGCGTGCCGGTGCCGGTGAACGAGTCCATCACGCCACCGGCTCCTCGTCACCGACGGGGATCTCGTCTCCGTAGTGGCGAAGGAACAGCTCTTCGAGAGTCGGCGGGGTGCTCGTCAAGGCGGTGATGCCGAACTGGCCGAGGTGGAGGAGCGTCTCACCGATCCGCGCGGTGTCGACGTCGAAGCGGGCCCGCGCCCCGCCCTGCTCGACGACCAGGTCGTAGATGCCGTCGCGCGCGTCGAGGCCCTCGATCGGGCGAGATGCGGTCACGTCGACGGCCGTACGGGTCAGGTGCCGGAGCTCCGCGAGCGTGCCGGACTCGACCGTACGACCCTCGCGGATGATCGTCACGCGGTCGCACAGCGCCTCGACCTCGCTCAGGATGTGGCTGGAGAGGAGGACGGTGCGGCCCTCCTGCCGCATCTCCTGCACGGTGTCGCGGAAGACCTCTTCCATGAGCGGGTCGAGGCCGGAGGTGGGCTCGTCGAGGAGCAGCAGCTCCGTCCTGGCGGCGAGGCCGGCGATGAGCGCGACCTTCTGGCGGTTGCCCTTCGAGTAGGTGCGCCCGCGTTTTGTCGGGTCGAGCTGGAAGCGCTCGATGAGGTCGTCCCGTCTCGCCGTGTCGACGCCGCCGCGCAGCCGGCCGAGGAGGTCGATGACCTCGCCGCCGGAGAGGTTCGGCCACAGAGTGACGTCACCCGGGATGTACGCGAGCCGCCGGTGGAGCGCGGTCGCGTCCGACCACGGGTCGCCGTCGAGGAGCCGGACCGTGCCGCCGTCGTGGCGGAGCATGCCGAGCAGGATGCGGATGGTGGTGGACTTCCCCGCGCCGTTGGGGCCGAGGAAGCCGTGCACCTCGCCGGTCTCGACGCTGAGGTCGAGGCCGTCCAAGGCGTGTGTCGCTCCGAAGCTCTTGCGGAGCCCTTGGATCGTGATCGTGTCGCTCACCTTGCCGACGGTACACATCTTTCATAATCTTGTGAAGACAGTGGACGACGCTCGATGATGAGAAAAGATGCCAACCATGTCTGACGACGAGGTCCTCGCACGGGAGAGGTTCGTCGACTCGTTCGGTGCGGCGTTCCACGAGGCGGGCATCCCGCCGATGTCGTCGCGGGTCTTCGCGTACCTGCTGGTGGTCGATCGGGAGAAGGTCAGCGCGCGCGAGCTCGCCGAGGGCCTTGGCGCCAGCGCGGCGGCGGTCTCCGGTGCGGTGAACTACCTGATCGGCGTCGGGATGATCGAGCGAGCCCCTGGCACCCGCGGTGACCGGCAGCACTACTACCGCCTGTTCCCCGGGGACATCTGGACGGCCATCCTGCTTCGCCGGCTGCCGCTGGTCGAACGATGGTACGAGAGCATGCGCGCGGGGATCGCCGACCTGGGACACGAACCACAGGCGGGGTCGCCGCTCTACGAGAGCGCGCTCTACTTCGAGTTCATGAGGCAGGAGACGCCGGCGATCATGGAGCGGTGGAAGGCGTACCGGGACGCGCACCTCGGCGACCAGGGCTGATTCGGACATCTGGGGCGGGGTCGGGCAATTTAGATCCGATCCAACCTGTGCGCAACTCGAGAGACACGCCCGTCCACGAGTTTCGTTCCACACGCGGGGGACGACGTTTCCCCAGGTCAGCCCACAGGTGTGGAAACCCCACCGCGGTAATCCACACACATACCCACAACCTGTGCACATGCACAACCGCAGTTATCCACACAAAAGGGGTCGCCATCCACAAAGGCTGTTGATCGTCGACTTTCACCAGGGGCCCGCACACGCGTAGTTTGCTTCTCGTTCGGTGGGTGGTCGGGAGTTCGTCATCGCAGGCAGGGGTGGCTGCGGGACTCCTCGGGATCCGTCGGAGGTCCCCCGTACGCTCGAGGGTGAATCACATCCATGTGGTTCACCGGGCCAGAGGCGCGTGGGGTCCTCGCAGTCCGTGACGGGGTCGAGCGTACGAGGGGTGGACTCGCGTTGAGCGTTGCCGAGCTGGGTGCGGTGCCGGAGCCGCCAGACGACTACGGTTACGGCGGTAGCCAGGTCGACCGCACCCCGCCGCAGGACAACAACGCGGAGCAGTCGGTCCTCGGCGCGATGATGCTCTCGAAGGACGCCATCGCCGACGTCCTGGAGTCGGTCAAGGCGATCGACTTCTACCGTCCGGCCCACGAGGAGATCTTCGACGCGATCCTCGACCTGTACGGCCGTGGCGAGCCTGCCGACGCAGTCACCGTCTCGGCCGCGCTCCAGCGCCGGGGCGAGCTCGCGAAGATCGGCGGAGCTCCCTACCTCCACACGCTCGTCGCCAACGTGCCGATCGCGGCCAACGCCTCCTACTACGCCGACATCGTCCGCGAGAAGGCCATCCTTCGACGGCTGATCTCGGCCGGCACCAAGATCGCCCAGATGGGGTACGCCGGCGAGGGCGAGATCGACGACATCGTCGACACCGCGCAGTCGGAGGTCTTCGGGGTCACCGAGCAGCGCACGTCCGAGGACTACTCGATCTTGAACGACCTCATGGAGGCGACGTTCGACGAGCTCGAGGCGATCGCTGCCCGCGACGGCCAGATGGCCGGTGTGCCGACGGGGTTCGCCGACCTCGACCGCCTCACCAACGGCTTCCACCCCGGCCAGATGATCGTCGTCGCCGCACGACCCGGTGTCGGCAAGTCCACCCTCGGGCTCGACGTCTGCCGCTCCGCCGCGATCAAGCACGGGTTGACGACCGCCATCTTCTCGCTGGAGATGAGCCGCATCGAGATCACGATGCGTCTGCTGTCCGCCGAGGCGCGTGTCGGGCTGCACGAGATGCGTTCGGGTTCCTTGAGCGACGACCAGTGGGCCAAGCTCGCCCGACGCATGGGCGAGGTCTCGTCCGCGCCGATGTTCATCGACGACTCGCCCAACATGACGATGATGGAGATCCGCGCCAAGGCACGACGTCTCAAGCAGCGCCACGACCTCAAGATGATCGTCATCGACTACCTCCAGCTGATGACGTCGGGCAAGAAGGTCGAGAGCCGCCAGGTCGAGGTCTCGGAGTTCTCACGTCAGATCAAGCTGCTCGCCAAGGAGCTCGAGGTCCCGATCATCGCGATCAGCCAGCTCAACCGTGGCTCCGAGCAGCGCACCGACAAGCGGCCGATGCTGTCCGACCTGCGTGAGTCCGGCTCGATCGAGCAGGACGCCGACATCGTGGTCCTGCTGCACCGCCCCGACATGTACGAGCAGGAGTCGGAGCGGCTGGGCGAGGCCGACTTCATCGTCGCCAAGAACCGTTCGGGTCAGCCGGGCACCGCGACGGTCACGTTCCAGGGCCACTACTCGCGGTTCATCGACATGCCGAAGGAGTTCTGAGCGGGCACGGATTCCGTGGCCACAACGTGGCCGATTGACAGATCTGCACAGATCGGTGTTCGCCATCGCCAGCCTTGCAGTGATCAGCCGGCCACGGCACCCTTCCGCCTGGGAGCGCTGGCTCGGCTTCGCTGCAGCGCTCGTCTCCGGTGCTTCTCTCGGCGTGGCTGGATGCTTGCACCTCCAGCGTCGAATGGTGCATCAGCACATGGCGTCACGGCACCCAGGGGTTTCCGTTCCGAGCAGCCGTCGCTCGTGACCGTTTAGGACAGCTCCGACGCGAGGCGCACCTCCGCGCGATGCAGCTCCCTTGGCCCGACATGGCTCACCAACGTTCATAAGTTCATCCGAGTTTGGCGACGGAATCAGCCTTGGCTTGCCGGCTGTCGGCTGATCAACGCAAATCTGGCGACACCTGATGCCAAGCAAGGGATTCGACATGAGACCTGCCCAACGGATGAGCGCGGTACTTGCTGCCCTCAGCCTCCTGACCGCGCTACTCATCGCAGTGAACCCGTCCCAGCGAGCGGGACGAACTGGTTGTGTCAGACGCGACAAGCTGGATTCGCATCAATCGGATTCCAGCGACAGACATCGGCCCCACGGTGTGGCACAGCACCGCCCAGACCAATGCCGACGTCATCGTGTTCGACCGCTACTACGACGACTACTGCGGACTCGCGTGGGACAGCGGGGTGCTCGGACTGGCGACCTGTCGGAGCATCACGGCCACGAACCGCTGCGATCAGGCGAACGTGCGGTACAACAACACCTTCACGTCTAACTGGACAGCGACATACCACCGATCGCTCGCGTGTCACGAGGTTGGTCATGCCATCGGGCTGAAGCACCGCGAGGACCAGTGCATGGAGACAGTGGGCCTGACCCGCACTGGTTACTCAGCCCACGACGTCGCCCATATCAACGCCGAGTTCTGAGGAGAATCAGATGTTCGAAACACGATTGCTTCGTCGAGCATCCATCGCCTTGGCGGCAACCGCGAGTGCGATGGCCCTCACGGGGTGCGCGTCCTCGCAGCCCGCCGACGCAACCTTCAACCTGGACGCATCGGCGGAGTCCAGGTACCTCTTCGGGAACCTGGCCGCGTACATGGAGTCGGTCAAGTTCCTGGAGACCGCGACAACCTTCGCGGAGTACCTTCCCAGCCAACCGATCCAACTCGGCAAGGGTGCTGCGGTAGCTGCCTCGGAGCTCGTCGTGCAGGGACGGATCGCCGAAGTCGAAGGCGCACGCGGCTACTTCGTCCCCGGGGGCCCCGACGCCGACGCTGACTCGGGCACCGAGGCCGCCTTCGATGACCCCCGTGCAACGTGGCGCGTTGCGTCAGTCACGGTCGACGTCGGCGACGGTGTCGGGCAGGAATCCATGCCTAAGCAACTCCGATTCGGTGTGGTCGTCGATGGCCCCGATACCGACGCTCTGCTAACCGGTCTGCGCGACCTGGATGAGGTCGTGGTTGTCCTCGACGGGCAGGGCTTCTTCACGTTCGATCCTGACCTGTACAACATCAGTCGGTTCGGATCGCTGCTCGGTGCCATCGACGAGAACGGCACGATCGGATTCCCCGCGATTGAGCCGGCTGAGCAGGCCGAGTTCGTCGGAGACTTGACCACATGGTCGAAGGTCGAGAAGGAATACGAACTCGAGAAGGAGCCGATCAGCGTCGAGATGCCCGCTGCTGAGTAGGGTGAGCCGCCCTTGCCACGAAGCTGTTTGGCTTCCATTGGCAGGGTGACAATCGTTCAGAGCTCCACTGGGTCCCGCGCCCCGCGGGACCCAGTGGCTCGGGCATCGTGCTGCACAACGGGACGCGTTGGCGGATCTCTCGCCCATGGCACCGTCCGTTGGTGCCCACCAGCCACGGGTGGGACTATCGGTCCTCGCAGAGGATTGGGACCATCTCGCGATCATCACGATGGTTTGGTCTGGAATCGCTCTGTTTGGCGACCGAGTCGCCATTTCTGGCTGGACCTCACATCCGGCGAGTATGAGATCCGCGCGAAGGCGATCAGGCCAGACTTGAGGATCTCGGGTCAGGCACCTTCGACGACTTGATAGATCTCGTCCGCCACGAGACCGTGCGCCTCGCGGTGCACGGACGCGGCGGCGTCGGCCGTGGGGGCGTCCGTGAGGCAGAAGATCTTGGCGTTCTTCTCGTCGACCCAGTAGCGAAGGTAGTGGACGCCGTGGGGTCCCTGAGTCTGCAGGTCGGCGGCATGGGCCTTGGCCACGTCGTCGAGATTGATCGGTCCATCGAGCGAGTGGACATCCATGAAAAGGGGCATCGAACTGCCTTTCTCGTCGGTCTTGACTGGAGCTCCAGCACACTCGACCGACCCGACTCACCGCGTCGGGAGTTCGCCCTATATTGGCGGCTCACTCTCCGGCGACACGATGCCCAGCTGGCGGGCCCGGGCGGTCGCTCTTGCCCGGCTCGGCGCGTCCAACTTCTGAAGCACGGCCGAGACGTGGTGGCCGACTGTCTTCGGTGCCAGCACGAGGGCGTGGGCAATCTCCTGGTTGCTGAGCCCCTCACACAGCAGGTGCAGCACCTCCAGCTCCCGGGCAGTAAGGCCGTGTGACTCGACTGGCGTCGGACGACGCCCCCGCGGAACGGGCACTCCGCGTCGTTCCCACTCCCGTGCGGCTGCCCGCAGCGTTGCGCTCGCACCGAGCTTGACCAGCAGTTCGAACGCGGTTCGGGCATGGGCGGGATCATCGGAGCCGGCCAGCGTGATGGCGTGCCAGAACGGGTCCCCGGTCCTCTCCCACAGAGTTGCGGCCTCGCTCCACCGGCCGGCCAGCATCAGGTCGAACGGCGGGGCGACGGGTGAGGCCTTCCGAGGACCGTTCGACAGTGCTGACCACCAGGCGAGCGCGCCGATCCACCAACCGTTCATGGTCTCGCCCGCCGCCTGCCACGCGCGGTCGATCTCAGTCTGCACACTGCGCGGTCGGTCGCTGATCCATGCGGCCTCGGCTCGAACCGTCGCGACGGGGACCGCGACTCCCGGGACGCGTCCACGGCTGGCCAGGCTGAGTGCCTCGTCCAGGTGGTTCGTGGCATCAGGATCCCCCCGGCGGATCCCGATGGTCCCGAGGACCAGCAAGGCGGTGGCCCGGCCGCTGCTCGAGCCGCGCGTCTCGAGGACGGCTCGGCACCGCCCCAACGCCTGGTCCCAGTCCCCGGTAATCAGATCCACCTCAGCGGCCATCGCCTCCATGTTGAGCCGCCAGGTGTCGAGATCGCGCTTCAGGCAGTAGCCGATCCCGGCAGCGAGGTAGTCTCGCGCATCCACGACCAGGTGGTCGCTCAGCGTCGCCGTCACGAGGTTGTTGTAGGTCCTTGCCGTGTGCTCGTGGGCCCCGTCCTCCAGGCCTCGGTCCAAGCTCGCCTCCAGCAGGGCACGACCCTCGTCCAGGTGACCGGACGAGCTGAGCGCGGTGCCGATATTGGTCTGGGCGTGCATGACGACCTCGTCGGCACCGACGTCGGTGCCCAAGCTGATCGCGCGTCGTCCCCAGGTGATGGCACCCGCCGCGTCCCCGGCGAGCATGCACAGCTGGGACATGTTGCTGAAGGCCATGGCCAGCGGTTCACCTGCGGGGATCATCTCGAGGATCCGCACAGCCTCGTTGCCGTACTCGTGTGCTTCTCGCGTGCGACCCATCAGCCAGCTGATCCGCGAGCACCATCGCAGTGCCACTCCAACGCCCGGGGCGTCGCCCGCGGACCGGTGCAGGTCCAAGGCGGCGCGACTGCACTCCAAGGCTTCCTCGAGCAGCCCGATGAGATGGCACTCGACGGAGAGCTCCTCGAGGAGCTGCGCCTGGTCGCGGTCGGGGAGCCGGCTGCGATGTCGCGCTGCGGCCCGCAGATGTTGGGCCGCTTCTGCATGCGCGCCCCACTGCGCCGCCTGCCGGCCCGCTCGAGGTGCGTGGACGAGGATCGCGTCCGCGTCCCTCGCCCGCTCGGCCATCGTTGCCATCAAGCGCTCGTCGGTGCAGGTGTGCGCATCCAACCAAGCCAGCGCCCGTTCCGCCAGGTCCGTGGCCGTTGCCAGCGACAGAGCATCGACGATGACCTGCCGAGCCAGGTCGTGACGGAAGTCCACAAGCCGGTCGGTGGAGACCAACAGACCGCCGTGGAGACACTCCTCGAGACCCGTGGGACGGGTCGCGGCGGTCGCGAGCACAAGATCCGCGTCGGAGCGGCCGAGCACGGCCACCGCGTCGAGGACGGTCCGACCGGGCGGAGAGAGTCGCGCGGCCCGACTCAGCACCGCATCGCGCAGGCCCGGGGGCAGGCGATCGGTGTCAGCCGCCAGCAGCTCGCCGATGAAGAAGGCGTTCCCCTCGGTCCGCTGGAACAACACGTCGACGTCGACCGTCGCACCCACCTCGCGTACCCACTGCTCGACGGCTGAACGGGTCAATGCCGGCACTGCGAGCCGCACGGTCGTGGCACACGACGCCAGGTCCCCGAGCACGAGTGTCAGGAGATGGTCCGGGCCGATCTCGTCGCTGCGGAACGTCACGAGGATCAGCACAGGGGCGTCCCGGAGCCGTCGTCCGAGGTAACGGAGCATGTCCAGGGTCGCCTCGTCAGCCCAGTGTGCGTCCTCGACGACGAGGATGGTGGGTTCCTCGCCGAGCGCCGAGAGCACGGCGCTGTTGAGCATGAGCACGTCGGGATATCCTCGCAGCTGCTCTGCGATGTGGGGGCCGAGTGCATCGGCGATGTCGGTCAGTGGCCCCATCGGGCGTGCCGGCACGGCCCCGTCACACACTCCACGCAACACCCGTGCGGCGCTGCCCGAAGCGAAGTGCTCCACGAGGGCGCTCTTCCCGATGCCGGCCGGACCGTTGACCAGCACCATGCGTCCCCGGCCGTTCCTGACCTCGTCGAGATACTCGGCCAGGGCTGCCAGTTGAGACTCTCGTTCGAGCAGCACCTCTCCATCGAATACCCCGCAATGCGCGGATGCAATCGATTCCCGAGGGATGCGAGTCTGCCCCTACGGGGTACGGCGGTCTCGCCGTGCCGCTGCCTCGACGGCGAGCGGGGCGGCCAGCTCCACGGCGAGCAGCGCGTCGTGGAAGCGGTGCGGCCGGCCGAACGTGGAACGGGTGACGAGTCGAGAGAGGCCACCGAGGGCCATGAGCCCGGCAAGGAGCCGTAACCGGCCGAGGTCAGGCTCGGTGTCCGCCGAGGCGTCGAGCCAGCCCACTCCGTAGCCCGCGAAGGCGGCGCCCATGAAGCGGACGTGCGAGTCCACGGTCGCATCCCCACTCATGCCGGGCTCCGTGCGTACTCCGCCGACCACCTGCAGCGCGCCGATGCCGACACAGGTCCATCCGGTCACGCGTCCCAGCGTCTTCAGTGCTGACATGACGCCACCTTGTCACGATGGCGGGTCAGTGGCCTTTCGCGGAGCCGGTCGCGGGTCCTGACCACCGAAGTCGGCCACCCGGTCCCAGATCCAGTCGGCCATCGATGCGGCGACGGCCTCGTCGGGGTGACCGGGGCGACGCTTGACCAGTCTGCCGAACGCGACGACGACCAGGTACGCCCCGGCGTCGTCCGTCATCACCGGTTCCCAGGCGTCGTTCTCGGGCCATGCCGGATACGCCGCTGGGTCCGCTTCGATCTCGGCGGTCACGGCTCGGATCTCGGCTGCTGACATCAAGCGGAAGGACTCAGGCAGTCCCCAAGCAGCACCGCTGCCGGGCTGCTGGCCGTCCTTCCAGGCCACCAGATCGTCCGCGGCCAGGGCGCCGGGCATGTCCGCCTCGTCGGAGAACGTGGCCCCTGGTCGGAGGGTGGCGCCGACGTCGGCGGGCAGCACGCCGTCCAGCGCGGCCAGAGCAGAAGCCAGGTCGGTGCCGAGCACCTGGTCGCGGAGCTGCTGCCACGCCAGCTCGATCACCCCTGAGCGCCGAAGGTCCTCGAGGGTGAAGTCGTGGGCGTCGGCATTCTCGAGGGCTTGTCGCATCCTCCGGGCTGTCTCGACGAGGCCCTGGAACAGCCCCTCGGTGGGATTCTCGCGCAGCAGTCGCAGACCGAGCTCTTCGGCGTCGACGAATCGGTACTGGACCAGATAGGCCCAGCCGAGCATCAGAGCGATCCACGAGCTCGCCGCATCGGCCCGGATGGCCTCCTCGGCCGCGGGGATGATCCGGTCGGGCGGTGCGTAGCTTCCGAGCAGGTACCCCGCGCGTTGCGCGATGGCCGTCGGTAGCTCGTCCGGAGCCGTCCGTGAGCACATGGCCACCGCCTCGTCGAGCTGGCTCCATCCCTCCTCGTGCTCTCCGGAGAAGGCCAGGGCGCTCCCCAGCTCCATCCAGTCGCCCCAGTCCTCCTGGCTCTCACCCAGCACGGTGCGCGCCCACCGCAGCGTCTCCGGATGGTCGTGCTGCGCGGCCGCCAGATGTCGGAGGGCGCGAGCCGCATTGATGAACTGGCCGTCGCGCCGACCCGCCACCTGCAGGTAGAGGCGCCGCGCCTCGTCGGCCTCGCCGCAGACCTCACGGTGGTTGCCGAGCAACAGCGACGCGCTGCTTCGCTCCGGCCGGACCGCCAGCACCTGAAGCACCAGCTCGGCGATCTTGGGATGCGTGGGCTGTGCTTCGAAGAGCTCCCAGGCGAGATCCAGGTTCCGCTCCACAGCGTCGGTGTCAGCCGCAGGATCGCGCTCGAAGCCTGTCATCGCATGCCTCGCTTGACCCGGTACGCCCGCAGCTGGTCGAAGGTGCCGTCGTCGACGCCGTACTCCAGCACGGGCGCCACCTGGTCGAACCAGGACGTCGTAGAAGGGGTGATGCTGCCGACCGCGGCCAGCATCGCGTCGGTGGTGACCGGCACCAGCGCACCGCTGCTCATCGACTGGGCCATCGCCTGCTGCAGCACCGTGGTCGTCAGGTGACTGAGGTCAGCACCGGAGAACCCCTCGGTTGCCGCAGCGACCGCCACGACGTCGACGCCGTCGGCCGGCTTGCCCTCCAGCGCGCCTTGGACGATCGCGGCCCGGGCGACCGCGTCAGGTGGCAGCACGAGCACGGTCTTGTCGATCCGGCCCGGTCGGCGCAGTGCGGAGTCGATGTCCCACGGGCGGTTCGTCGCCGCGAGGAAGTAGACGCCGTCGTTCGCGCTGGAGACCCCGTCGAGCTCCTCCAGCAGCTGTGTCACGAGCATCCGCATCGTCTGCGACCCGCCACCACCGGACGTACGCCGGCCACCAAGCGCATCGAACTCGTCGAAGAAGATCACGCACGGCGCTGCTGCTCGGGCGTCGCGGAACACGCTCTGGATCGCCTTCTCGCTCTCCCCGATCCACTTGCTGAGCAGATCTGCGAGGGTCACGTGGATGAAGGACGCTCCGAGGTCGCCGGCGATCGCCCTGGCGATGTACGTCTTGCCGCAACCGGGTGGGCCGTACATCAGGAGGGAGCCCCCGGGCGTCTGGCCGAACGCCGCCGCCATCTCGGGGTTGCGCAGCGGGGCGAGAAACGTCATGTCGAGGTGCTGCTTGACTTCGGCGAGGCCGGCGACGTCGGCCAGCGTCACTGCCGGGCGCACGGCGTCCCAGAGCGACGCCGTCGCAGCAGCGGTGCTGTCCAGACGGTCGTCGTCGGCCGGAGCCGGAGCCGGAGCCGGAGTCGGGGCCGGGTTCGACGATCGCAGTCGCGCGGCCATCAGCCGGGCGCGCAGCAGACGGGTCCGTGCCGGATCACCGCCGAGGGCCTCGAACGCGTCCAGCTCGGTGGCGGCGCGACCGGGGTCCTTCTCGAGCAGCAACGTGACGAAGTCCTCGCGCAGCGCCAGGTTGCCGGGGTCGGCCACCACCTCGCTCGCGATCACCTCGATGAAGTTGTCGCCTGGGCCGTCGGCGCTCACTCCGCCGACCCTTCGATCCACCCCTTGAGCAGGCCAAGGTTCCCCAACGGGATGTAGTGGCCGATCTGCGGGTGGTCCAACGTCACACCGAAGACGCCGGATCCGCCGAAGGAGGCGACGTAGTCGATCGCAGCCGGCATCGGCACGCCGAACAACGGCACCGACCCGCCATCTGCGCCGTCCAGGCCGAGGACGCGCGCGGCTTCGGTCGCTCGTGCTGCGCTGCTGTAGAGGCAGATCATCGGACCGTGCTCGAAGGCCACACCGTAGGGGCGGGGCTGGTCGGCCGAGCCTCGCGCGATGAAGAACCAGTGCTCCAGCCGGGCCACCTGCTGCCACAGCGCGATCTGCGCCGTCGTGTCCCCCGGGGGCGCTGCTTTGACGGCCTCGTCGAGTCGGTCGAGCTCGGCCACCATCTCGGGTTTGTTGTCCCTGGTCATCTGGTTCTCTCTCGTCAGGTTCCAGGAGTAGCCAACCATCCCGTCGATGGGCCGGAGCAGGCGGCCGGACAAACGTCGGTACGATCCGCGAGTGGATCGGAGGCAGCTGAAGGCCAGGCCGGTCGCGGCACGTGGCTATGGCAACGCCTGCTTCCTCGACGAGGGCGATGCCGCGAGGGCCGACGCGGTGGTGTTCGCGCCGTTCGACGGCGCATGGACGGTGTACGCGACGGACGAGGCGGCCGTACCGATCGAGGCGACACTGCGCACGTTCGGTACGGACTCCGAGGCGTTCGACTACATGTACCAGTGCTTGCGGGACAAGGTCGCCGCCCGGCGCGCCGTGGTGAGCGCGCGCGTCGAGGCGGATGCGGCCGAGGAGGCGCGCAGTGGCGACCCGGAGCAGATGGTGTACAGGACGCTGCGCCTGCTCGACAGCTATCGAGAGCTGGGCCTCGTGGGGACCCTGACGACTCTCGCGTTCCTCGCGACAGCGGTCGGCTGGCTGGGGATCTTGCCCGTCCGCGACGACGCGCGGTGGCTGCCGGTCGTGGCGGTCTGCTACAGCCTCGCTGTGGTCAACATGGCCGCGCAGTGGTGGCTGGGCCGCCACGACGACGGTCGTCTCGGACGTCGGGCGTCCGGCACTGCGGTCGGCACGGCGCTGTTTTCCACGGTGGCGGTCGTCTGCATGACCATCCGGGCGGGTGACGTGGAGAATCCGCTCTACTGGCTCCCCCCGGTCCTGGCGCTGCTCAGCTCGATCACAGTGGCGATCATCCTGGGCCGTCGGGATGCGCGAGGTCGTACGCGAGGGAGAGCTTCTTAGGGACGACCATCCGCCAGGCGTCGACGACGAGCTCGCGGGCTTCACCACGGTCCAACGCCGCGAGGTCGGCGTGCACCCAGTTGAAGCGCATGTCCGACTCAGACGGCAGATGGAAGGTCTCCGGGTCGCTCGCGACGAGCGCAGCGCGCTCCTCCTTCGGGTAGGCGAAGCCCATCACGCGCTCGTCGAGCGAGAACGCCACGTAGACGATCTGCTTGACGCGGAACTTCAACCTGCCGCGTACGAACACCTCGTACGAGCGGTCCAGCTCCGTCCCCAACGGCCGGACGTCCTCGATCACCGCCATGCTCGAAGCCCTCTCACTCGTTGATGGCCTCGATGCCCTGACGGTCGAGCTCGTCGAGGTGGGCGCGCATGTTCAGGAGATCCTCGGGCGTGTGCGGCGCCCAGTCCACGACCTCGTCGACGACGCGCAGCGGCTCACGCGTCCGGTACGACCGCGTCGGGTTGCCCGGAAACCGCTGGTTCGTCAGGTTGGGGTCGTCCTCGAAGGGGCCCGTGGGTTCGACGCGATAGATCCTGCCCGGCCCCTCGCCGCGCGCCAGCTCTGCTCCCCAGGTCGCCGCGTCGAGGGTGGCGGTGAGGTAGATGAAGCTCGCCTCGCGTCCCTCGCCGTAGTTGGAGCCGTACCCGGCTGACAGAAGGTCACCGGGCTGCAAGCCGGCCTTCGTCCCGTGGAAGAACGGCCCGGGATCCTTCTGCCGTAGCCCCTCGATCGTCTTCTCGATGCGGCGCTGCCGCGTCTCCGCCCTCTTCGCGCCCTCGATCTCGCGCACGAGCTGCCGTTGCTGACTCACGGTCAACCCCTCGTACGCGGCGAGCGCGCCGGGGTCGTCGGCGAGCGCGGCCGCGAAGTCCTCGGGCTCCTCGACCGTCATGGGCTCGGTGTCGGCCTCGAGCTCCACCTCCACCTCGTCGCCGACGGCGACTCCGGCAGCAGCCCGGTTCGCGTTGCTGAGGCCGATCAGGTTCCGCCCGCGCATGATCGCGATCCTCGTGCTCCACGAGTGGCCGTTGATCGTGACCGTGACGCGAGGCCGCTTGCCCCCGTCGAGCGCCTCCACGACCTCGGGTGGCACCTCCAGGCCCTTCATCGGCTCCGGTGGTTCTACCTCGGTGCGGAACTTCATCATCTGCCTCCTTCCGGACGCACTCATGGTGGTCATCACCCGGGCCGCTCACAAGCGGAAGGGCTCGTCGGGGGTTGCCACCCTCTGAGCGTCCCACTAACGTGCGTGTCATCAGCCGGTTCGTACGGACCACTAGGCGGTCCCACTCGAACCCCGTCGTCTGCACGGCAGGCGAGCCCGGACGGGCGTGTGCTCGTCGGGGACCGACCAAGGAGATGAAGGCATGCGCACACGTCTGACAAGGGGGCGGGCCGCGAGAGTGCTGGGGGTGCTGCTGGCGCTCACGCTCGCCGCGTCCCCCGCGACCGGTCTGGTGTCCGCCGCGGAACCCGGCTCGCCCGACGGGCTCACGGCTGTCGATCCGACCGGGGCAGACATGCCCACGGTCGGAGGCAACCTCGGCAACCAGCACTACTCGGGGCTGAAGCAGATCACGAAGCGAAACCTCGACAAGCTCGGGCCGGCCTGGCGCACCCATGTTTCCGCGGTCGCCCCTGCCTCCGACGACGTGGGCCAGCAGACCACACCGATCGTGGTCGACGGCATCATCTACACCGACACCCCCAGCGGCGGCGTCATCGCGGTCGACGGCAAGACCGGCGATGCCGAGTGGAAGTGGGAGCCGGAGGGCTTCGACACGTCGGGCACGCGTCGGGGTGTCTCGGCCGGAGACGGCATGATCTTCACCATCGCCGACGAGAACCGGGTCGTCGCCCTCGACCAGGAGACCGGCGAAGAGGTCTGGGTCGTGCAGGCGCAGGGTCCGAACGGCGAGGACGTCGGCAACGTCGACCGGGTCGCGACCGTCTACAACGACGGCATCGTCTACGCCCACGCCGCCAACGGCGACCGCGCTGCCGTCGTCGCGCTCGACTCGAGCGACGGCAGCCACATCTGGCACTTCTTCGGCGGCCCCGACCGCGGCACGATCTTCACCGACGTCAACGGGAACTCCGTCGACGCAGGTGCCACCTGGGGCCCGGTGCTGCCGGACGGCACCGACTGTGCGCTGGAGGGGGGCTCGACGCCGTGGATCCACGGCGCGGTCGACCCCGAGCTCGGCATGTACTACATGACGTTCGGCAACGCGCGGAGCTGCACCAGCTCGCAGGACGGGTCGCAGCGCCCGGGTGACAACCTGTTCTCGAGCACGATGGTCGCCGTCGACATGACGACCGGCGAGTACAAGTGGCACTACCAGTCGATCAAGCACGACGTCTGGGACATGGACAACGTCCACCCGCCGACGCTCGCCGACATCAAGGTGAAGGGGAAGACTCGCAAGGTCGTCTTCTACGGCAGCAAGTCCGGTCACCAGTTCGTCATCGACCGCACGAACGGCAAGTCGGTGCTGCCGGTCGTCGAGAAGCCGATGATCACCGACTCTCGCCAGAACCACGCTCTGACTCAACCGTTCCCTGAGCAGCGGCTCCTGCCGGAGTGCGTCGTCTGGGAGAAGCTCGACCGGGACAACGTGCCTGGCGACCCGTGGCGTGCCGTCCCGAACTACAACGGCTACCAGCCCGACGAGGACGGCAACCTGCTGTTCAACCCGGACAGCTACGTGAAGCAGGACGAGCCGTTCCTGACCTACCCGGGGGGTCAGGACCACCGCAAGGGCTGCATGTACGACCCCCAGTGGGATCTGCCGATCCTCTCGACCACCAGCCAGAACGGCGGCGGTGACTGGTCCAACCATGCCTACAGCCACCGCACCAACATGGTCTACTTCCCGTACGGCACCAACCCGGTGGCGCACTGGAACGGCGCCGGCGCCAACGGCCAGCGGGCGATCGGCCAGTACCAGACCGGCGGCATCCTGGCGTACGACGCGTCCACCGGCAAGAAGAGGTGGACCAACCATCTCGGGACCGACATGTCGCACGGTCAGGGCCCGCTGGTGACGGCGAGCGACCTGCTGTTCGTCGGACAGATCGACGGCAAGCTCCTGGCGATGAACGCCAGGAACGGCGACGTGCTCTGGGACTTCCAAACGGGCTCCGGCATCGCCGCGGCACCGGTGACGTACGAGATCGACGGGGAGCAGTACGTCGCCATTCTCGCCGCCGGCTCCACCAACCCGTACGGCGCCTCGGTGACCCAGGGCGACTCGCTGTGGGCGTTCAAGCTGGGGGGCAGCTACACGACCGAGTCGGGCAGCCAGGAGGGTCCGGACACGGCGCCGCTGTCGATCCGCCGCCCGGTCATGGGTGGGCCGGTCGAGGGCTCGACGGTGGACAACACCGTCCTTCTCGGCCGTACGGACCGTTCGACCGACACGGCCGCCGCCCAGGACAGCACGTCCCAGCGGGGGATGGCGCCGACGCACCTCCGGGTGCCGGTGGGGACGACGGTCACGTTCCGCAACCCGGGCGTCGAGACGTTCCCGAACTTCCCCAACCAGCTGGAGCACTGCGCGACGCAGTACTTCGAGGGGGAGTTCAATCCCCGCCTGCAGCCGGGGGAGACGTACGAGCACACCTTCGACCGTGCCGGCGAGTACTTCTTCAACGACTGCACCGACCCGCGCCCGGCGGGCAAGATCGAGGTCTACCTCGAGCCGCAGGATCAGCCCGGCGCGTTCAGGTTCATCCCGTCATGGCTGCACCTCGGGCCGGTCACGGGACAGTTCACGAACGTGCGCGGGAAGGTCACGGCCACGTTCGACGTACCCCGTGGCTACCGCTACGACGGTGACGCCGTCCTGAAAACGCCCCTGTCGGCTTCGCCGGTCGTACCCACCAAGGTCTCGACCGTCACGCTGCCTCCGTCCCTCGGCGGCGGCACGAAGCTCGTCGTGCAGCTCGACCGTGCCGATCTCGACAACAACGTTCCCGAGGGCAACGGCGTGGCGTTGACGCTGACGGCGAACTTCCTCGACAAGGGGGTGCAGAAGCAGCTCACGTCGACCGCGACGGTGAAGGTCACCAAGTAGCCCGTCCATGCCCGGGCCGTCGGACACCGCACGTGTCCGACGGCCCGGTCGCGGCACTCACCACACGGTCGCGAGCCAGGCGGTGACGCCGGCGAGCACGACGAGCACCACGTTGAGCCCGATCACCTTCGCCTCACCCCGCGAGAGGTGCAGCGCCGTCGCCAGCACCTGGAGCACGACGAAGCCGAGCGCGGCGACGACGGCCAGCCACGGCGCGATGCCGGTCAGCGGCGGCAGGATCAGTCCGACGACGCCGAGCAGCTCGAGGACACCGATGATCCGGACCAGCCCCATCGGCACCGTGTCGACCCACCCCATCATCGGTGCGAGCTGCTCCTTGGTCTGCACGACCTTCTTGCCGCCGGCGTAGAGGTAGAAGACGCCCAGCAGCCCCGCGACGATCCGGTACGCGATCTCCATCGCTGGTCCTCCTCCATGGTTACTGTGAGTAAGCAGTGCCCATGATGGGCGCGTTCGGCCGACCGTACAAAAACAGGAGACGGTCGTGTCCTCGTACGGCTGCGCTTCACCGAGCTCCAGGCAAAGGTCCCGGGCATCTCCCAGCGAGCGGAGCCGCGCGTCGTACGACGCCGAGCACCCGTGATCGATCACGAATCGAGAAGCGACCCACCGGGCAGGTCCGGCATCGTGGCTGTCACGGCCGAGAAGGTCGTACGAGTCCACGACGATCACACCGAGGAGTGACCACCATGGCCGCAACGGGGAAGTCCGCAAAGAAGACCACGACCGCACCGGGGTTCACCGCCGAGGAGCGCGCCGCGATGAAGGAGCGCGCCGAGGAGCTCAAGGCCGAGGGGCGCGGCGGCAAGAAGAAGGCCGACAATCTCAAGGCCCTGCTCGACAAGATCGCCGAGATGCCCGAGCCGGACCGCGCGATGGCCGAGCGCATCCACGCGATCGTCACCTCCGTCGCGCCCGAGCTCGACGCGAAGACCTGGTACGGGATGCCGGCGTACCAGAACAAGGACGGCAAGAACATCTGCTTCTTCCAGCCTGCGTCCAAGTTCGACGCACGGTACGCGACGTTCGGCTTCGAGGGAGCGGCGAACCTCGACGACGGGACGATGTGGCCCACGGCGTACGCGTTGACCGAGCTGACCGACGAGACGGCCAAGCAGATCGAGGAGCTCGTGAGGCGTGCGGTGAGCTGAGCATCCTGAAACTGTCCGGCGGCGGTGCAACAGTGATGGGATGAGCCTCCAAGTCCAGGTCACCTTCGACGCACACGACCCGCGGGCGCTGTCGACGTTCTGGCGAGACGTCCTGGGGTACGTCCACCCCGGTCCGCCAGGCGTCGACCTCCCGGAGGGCGCCGATCCGCTCGCGGCGTGGGACGACCTCCTCGCGCAGCTCGGGGTTCCGGAGGAGGAGCGCAACACCAAGTCCGCCATCGAAGACCCCGATGGCCAGGGCCCGCGGCTGTTCTTCCAGCAGGTGCCCGAGGACAAGGTCGTCAAGAACCGGGTCCACCTCGACGTCCGAGCGGCTCCCGGTCTCGACGGGGACGAGCGGATGGCGGCGCTGGAGGCCGAGTGCGAGCGACTCGTGGCGCTGGGTGCGCATCGCGTACGCCGGTTCGAGGCCGAGCCTCCGATGGAGTCGGGCTTCATCGTGATGACCGACCCCGAGGGCAACGAGTTCTGCCTGGACTGATCGGGCTAGACCCGGGTGATCGTCGCCAGCCAGGCCGAGGCACCGGCGTCGTCGAAGCGCGTGTGGATGCGTTCGCGAGCGATCGTGGCGACCTCCCAGTCGGACCGACGACCGAACGTCGCTCGGAGGGAGTCCTGGCTGACCGGGTGCGGGCCCGAACCGGGGCCCGCGTCGCTGAAGCACAGCACGAAGAGGGTGCCACCCTGCTCGGTGACCGACGCGACGCTCGCCGCATAGCGTGGTCGCTCCTCCTCGTCGCACGTGTGGAACAGCCCGCAGTCCAGGACCGTCCCGAACCTGCGGCCCAGGTCCTGCAGCGCGAACGCGTCTGCGGTGAGCAGCTCGACGTCGATGCCGCGGTCGGCGGCCTTGGCCCGGGCGATCTCGAGCGCCGTCCCGGCCACGTCGACGCCCACGACCTCGAGGCCGAGGGATGCGAGGTGCAGGGCGTTCTCGCCCGTCCCGCACCCGGCGTCGAGCACGGGACCCTCGAACGCACCCCTCGAGGCGAGGCGTACGACCGCGGGTTGCGGGCCTCCCATGTCCCAGGGCGCAGGTCCGTCCTCGTACGAGGCGTCCCACGGGCGCCCCGACATGCGCTCGTGGCTGGTCGGCCGCCGACCGTGGAACGGGTCGTCCGAGGTCTCCGGTGGCTGTGACATCGACCTCTCCGACCGGTCAGTCCGAGGTGTCGTGCTGCTCGACCGCGGCGTGCTCCTGGGTGGCGACCCAGGAGGCGAGGAGCTTGAGGGCATCGGAGGAGGGGCTGCCGCTCGCCGCGGTGTAGACGTTGAGGTGGAGGCCGGGTTCGGACGGCAGCTCCATGGACTCGAAGTCGAGGTCGAGCTGCCCGACGATCGGGTGCCGCAGGCGTTTGCGGCCGCTGCGGTGATAGCGCACGTCCTGCGACGCCCAGCGCTGACGGAACAGCTCGCTGCGCGTCGAGAGCTCTCCGACGAGCTCGATGAGTGCCTTGTCGTGCGGGTTGCGTCCGGCTTCGAGGCGGAGCATCGCGGCGGCGTCACGGGCGATGTTGTCGTAGTCGACGAACAGCTCCCGCGCGGCCTCGGGGTGCAGGTACACGAACCGTGTGGTGTTCGCGGGCCGGCGTGGGTCCTCGAACACCGGGGCGTACAGCGCACGCGCCAGCGGGTTCATCGCGAGGATGTCGTGGCGGCCGTTTCGCACCCACGCCGGCGCGTCGGAGATCGCGTCGAGGACCTGCTGGACGGCCGGCCGCACGGTCGCCGACGGTGTGCGGCGGCGACGTGTGCTCGTGCCGGACTCGCGGGCGAGGTCGTACAGGTGGTCGCGTTCGGCATCGTCGAGCTGCAGGGCACTGGCGAGCGCGTCGAGCACCGACTCGGAGGCACCGGCCAGGCTGCCGCGCTCCATCCGCACGTAGTAGTCGACCGAGACCCCGGCCAGCATCGCAACCTCTTCACGGCGCAGCCCCTTGACGCGACGGTTGCCGCCGTACGCAGGAAGTCCCGCCTGCTCCGGCGTGATCCGGGCGCGGCGGGTGCTGAGGAACTCGCGGATCTCGCCACGAAGGTCCATCGATGCCATGCCCCCACCGTAGGTCGCCGGAAGCCGGCGAGGGAGGCACTGGTGGTACCCGGAACGTCCGGCACTCCCACACCGCTCGGATGCGGCGTCCAATGGAGGACATGCGAGCCACCTACATGTTCGGCGCCGGTGACGTCCGCGTCGTCGACGCCCCCGACCCGACGATCCAGCAGCCCACGGACGCCCTCGTCCGTGTCACCCGCGCGTGCGTCTGCGGCAGCGACCTCCACCCGTACCACCAGATGCCCCCGACGGAGGGCGGCTCCCCGATGGGCCACGAGTTCATCGGCGTGGTCGAGGCGACCGGCGCCGAGGTCGCGACCCTCGTCCCGGGCGACTTCGTCATCGCCCCGTTCGCCGTGTCCTGCGGCGTCTGCGAGTTCTGCCGCGCCGGCCTCCAGACCTCCTGCGTCAACGGCGGCTTCTGGAGCGACGCGGTCCTGGGCACCGCCGGAGGCCAGGCGGAGGCCGTACGAGTCCCGCTGGCCGACGGCACCCTCGTCAAGGTCCCCGGCATCACCGACTCCACGGACGACCCGCTGCTGGCCTCGCTGCTCTCGTTGTCCGACGTGTACGGCACGGGCTGGCACGCCGCCGTCAAGGGCGGGGTGAAAACCGGGAGCACCGTCACCGTGATCGGCGACGGCGCCGTTGGTCTGCTGGCCGTCCTCTCGGCCAAGCAGCTGGGCGCCGAGCGGATCGTCCTGATGGGCCGCCACGAGGCCCGCACCGACCTCGGCCTCGAGCTCGGCGCCACCGACGTGGTCGCCGAGCGCGGCGCAGAAGGCATCGCAGCGGTTCGCGACCTCACCGCCGGTGGCAGTCCGATCGTGCTGGAGGCCGTCGGTCACATGCCTGCGTACGAGCAGGCGGTCGGCATCGTCCGTCCGGGCGGCGTCATCAGCCGGGTCGGCGTCCCGCAGTACGAGGACGCTCCGGTCGGCTTCGGCAGCCTCTTCGGCCCCAACATCACGCTCACCGGTGGTCCGGCACCCGTACGCGCCTACATCGAGCAGCTCCTCCCGGCCGTCCTCGACGGCAGCGTCCAGCCCGGCAAGGTGTTCGACCTCGGTCTGTCGCTCGAGGACACCCCGAAGGCGTACGCCGCGATGGACGCCCGCGAAGCCCTCAAGGTCGTCGTCTCCCCGTGGTGACGCGCCGGGTGGTCGTACGAGGAGCGCTCGCCGCCGGGGCCGGCGCCGTCCTCGCCTCGGCCGCGGGGTGCACCGAACCGGCATCGTCGCCCAGGAACCAGCGTGTGCTGCTCGCCTACTTCTCCCGACCAGGCGAGAACTACTACTACGGCGACCGCATCGACCTCGATGTGGGCAACACCCAGGTGCTCGCCGGCCTGATCCGCGACCGGATCGGATGCGACGTCCACCGCATCCGAGAGTCCGACCTGTACCCGCACGACTACGACGCCACCGTCGCGCGCAACGTCGAGGAGCAGGAGGCCGATGCGCGCCCTGCCGTCGCCGATCCGCTCCCCGACCTGGCGGCGTACGACGTGGTCCTCCTCGCCAGCCCGATCTGGAACGTGCGACCGCCGATGATCATGCGGACCTTCACGGAGGCACTCGACTTCGACGGCATCACGGTCCATCCCCTCACCACGCACGCCATGAGCGGCCTCGGGACCGCCGAGCGCGACTACGCAGAGTCCTGCGCGGGCGACGAGTGGCTCGTGCGCGTCGACCTCACATCAGCCCGACCACCCACGACAGAACGGTGACCCACATGGAGACCCTCACCCTCAACAACGGCGTCGAGATGCCCGTCCTGGGCTACGGCGTCTTCCAGACCCCGCCCGACGAGACCCGCACCGCCGTCCGCGAAGCCCTCGACGCCGGCTACCGGCACATCGACACTGCAGCGGCGTACATGAACGAGCGAGAGGTCGGCGAGGCCATCGCCGCCTCAGACCTCGAGCGCAGCGACGTCTTCGTCGAGACGAAGGTCTGGATCAGCGACTACGGGTACGACGCCACGCTCCACGCCTTCGACAAGAGCGCGGGCAAGCTCGGAGTGGATCAGATCGACCTCCTGATCCTCCACCAGGCGCTCCCGAGCCGGTTCGACCTGACCCTCGACGCCTACCGCGCGCTGGAGACGCTGCTGGCCGACGGCTCGGTACGCGCGATCGGCGTCAGCAACTTCATGCCCGACCAGCTGGCCCGTCTCCTCGACGTCGCGTCCGTGGTGCCGGCCGTGAACCAGATCGAGGTCCATCCGTACTTCCGTCAGTCAGCGCTGCTCGACGTCGACGCGGAGCACGAGATCGTCTCCCAGGCCTGGTCGCCGATCGGTGGCATCACCTTCTATCGCGACGGGAGCCACGGGTCGACCCTGGAGGACCCGATGATCAACGAGATCGCCCAGGCTCACGACAAGTCGCCCGCCCAGGTCATGCTGCGCTGGCACGTTCAGCAGGGCCGTCAGGTGATCCCGAAGTCCGTCACGCCGTCACGCATCCGCGAGAACATCGACGTCTTCGACTTCGCCCTGACCGACGACGAGCTCGCTGCCATCGACGGCCTCGACACGGGCGTACGGGGTGGTCCCGAACCGGAGGCCATCACCCTCGAGTCCTTCGGCCGCGACATCCCGGAAGCCTGAGGAGCACTCGGTGGGCGGGTGAAAAGGGAGCTTGGGGCACATGCCGTCCACGTTAGAAGGGCTCTCGTGGCGCGTGCTTCTCGATTCCTGCTCTCTCACACCCGCATGCGGGGTTTTCGCCAAACTCTCGTCAGGCGGACGAGTGCCGGGTACCGTCGAACCATTGCTTGACCATGACGGGCCGTTCGGGTTGCCTGTCGTTCGAGGAGACCGATGGTGTCACGACTCCCGGCCCGCGCCGCCACGCTCGCGCTGGCCGTCGCGCTGACCGCCTCGGGACTCACCGCGTCTGCCTGGGCAGCAGCCGCTGATCCGGTCGCTCCCGAGGCCGCTGCCGAGGCGCTGCTGAGGTCCGAGGCGACGTCGACGCTGACCACGGCGTCGTCCGACAGCGGCGTGCTCGCCTTCGTCGGCGCGGAGGACGGTCGCGTCGACAACCCGAACGTCGACTCCCGCGACAGCGCGAGCACAGCCGCGCGCCGCCATCTCAACCGGTACGGCGCGGCCTTCGGCGTCGCCGAGGACGGCACCACGCTCGTCCGTAAGGACCAGAAGCACAGCGCGGCCGGCCAGGACGTCGTCCGGTACCAGCAGAAGGTCGACGGCGTCCCCGTGCTCGGCGGCGAGGTCGTGGTGTCGCTCCGGCCGGACCGGCAGCTCGGGTCGGTGCTGTCGACGGCGTCCACGGCCAGCGAGGCTCCCGCCTCGACCGTGACCGAGAGGGAGGCCGCGGCCGCCGCACGTACGGCGATGGCGAAGGTCGCGACCGGCGACTTCGACCTCGACGGCCTGGGCCGGTGGCTCGTCGACCCGGCGGTGTCCGGCCTCACCGCGGCGCCGGGCATCAGCACGGCCTGGTGGTTCGAGGCGAGCGACGGCGGAGCGTTGCGCCGGCTGATCCTCGTCGACGCGAGGAGCGGCCGGATCCTCGCCAACATCGACCAGGTGGCCAGCCTCAATCGGGTCGTCTGCGACAACGAGAACGTCCCTCGCGACGAGCCCGAGGACTGCCACGCGCCCACGCGTACGGAGCTCGATCCGCCGCTGGACCGGCCGGACGTCGACGCCGCGTACGACGCGCTCGGTGCCACGTCGGACTTCTACGACGACATCGCCGGGATCGACCTCACCAACCTCATCGGGGTGACCCTCGACGGGGCCAAGACGCTCGCATCGACGGTGCGCTTCTGCAGCACCGCCGAGAACGCACCCTGCCCGTTCGAGAACGCCTCCTGGAACGGCGAGCGCATCGTCCTCGGCGACGGGTTCGCGCAGGCCGACGACATCGTCGCCCACGAGCTCACGCACGGGGTGATCGAGAAGACCGCGAACCTCTTCTACTGGGGCCAGTCCGGAGCCATCAACGAGTCGATGGCCGACGTGATGGGCGAGATCGTCGACCACCGCGACGACTCGGAGGGCGGCGAGACGACGTGGACGCTCGGTGAGGACCTCGAACCAGCCCGCAGCATGGCCGACCCCACGGAGTACGGCGATCCCGACAAGATGACGAGCGACCTGTGGAGGAACGACCTGGCGCTGCCGTACGGCGACCGGGGCGGCGTCCACACGAACAGCGGCGTCGGCAACAAGACGTACTACCTGATCTCGCAGGGCGGTGCCTTCAACGGGCAGACGATCGCCGGCCTCGACTCCGGCGACCCGACGCTGAGGCGTTCGGCGACGCTGTACGTCGCGACGCTCCAGGCGCTGACGTCCGGCAGCGACTACGCCGACCTCGGCCGAGTGCTGCTGCAGACCTGCAACGATCTCGCCCTCGCGGGGACCGAAGGGATGACGAGTGCCCACTGCGAGCAGGTCGAGAAGGCGGTCTTCGCGACCGAGCTCAGCGAGACCCCGGCTGGCGTCGCCCCGTACGCCGACGCCCCCGCCAGCTGCCCGGTGGGGACGACCAAGCGAGCACTCCTCGCCAGCGAGCAGGGTGTCGCCGAGGACAAGTTCACCGCAGGGGCGCACTGGGGCCGCGCCCCCCACGACGCGGTCCCGAGCAACGCGACGTCGGGGACGCAGTCGTGGTTCGGTTCGGACCCCGCCCCGGAGCATGGCGAGCCCGACCGTTCGTCGTTGACGGCGAAGAGCGCGGTGACCGTCCCCGCGGGCCAGAAGACGTACCTGCGCTTCCAGCAGTGGCGGGTCTTCGAGTGGTACCAGAACGATCCGCTTCCCCCGCTGTTCTACGACGGCGGCACCGTCGAGGTGACCCCGACCGGGTCCGCTGCGGTCGGTACGGCAGCCCTGCCGTGGCTGAACGGTCCCAAGAACGTCCTGGTGAAGGGTGAGGACGGCTTCCCGAACGCCTACGCCGGCATGACGGCGTTCGGCGGCGACAGCTTCGGGTGGGTCGCCAGCCGGCTCGACCTCTCGTCGTTCGCCGGGAAGTCCGTGCGCCCCTCCTTCACGGTCCGCGGCGACGCCTACCTGGCCATGTGGGGCTGGTATCTCGACGACATCGAGATCTACACGTGCGACGTCCCCAGGATCAAGGTCGTCGCAGCTCCCCGGATCGCCACGTCGGCGAGGTATCCGGCAACATTGTCGGTCACCGCCGACCGCTGGAGCCCGACAAGCGTCACCCGCTCGTACCGGTGGTACCGCAACGGTGCGCCGATCTACGGCGCGACCCGTAGCGCGTACGCGTTGACCGCCGCCGACGTCGGCCGGCGGATCTCGGTCCGGGTCACGGCGAGCAGGTCCGGATACGTGGGCTCCGCGAGCACGAGCAACTCCGTCGGGGTCCTGGCCGGCCGCCTCGTGGCGAGCACGCCGAAGATCAGGGGCAAGACGAAGGTCGGCAGGAAGCTCACCGTCAACCGGGGCTACTGGACCGGAGGGACGCGCCTCACTCAGCGGTGGTACCGCAACGGCAAGGCGATCCGCGGCGCCACAGGCATCAAGTACAAGCTGACCAAGAAGGACCGCGGGAAGAAGATCCGCGTGAAGGTGACCGGCAGCAAGCCCGGGTACGCGACCACCGCGCGGACGTCGCGGTCGACGAAGAAGATCCGCCGCTAGCCGGCGCGCCGGTCGAGCAGGCGAGCGCGCTGGCGGGACAGCCGTCCCCACAGCGTCTGCTGGAGCGTGAGGGTCAGCCAGCCGGCGAGCGCCATGCCGGTGATGTTCGCGAGCAGCTGCAAGGTGCTTCCTCCGACGTCGTGCCACCGGCCGAACGCGAGCCCGAGCGCGATGTCGCCGGCGGCGGGGATCGTCGTCACCGAGATGAAGACGCCCGACAGGCCACCGAGTCGCGACGAGGTCACCGAGAGAACCCCGGCGGCCGCAGCGATCACGGCGACGATGAACGACCACTGGTCGGGTGAGGAGACGAACCCGGTGTACGGGCGCGGTGCCGACAGCATCGCCGGGGTGATCCACCCGAGTGCACGGGCCACCAGTGCCAGGGCGGTGGTGGCCGCGATGGCGACGCCGAAGCCCAGCGCGAGGGCCCGGATCGCGCGCCGCAGCAGGTGGTAGCGCTTGCGGACGAGGGCGACACCGAGGGCGATCACCGCACCGAACTCAGGGCCGAGGATCATCGCGCCGATCACGAGGACCAGCGAGTCGGTCGTGATCGCGATCGCGGCGAGCACGGTCGCGAGGACCATGAAGGACATGAAGGTCCAGTTGGGCTCCGTGTCCTCGTAGGCCTGCTGCGCGACACCGGCCCACACGATCGAGTCGGCGCTGCTGCCCGGGCTCTTCCTCTCGGCGTCGAACGCAGCCTGCGAGAGCCACGTCTGGACCGGGTCGATGTGGAGGGTGCCCAACCGGTGGACGTCGAGGGCGAGGAGTCCGTCGACGACCCCGTTCGCTGCTTCGCGAGCGACGTCGGCGTGGACGAGATCACCCGTCGGCTTCAGGGCGACTCCCCGCAGGACGACCACGCTGCTGACCGCGTCGTCGGCGAGCAGCAGGCGTTCGACGTCGTCGGTCAGGCTCGCTGGGATGACGAGGCGCAGGTGCAGCACCTCCGCAGTGTCCCGCATCCTCGCCCGCTCGGCCGGGCACGCTCTCGCACGCCTGGGACGCGGTCTCACGTTCACGCCGGTCCCTGGCGCGCCCCCGACCTGCCGGTCTAGCGTCGCACCGCGGCCGAGGTGAGGGCTGCACCTCCGAACCCCAGGAGCCCCTCTGTGCCTGCCTTCCGCCGACGCCGCACTCTTCTCCGCCCCGCACTCGTCGCTTGCTCGCTCGCGATGTCCGTCGCAGTCGCGTCGCTCGCGTCCCCTGCTGAAGGGACGCCGGGCCGACACCGCGACGACACCGTCGTGCGCACGTCGGACGGCGCTGTACGTGGCACCGCCGAGCGTGCTCTCCGGACGTTCGAGGGCATCCCGTTCGCCGCGCCCCCGACCGGCGACCGACGCTTCCGTGCGCCGCAGGCCGTGACGCCGTGGCGCGGCGTCCTCGACGCGACCGCGCCGCGCCAGCAGTGCGCGCAGCTGACCAACGGCACGGGCAACGCGACCACCGTCGACGAGGACTGCCTCTACCTCAACGTCACGACGCCGGCCGGCCGTTCGGCGCGACGAGCCGGGCTGCCGGTGATGGTGTGGATCCATGGTGGATCTTTCCTGACGGGTACGGGCGGCAGCTATGACGCGTCCAAGCTCGCGACGCAGGGTGACGTCGTCGTCGTGACGATCAACTACCGTCTGGGGCCGCTCGGGTTCCTGACCCACCCCGACCTCGGGTCGAGCAACGCAGCACTGCTGGACCAGCAGGCGGCGCTGCGGTGGGTGCAGCGCAACGCACGTGCCTTCGGTGGCAACCCGCGCAACGTGACGGTGTTCGGAGAGTCGGCCGGGAGTGCGTCGGTGTGCGCCAACGTCGCCTCGCCGGGTGCGCGCGGTCTGTTCCGTCGTGCGATCGCGCAGAGCTACTCGTGCGCGAGCGACTTCGCCAGCGTCGAGACCGCCGAGGCGACGGGTGAGCGAGTCGCCGAAGCGGTGGGTTGTGCGCAGGCTGCCGACGTCGCCGCCTGCCTGCGTGAGGTCGACGTCGAGACCTTGCTGCGCGCGTGGCCAGGCGGCGCCCCCGCCGTCGGTGACCGCGTGCTCCCGCGACAGCCGCGCGAGGCCCTCGCCGACGGGACCGCCAACCGCGTCGACCTCGTCCACGGCAACACCCTCGACGAGAACCGGCTGTTCATCCCCCTCCAGTACGGCACGGCGCTCACCGCCGCCCAGTACACCGGCGCGATCGGCGCCACGTTCGGTCCCGCCGCGCCGGGGGTCCTGCAGCGCTACCCGGTCACGGCGTACCCGTCGCCGATCATCGCCCTGTCCACGGTGTTCAGCGACTACGGCTCGCCGCTCTCGACGTGCACCCACGTGGACGCGTACGACCTCGCGACCGACCGCCGCGGCGCACGTGTCTACGCGTACCAGTTCCAGGACCGTACGGCCGACCCGCTGATCCCGCTGCTCGCCGGGCAGGACGGTGCCTCTCACGCGACTGAGCTGCCCTTCCTGTTCCCCGGGCTGTTCGGCGACGGGCTCACCCGCGAGCAGGATCGGCTCTCGGATGCCATGGTCGCCTACTGGACGAGCTTCGCCGCGACCGGTCGTCCGCACGGGCGTGGCCTCCCACGGTGGCCGGCGTACGAAGGTCCGGGTGACGTCCTCGCTCTGAACCTCGAGAGCGCGGGCGGCATCGCCAGGGAGGACGTCGCCGCAGCGAGCAACTGCGGGTTCTGGGCGCTGCTCGGCTGAGTCAGGCGGCAGCCTGGGCCAGCAACGACCGCTGCAGGTCGGCCGCGAGATCCAGGTCGGGCTCGCGGCCGGCCAGCAGGTCGGCGTAGATCATGGACTCGCCGATCCTGACGAAGAGATAGGCGAGGCGCTCCGTGTCGGCGTCAGGATCGAGGTCGCCGCGCGCGACCGCCGTCGACAACACCTGCTGCCAGGCCTGCACGATCCGGACGTGCACCTGCGCCGCGGGCATGAACAGCACCCGGAAGGCCGTCTCGGGCTCCGCCGCCAGGAACGTGCGGAGCGGCGCGAACTCCATCACGGCGCGGTTCATGATCCGGGCAGCGCCCACCAGCTGCTCGACCCCGGGGGTGAGCCCGCGCTCGCGTGCACGCACCAACGCGGCGGCCATCGTGGGCCGGGCGAGCGACTCCATCACGTCGCCCAGGAGTCTCTCGCGGCTGCCGACCACACGGTAGAGCGTCGCTCGGCCGACCGCGAGCTCGTCCGCCAGGACCTTCATGTCGACGGTCCGCCCGTCGAGGAACCATGCGCGCGCGACGACCAGCGCATCGCGCGGGGTGATGACGCGGTTCGGCATGGCGGACATGTCACCACGAACGGTGCGATCCGGGCAAGGGGCTCGCAGTCTGTGGCGGCGCTCAGCCGCGGGTAGCGTGACGAGGGATGACAACCTCGACGACACTGAGCGCCCCCACCCGGCCGTCGCCCGCTCTCTCGTGGGCGGTGCTCGCCGCCGCGGTCGTCCAGGTGGCGGTGCCGGCCGTGCAGGCGATCTGGAGCCTCGGAGCGCCGGCGAGCAGCCAGGGCGACGACCTGCTGATCACGCCCGCGGGCTACACGTTCTCGATCTGGAGCCTCGTCTACCTGTTGACGATCGCGTACGGGATCGTCGTCCTCGTGCGGGGCGCCACCGGCACGGTCCTGCCCGATCGCCTCCTGCGTGATCTGCTCCTCCTTTACGTCGGTGCCGCACTCTGGATCGTCGTCGCCGCGTGGGAGTCGTCCTGGGGTACGGCGGTCGTCCTCGTGGCGATGGTCGTGCTCGCCGCGGATGCCGCCCGGGTCGCGAACCGTCCGGCGCCGGACTCGACCGGACCGTCCTGGCTCACGACGCTGGCTCGTGTCACGACCGGCGTCTACGCCGGGTGGGTGACTGCCGCGGGGATCCTCAACGTGTGCACGGCGATCGTCGCCGCAGGCTGGCTCGACGGGGACGACGTCGGCTGGCAGCTGGGCGTCCTCGTGGTCACCGCGGTGGTCGCAGTGGCCCTGAGCGTGCTGATCGGCGGTTCGTGGGCGTACGCCGCGACGCTCGTGTGGGCGCTCGTCGGCCTCATCGTCGCGGTGCGGGAGACCTCAGGTGCACTGGTCGTCACGGCCGCGATCACCGCCGTCGTCGTGGTGGCGGTCAATGCCCTGCTCGTCCTCCGCCGACGCGCGAGGTGAGTCCGAGCACGCCTCCTAGACTCGAGCCATGAGCACCACCACCGATGGGCGCCGCGCCCGTGGTGACGCGACGCGGCGCAAGGTGGCGCGCCAGGCGGCCGACACTGCGACGACGCACGGCCTCGACTCGCTCTCCGTCGGTGGCCTCGCGACTGCGACGGGCGTCAGCAAGAGCGGCATCCTCACCGTCTTCGAGAACCGTGAGGCGATCCAGCTCGCGGCGATCGCCGAGGCTCGCCGGGTCGTGATCGCCGAGGTCGTCGCACCGGTGTGGGCCGCCGATCCAGGTGCGCCGAGGCTGCGAGCGCTGGTCGAGAGCTGGGCGGCGTACGTGCGCCGGCGGGTCTTCCCCGGCGGCTGCTTCCTGGTCACCTCGTCGGCGGAGTTCGGGGGTCAGGCCGGCCCTGTGGCCGACGCGGTTCGCGCCCTCAAGCACGAGTGGCTCGACCTCCTCGCGACGGACGTGGTCGCGGCGGGCGGCGACGGGCGTACGCTCGCGTTCCAGATCGACGCGTTCCTCGCCGCCGGCATCACCCGCTCGGTGCTGTTCGACTCCGACGACGAGCTCGACCTCGCGGTCGTGTGTGCGCTGGACGTGATCGGCGCGCTCGACTGATCGGACTCAGCCGGTGGGTCGTACGACGTCGGGCGCGAGCAGCGGCGCGGCGAAGCCCCACTGCTCGTCCGTGAGCGGTGTCGGGCGCAGCGTGCTGGGGTCGAGGTTGATCAGCCGTCGCGTGCCCTCCGCATGCAGGGTCTCGTGATCGCTCGACAGGATCCGGAACCGGTAGTTCACGCTCGTCCGGCCTGCCTGCTCCACCCACAGGTGCACGGCCACGTCGCCGATCTGGGTGATCGGCTGGTGGAAGGTCAGGTGCAGCTCGCGGATGACCTGGACGGAGCGCGTCGGGTCGAGGACCCAGCCGGCATCGGTCCAGTAGTCGATCACCGCGTGGTCGAAGAGCCGGGCGTACTCCACGTGGTTGAGCATCCCGAACCCGTCGAGGTCGTCGAGGTAGACCCGCACCGGGACCACCACCCCGTACGAAGGCGTCTCGAGGGCGGACTTCTCGTTCGTCATCGTCATGCCGCAAGAATACGACCGATCGGACGCATTGTCACGAGGTGGGTCTACCCCTCTGCGAGGACCTGCTCCCGCAGGATGTCGGCGTGGCCGCAGTGCTGGGCGATCTCGCGCAGCACGTGGAAGTAGACCCAGCGGAAGGGGAGCGGACCTCGGCGGTTGCCTCGTACGAGGTCGTCGAGCCCGAGCGGTGCCGCCGCCCGGCGGGAGGCCTCGACGGCGTGGCGGTACGCCGTGCGGACCGAGTCGATCGTGTCGTCGCCGTCGAGGTCGAACGACTCGTCCGGCGACGCGGGGATGCCGATCTCCGAGCGCGTGCGGCAGGTGATCGCCTCGTCGAACCAGACCTTCTCGACGAACGTCGCATGCTTCACGAGCCCGAGGAGCGTGGTCTTCGACGGCACGAGCCGGCGGCGTGCCTGCTCCTCCGTCAGACCGTCGAGCGAGTCGTGGATCGCGGCACGGTGCTGGTCGAGGAACGCCTCGAGCTGTGCGTGCGCCGGGGCGGCGATGACGTCTTCGGCGTACGTCGGGGGAAACGTGGGCATGCGCGTCAGCCTCTCATGGCGGCAGCATGGGTCCATGAGCACCGAACCCATGACCGGACAGCAGATCGCCGACGAACGGCTCGGCGGGTGGGCCTATCTCATCGGTGGGCTGCAGACCCGCATCGTCACCCCCGACTTCGCCACCGGGCTCGCCATCGTCAACGCGATCGGCGCAGCGGCCGAAGAGATGGACCACCACCCTGATGTCGACCTTCGCTACTCCCACGTGGACGTCCGGCTGACCAGCCACGACGCGCGCGGCGTGACCGAGCGGGACGTACGCCTGGCGCGGAGGATCAGCGAGATCGTCGCCGAGGCCGGCGAAGGGACATCCATGGAGTCGGCCTCCGTCGCGCGCCTCGAGCTTGCTCTCGACACCCCGGCGCACCAGGGCGTCCTGCCGTTCTGGAAGGCGGCGCTGGCGATGGAGGAGTCGGACGTCGCTGAGGTCGACGACGAGCTGAACGACCCGCACGACGGCCTGCCGACGATCTGGTTCCAGAAGTCGGGGAGCGAGGAGCCGCGCCAGCGGTGGCACCTCGACGTCTGGGTCGAGCCGGAGCAGGTCCAGCCACGGATCGACGCCGCGCTCGCTGCCGGCGGCACTTTCGTGAGCGACGCCGAGGCACCGAGCTTCTGGGTCCTCGCCGATCCCGAGGGCAACAAGGTCTGCCTCTGCACCTGGCAGGACCGCCGCTGACCGAAACGTGCAACCCCGCTCCGACGCCCTCTCGCCGGTCTAGCGTGAGGCTCCAGGAGAAGGGGGACTCCGATGAGCGTTCGCTCGATCGCTGTCACGATCTCGATGGTGCTGACGGGCGCGTTCCTCCCGGCGTCGCCCGGAGCGGCGTCGCAGGCGCCCACGGTGACCGCCGGTGTGGCTCAGCCTGAGCGCGCGACCCCGACGCAACCTGCTGTCGAGGATGCGAGGAAGAAGCGTAAGCGCGCTCGGATCAAGGCATCGCGTCACCAGGTGGCTACCGGACGCGTCGTGGTCTCGATCCGGAGCAACGCGCGTCGCGTCCGCGTCTTCTACCGCTCGGCACGGGGCAAGAAGCGGGTTCAGGTCGTCCGGATCCGGGCGAAGCGCGGCAAGGTGGCTCTGCCCAAGGGTTCCAAGCGGGTGTTCGCCCAGGCGAAGAAGACGCACCGCCTGCGCGCCAGCCGGAAGATCCGCGTCACCGTCGTCCGTGCTCCGCGCGTGTGGCTCGCCGATGCCGACGGCAACGGGACGCTGGACTACTACTACGACCGCGAGGCGGACGGGCGGGTCGACGCCATCCTCTTCGACGAGGACCGCAACGGTCGCTACGAGATGATCGCGGTCTACCTCCCCACGACCTCGGGAGCCGCGCTCGACCAGCAGGAGGACGGCTACTTCGAGCTGTTCCTCGTCGACGCCGACCGCAACGGACTCGGCGAGCGGGCCTACTACGACCCGAACCAGGACGGGTTCCCGGAGTGGCAGCAGGTCGACACCAACGGCGACGGCTACGCCGACACATGGGTCCAGACGGCGCCGAGCGTGGGGACGGCGACGCAGAACCAGACCGCGAACAACCTCATGGTCAGCAACATCGTGACGCTCAACCAGCTGCGGGCGCTCGATCCCTGGTCCGTCGGATACCTTCCCTACAACCCGGCTCCGTCGTTGCTGCGGTGACCGACCGCGCCCAGTGATGAGCTTTCGCGCCCGTACCCGTCACACGTACGACGGGACTCGAGGCGACGGAAGGAAGACGTGATGGGTGCGGACACGCGGCTGGAGGAGCTCGGCATGAGCGGGTTGGGTGGGACCGGTGTGGGCAAGGTCGACGAGCCGGAGTTCTCCGAGCTGGCGAAGCGGCACCGGCGAGAGCTGCACGTGCACTGCTACCGGATGCTCGGGTCGTTCCAGGACGCCGAGGACACCGTGCAGGAGACGTTCCTCCGTGCGTGGCGGCGGCGGGAGACGTTCGAGGGGCGGTCGACGTTCCGCGCCTGGCTGTACCGGATCGCCACCAACGCCTGCCTGGACCTGCTCGCCAAGCGACGCCCGGAGCCTGCGACCGGCGGCGAGGTGCTGTGGCTGCAGCCCTACCCGGACCGGCTGCTCGACGAGCTCGCCGCGGACGACGTGGACGAGCCGGAGACCGTCGCCGTCGCACGCGAGACGATCGAGCTGGCGTACGTGGTCGCGGTCCAGCACCTCGCGCCGCGCCCGCGGGCCGTACTGATCCTTCGGGACGTGCTCGGCTGGCCGGCGAAAGACGTCGCGGAGCTCCTCGGGGACTCCGTCAACTCCGTGAACAGCGCGCTGCAACGGGCCCGCGCCGGCATGCGGGAGCACTTGCCGGCCGAGCGCCAGGACTGGACCGGCAGTGACGAGGACACCCGGACACGCGAGCTGGTGCGCCGCTACACCGACGCCAGCGTGGCCGCGGACATCAGCGGCATCGTCACGATCCTGCGCGATGACGTCCGCTGCTCGATGCCGCCCACGCCCGGCCTGTACGTCGGCCGCGACGCCGTGGTGAACGACTGGGTCGAGAGCGGGTTCGAGGGCATGACGAACCTGCGCGCCGTCCCGACCTCCGTGAACCGGCAGCCCGCCGTCGCCTTCTACCACCGGCGCGAGCGGGAAGGCGCCTACCTGCCGCTCACGATCGACGTCCTGCGCATCAGCGGCGGAGCGATCGCGGAGATCGTCACCTTCCACGCCGACCAGTTCCCGCAGCTCGGGCTACCCGATCACCTGCCTCCGGGATAGGGAGGAGCGACTACCTCACACCTCCTGCGGCACGCCCCGGTCCAGCCACACGACGCGCTCACGCACGTCGGCCGGCGCCGCGTCGATCGCCTCATGGAGGTGCGCGGGCGGCTCGCTGAAGTGCGACCACCCTTCGTAGTGCACGGGCACGGCGACCCGAGGCCGGAGGGTCGAGATCAGGTCGACCGCGTCGGAGCCGTCCATCGAGTAGCGCAGCGGCCCGGTGGTCGGGAAGCGCACCTTCCCCGCGTGGACCAGGGCGACGTCGACGTCGAGCTCCTCGGCGGCTGTACGGAGAGCTCCGTACAGCACGGTGTCTCCGGTCATCCACAACGCGGTACGACGCTGGTCTCCGACGCGTACGGCGAACCCGACGACGGGCCCGACGATCGGTCGGCTGAGCGGCGGCCCGTGACGACAGGGCGTCGCCCGGACCGTGAGCGTGCGACCGTCGGCGGCACGGACGACGGTCTCCTCGCCAGACTGCAGACCGCGCACGTCGCCACCACCGGCGACGCGTCGCGCGCCGGCGCGGGTCGTGAGCACGACGCCGGCCCGCGTGAGCATCTCACGTCCAGCGTCGTCGAGGTTGTCGGCATGGTGGTCGTGGCTGAGCAGCACGACATCGACAGGCTCGACCTCCGCCAGCCCCAGCGCAGGGCCCTCGGTCTTGCGCGACGACGTGCCCCAGCCGAAGCCGTACCGCCGTCCCGGTGGGTCGAAGGTGGGGTCGGTGAGGATCCGCCACCCGTCGAGCTCCACCAGGACGGTCGGCCCGCCGAGGTGGGTCAGTCTCACGCGTCGGCGACCGGCGCCGTACGGGGTGCCGTGTCGGCGTGCTCAAGGGCCCACTCGAGGGCGTAGTCGGCGACGGCCTCCCACCCCGGAGCGGCGCACGTCCAGTGGTCGCGGCCCTCGAACTCGTGGTACTCCGTGAGCGACGCCGACTTCTTGTAGTGCTTGGCGTTCGACTTGTTCACCGAGGGCGGCATGATGTGGTCCTCGCTGCCGCCGATGAAGAGCAGCGGCGCGCGGTCGTCGTTGTCGTAGTCGACCCACGTCTCCTGGTGGCCGGGGATGAAGTTCGCGAACAGCCCGTACCGCCACACCCAGTTGCCGGGCGCTGGGATCTGGTAGCGCTCCCAGGCCTTGTCCGACTCCTCCCTGGTGAGCGTGTTGGTGAACGAGTAGTGGAACTCCTCGGCCGTGAAGCCCACGGCCTTGTGACGGTTCGCGGGGTTCTTCAGCACCGGGAACAGCGACTTCGCCTGCGACGGCGGGTTGACTCGCACGCCCTCGGTCGGCGCGGAGTCGATGGCGACCGCTGCTGCACCGAGACCGCGTGCCGCCAGCAGCTGCGTGAGCGTGCCGCCGAAGGAGTGGCCCATGATGATCGGCGGCGCGTCGAGCGCCTCGATGACGGCGGCGAGGTGGTCGACGGTCTCGGGAACCGTCAGGTTCGCGATCACGTCGGGGTTCTCGCGGAGCGCCTCGACCTCGATCTCGAACCCGGGGTAGCCGGGCGTCAGGACGGTGAAGCCTTTCGCGCCGTAGTAGTCCACCCAGCCTTCCCAGCTGCGCGGTGTCATCCAGAGACCGTGCACGAGGACGATCGTGTCTGGTGCGGTGGCGTCGGTCATGGTGTGCCCTTCCCGTCTTTCGTGGTGCTTGGTGGTCGGAACTGTGTGTTCGTCCTGCTCGGTCGGCCTTCGACGAAGGCGAGCAAGTCGTCGTGGAGGCGCTCGCGCGAGGTGTCCGGCAGGCCGTGGGCGCCGCCCTCGTACACCGACAGCACGGCGCCGTCGACGAGCTCGGCCGTACGGCGGCCGCCGACGTCGAGCGGGACGATCTGGTCGGCGTCGCCGTGGATGACGAGCGTGGGGACGTCGATCGCTGCAAGGTCGGGCCGGAAGTCCGTCGCGGAGAACGCGGCGATGCACTCGTACGCGGCACGGTGGCCGCAGCCCAGGCTCTGCGCCCAGAACGCGTCGCGGAAGCCTTGGTCGACCGGAGCGCGGTCGTGGTTGAAGAACGGTCCGTCGGCCAGGTCGCGGTACAGCTGTGAGCGGTCGGCGAGCTCGCCGGAGCGGAGTGCGTCGAAGACCTCGGCCGGAATCCCGTCAGGGTTGTCGTCGGCGCGCAGCATGTACGGCGGGACCGCCGACACCAGGACGAGACGTGCGACGCGGGCGCTCCCGTGCCGCGCGAGGTAGCGGACGGCCTCGCCGCCGCCGGTGGAGTGCCCGACGAGCGTGATGTCGGACAGGTCCAGCGTCTCGATGACCGTCGCGAGGTCGTCGGCGTAGGTGTCCATCTCGTTCCCGTGCCAGGTCTGGGACGAGCGCCCGTGCCCGCGGCGGTCGTGCGCCACGGCGCGGTGGCCGTGCTCGGCGAGGAAGAGTGCGGCGGCCTCCCAGGCGTCCGAGTTCAGCGGCCATCCGTGCCCGAGGACGACGGGGGAGCCGTCGATCCCCCAGTCCTTGTAGTAGATGCGGGCACCGTCGTCGACGGTGACGAAGGGCATCGGCACCTCCCTGGTTGCGTCGTACCGCGAGCATCGCCGAGAGAGGTGCGCACCCGGACCACGTGTTTCACGTAGTCGGTGGCGGGAGGATGGCGCCGCGAGGACGCGCCGGGCCAGGAATGTAAAAGGGGCTCGGTGCCGCCCCCGCCGGCGCCGAGCCCCTTCAGATCACCGGCCGGAGCCGACGATGTGGTCCAAGGAGAACAGACATCTTGACGCTTGACAAGATTTTTGCTGACATTCGTCAAGATTCGATGTGCATCTCGCGTTCCTCGGAGTGCTGGCGCGCCTACGATGGGCGGATGACCAAGTCCGATGGTCCGTCGACACGCCAGCAGGTGCGGGCGGAGCGTGCCGCGGTCGACAAGTTCGAGCAGCGGCGTTCCGAGCTCGCGTCCTCCGCACTGACGACCCTCGCCGACCGTGGCTTCGCCCACACGAGCCTGCGTGACATCGCCGAGAACTCTCCCTACTCCCACGGCGTCGTCCACTACTACTTCAGCGACAAGCTCGACCTGATGCAGCACTGCATCCGCCAGTACAAGCAGGACTGCGTCAAGCACTACGACGAGATCCTCGAGTTCGCAAGGACACCCGAGGCGCTCCGCGAGGGGTTCGCCGAGGCGATGGTGACGACCCTGCGTGACGAGACGACCCTGCATCGCATGTGGTACGACCTGCGCAACCAGAGCATGTACACCGCAGAGCTCGTGGGCGTGATCCAGGAGATCGACCTGCTTCTGGAGCAGATGATCTGGCGCGTCGTCTCGCGCTACGCCGAGCTGGCGGCGAGCCAATCACGGCTGTCCTCCCCGGTCGCGTACTCGCTGTACGACGGGTTGTTCCTCCGCGCCCTCATCGACTACCTCGCCGGCGACGCCGACGCGGCAGAGACCCTGCGGCGCGAGTCCGCCGGCCTCCTCGAGCTGCTCTGCCCTTAGCCGCCGCTCGTCACCGCAAGGAGGCGACGTGGTCGACGAGCTGGCGGCGCGACGTGATCGCGAGCTTCTGGAAGACCTTCCGCAGGTGGTAGTCGACGGTGTTCACGCTGATGAAGAGCGTGGCGCCGATCTCCGCGTTCGTCCGCCCGGCGGCCGCGAGCCTGGCGACCGTCGTCTCCTGCGCGGTGAGGTCGACGCGCCCGCTCCCACCCGTACGAGCGGTGCCGCCCGCGGCGTCCAGCTCAGCGCGCGCCCGAGCGGCGAACGCTGTCGCATCCATCCGCTCGAACGCCTCCGCCGCGACCGCGAGGTGCTCGCGCGCGTCCCCGCGGCGGCGGGCGCGCCGCAGCCACTCGCCGTACAGCAGGTGCGCCCGCGCGATCTCGATCTCCACGCCCGCGCCGTCGAGGGTCTCGATCGCGGCACGGTAGTGGCTCTCGGCCTCCTCGTCGGCAGACACCAGCGCACAGGAGCGTTCGGCGACGCCGCGGTTCCACGGGGACCCGTTGGCCTCTGCCGACGCCGTCAGTCGCCCGACGTACGGCAGCGCCTCCTCCGTACGCCCTGACCGGACGGCGGCCTCGACGAAGTCGGGGTACTGCAGCGGGGTGACCTGGAGAAAGGGATCTTCGACCAGCGGTCGCAGGAGCGCGTACGCGTCGGCGTACGCGCCCTCGGCGAGCGCTCGCGCAGCGAGCCCGCTGGCGGCCGACGCCTGCACGCCGCCGAACCCGAGCGCGCCAGCACCCTCCGCGACGGCGTCGACCACCTCGCGCGGTGCACCCTGCCAGGCGAGGTACGCGACGTTGACGACGTTCTCGGCGTCGTAGCCGATCGCGCGGCGCACCTCGCGGACGTGCTCGACGTGCTCGCCCGCGCGGCGAGGGCTGCCCCCGTTGAGCTCGACCAGCGAGAGGACCCACAGCACGGTGTCGAGAACGTGCAGCGCACCGCGTTCGCGCGCGGTGGCGGCGCACCGGACGAGGTGCGCACGCCGGGCCCGTGCATCCCACAGCGCCGTCGTCAGCGCGACACTGATCGTGCCGAGCGCGAGGAGTTCGTCGTCGTCGACCTCCGACAACGCGTCGACCGCCGCACGCATCACCGGCACCGCGTCCGCATAGGGGAGGAGCAGGTGCGCGCCGAGCCCGCGCAGGACCGTGGACGCTGTGCCGTCCGTGAGGTCCGCCCCGGCGGTGAGCCGGCGGCCGAGCTCCTCGAGGCTGACACCCGCGAGCATGCGTTCGGGTGGCAACGCGTACTCGAACGCACGCACGAGCGCCAGCTGCTCGCGCTCGAGGTCGCGACCGTGGAAGAGGGCGGCCGCACGAAGCATCTGCGCGCTCGTGTGCACGATCTGGTCGGCGTCCGGGACGAACAGCGCCAGCGCGGTCTCGACAGAGATCACCCGCCCGTGCAGCACCGGGTCGAGGGAGTCGCGGCCGATCTCGGCCAGCAGCCCGTACGCGACCTGGGCGGCTCCCGCGGCGAGCGCCGCCTCGGCCGCCGCGACCTGGCGGCGTACGCGGTCCGGGCCCGGGGGCGTGAGCTCGACGGCACGGGCCAGCACGCTGGCACGGGACGCTGAGCCACCGCGTTCGCCGGCACGGTCGGCCGCCTGCTCCAGACGGTCGGCGACGGAGGGGTCGGTGCCGAGCGTGGCCTTCGCGGCGTGGACCGCCTGCAGCTCGACCATCCCCAGCTCCCCGGCGGCGGTCGACAGTGCTGCATGGACGCGGCGGCGCTCGGCTCCGGAGGCGGAGGCGTACGCGGCGGAGCGCACGAGCGGGTGACGGAAGCGCACCGTCGAACCCAGCCCGATGAGGCCGGCGGCCTCGGGTCCATCGGCGGCACCCTCGGGGATGCCGAGCGCGCGTGCGGCACGGAGGACCACCTCGGTGTCGGCCGCCGAGCCTGCGGCCGCGACCAGCATCCACCGCTGCGCGTCCGCACCGCTGCGGCGGACCTGCTGGACGTAGTGGGACTCGAGCGTGCGGCCGATCGGCAGCGGGTCGTCGGCGAGACTGAGCGCGGCGAGCTCCGACGCGTCGAGGTCGCGGCTGAGGTCGACCAGCGCGAGCGGGTTGCCGCCGGTGGCCTCGACGACCCCCGCGGCCGCCATCGGATCGAGCGCCTGTGTCATCGACGCCGTGAGCAGGGTCGTCGCCGCGTCCCGGTCCAGGCCGTCCAGACGCAGCACAGGCAGCCCGGCCGTCCGTGCCGCCGCCGCGTCGTTGTCGCGAGCCGCGAAGATCATCGCCAACGACTCCGCCTGGAGGCGGCGCGCGACGAACGCCAGCACCTCGAGCGACTCCGGGTCCAGCCAGTGCGCGTCGTCGACCGCGCACACGATCGGCTGCTCGCCGGCGGCGACGTCGAGCAGGCCGAGGAGTCCGAGCCCGACCAGGAACCGGTCGGGTGGCGGCCCCTCGGCCGCGCCGGTCGCCGTCCTGAGAGCGGCGAGCTGGGCGGCCGGGAGTGCGTGTTCGTACGCGCGCAGCGGCACCATCAACCGGTGGAGCGCCGCGAAGGCGATGGCCGACTCGGTCTCGTAGCCGTCGAGTCGGATCACACGAACACCGGGCAGCCGGGACGTCACCGCCTCGAGCAGCGTCGTCTTGCCGATCCCGGGGTCGCCACGGACCACCACGGCACCGCCTGCCTGGTTGCGGGCAGCCGTCACCAGGGCGCGGAGCGTGCGGATCTCGTCGTCGCGGCCGACGAGCCGCGCAGGTGTCTCGCTGATGACGAGAAGACTAGTGGCCGGTGCGCCGCGGCGTGCTCGATCGCCACCATCTGACGCACTCCGTGCGAGAACCTAGGGTGGTCGCACCTTCACTCCACGAGCGAGGTCCCATGTCACGCAAGACCACCGAGCCGACATCCCTGTCGGCCCCGCGCACGATCGGCCGCCTCGCTCTCGGCGCGTTCCTGATGACGGCCGGTATCAGCCACCTCACGTGGGCCCGGCAGGAGTTCCTCGCGCAGGTGCCGGACTGGGTGCCGCTCGACGGTGACACGGTCGTCGTCGCGTCGGGCTTCGTGGAGGTCGGCCTCGGCGGTGCCTTGATCGGTCTCCCGGGCAGGCGCGTCGCGGTCGGTTGGCTGACGGCTGCCTTCTTCGTCGCGATCTTCCCCGGCAACATCTCGCAGTACGTCACGCACACCGACGCGTTCGGCCTCAACGACGACCGGGCTCGTGCGATCCGGCTCCTGTTCCAGCCGCTGCTCGTGCTCTGGGCGCTGTGGGCGACCGGCGCGTGGCGCGACCGGCGCCGTACGGACAACAAGGCCTAGACGCCCTCCCACGGATAGCCGTGGCGTCGGAACGCCGCGGCGACGGAGTCCTTGCTCGCCTCGACGTCGTGGTCGAAGAGGCGCCGGCCCTCGCGCCCGTCGATGACCACCTTCTTGCCGTCCCGGTAGACCGCGACCACCTGCGTACGCTCGATCCGCCTGCGGTCGTCACCGTGGTGCACCACGATCGCGGCGTCGCCCACGTCGAGCCGGTACGCGTCGACGATGACGACGAGCGCGACGGCGAGACCGACCAGCAGGCCCACGAGCGGACGCGCCACCCATGCCCACGGCTGGTCGAACGAGCCGACCCACTCGAGCGGCCCCTTGAACGGTACGACCGGCACGTCGGAGAGCCACGCTGCCAGCAGCGGCGCGAGGAGGAAGACGAGGAGCCCGGCGCCACCGAAGATGATGCTGGTCCCGATCTTGTCGGCGCGCGTGAAGCCGAGCGTCGTGGTCGAGGGTGCGTCGGTCACGAAGTCGACCGTACGGGGACGGACGGTGTCGCGGCATCGTCCGATGGGCTACGACGCTGCGACGAAGGGAGGGGGTCCTCCCACGCAGGCAGCTCCGCGAGGCGGCCGATCGGTGTGAGCAGCACAGCGAGGGAGGCGAGCAGGTGCACGCCCGCCATGACGAGCATCGTGGGGCGGGTCCCGAGGCCGTGCGCGAGCAGGCCGGCGGTGACGCCCGCCAACGGCATCGCGCCGTAGTTGACGACCTGGCTGGTCGTGACGACCCTGCCCATGAGGCGTTCCGGGACGTAGCGCTGTCGCCACGACCCTCGAACCACGTTGCCCGCGACCACCGTCGCACCGAGCAGGACGAGCCCGGCCACGGTGATCCCGACCTGACGGCTCGTCTCGGCGAGAGCGACCAGCAGCGCGCACGGAGCACTCGCGACCAGCAGCCCGGTCGAGGCCCGACCGGTTCCCCACCGCCGAGCGAGAGGCGTCGCGACGAGCGCACCGGCGACTCCTCCCATGCTCCCGAGCATCATCACGAGGCCGGCGTACGAGGGATCGATGCCGAGCGTGTCGACGAGGTAGACGACGATCAGCGCCGACGTACCTGTCAGTCCGAAGTTGGAGACGCCACCGATCAGGACGAAGGGCCCGAGGTAGCGGTCGTGCCGCACGATACGAATGCCCTCCGCGACCTGCGTACGCAGCCTCTCCGGGGTGATCCCGACGTCGGCCCGCCGGCGCGGGTGCACCCGGCGCATGCAGATCGCGGAGACCACGAAGCCGACGACGTCCAGCAGCAGCCCGGTGGCCGCCGAGACCGTGGTGATCAGCAACGCACCGATCCCGGGACCGGCGACGTGGGTCAGCGACTCCGTGCCGAGCAGCCGCGCATTCGCCTGCTCGAGACCGCCCGGGCCGACCACCGCAGGCACGATCTTGATGCCGGCGGTGCGCGAGAACACGGCGGCGGTCCCTGTCGTCAGCGCGACCACGAGCAGCTGTCCGAGCGTGAGCCGTCCGGTCCATCCGGCGACTGGCACGGTGAGCAGCGCCGCGCCCGCGAGGAGGTTGGCGGTGACGATCACTGTCTTCGGTGCATGGCGATCGACGAGCGCGCCGGCGGGGAGGCCGACGACGACCCAGGGTAGCCAGGCCGCTGCCGTGAGGAGGCCCATCCAGAGCGGTCCCGCGTCGAGATGGACGACCGCGAGGACCGGGATCAGGAACGCGCTGGTCGCGTTGCCGAGGAGGCTGGCGCCCTCGCCGAGCCAGAGGTGGCCGAAGCCGGAGCCGGTGGGCTCCGCATTCGTGCGGGTCATGGATCCTCCTCCTCCAGGGCAGGACGGCATCACCTCCCGAGGAGGTGTGCGGTCGGCGGTGGTTCCGGCGGTCAGGGCTGGTGCGGGAACCCTCGGGCGAAGACGAGCACGGTCTCGCGATCCACCCCGTCGTCAGGGACCTCCCGTCGGTGCCATCGGGTGAGGAGCTCGACGATCTCCTCACTCAGCTCGCGCATCTCGGCGGGGGACACGTGAAGCCAGGTCTGGGCGGCGAAGGCGGCGTCGTCCCAGTCACCGGCGGTCTCGGAGTTGCCGAGCCAGTCGCGAGCGGCGTCGTACTGTCGGTTCAGCTCCATGGACTCTGCTGCCTTTGCCGCGTCGACGGCCGCGGAGTCGGTCGCGAACTCGGCACGCGACCAGCGGATCGAGGACGACACCTTGCGCCACCAGCGCTCGCGACGATCCCTGGCGAGCTCCGGTGCCTCTTCGACGAGACCGGCTTCGTGAAGAACCTTGAGGTGGTGGCTCGCGCTGCCGACGGCCTGCCCGGTGCGTTGGGCGAGCGCGGACGCCGTCGACGGCCCGTCCACGGTGAGCGCGTCGAGCATCCGGGCGCGGAAAGGGTTGGCGAGGGCGGACAAGGCCTTGGCATCGGTGATCGTACGGCGGTAGCCGGCGTCGTCGGAGAGGTGCTCGCGGTCGTCGCTCATGATGCCCACGCTACTTGCACAACACATCTTGTGCAAGATCTCTTGTGCAACTGCCGCCGGCGGAGACCCGCAGGCGACGTTCGTCAGTGCGGAGCGTTCTCGGCAGCTTTCCGGCGCCGCTCGAGGAAGCGACGCTCCACGTCGTTGTCGACCAGGGCGAGCGCGGCGTCGTAAGCCGCCACAGCGTCGGCCGGTCTGCCGAGCCGGACGAGCAGGTCCGCGCGGGTGGCCGGGAGCAGGTGCTGGCGGGCCAGGTCCCCGGCACGGTCGAGCGCGTCGACCTCCGCCAGACCGGCTTCGACGCCGTCCGCCATGGCGAGCGCGACGGCCCGGTTCAGCGCCACCACCGCGGTCGGCTGAGCGCGAGTGAGAGCGTCGTACCAGCCGAGGATCCGACGCCAGTCCGTCGCCTCGGGGGTCGTCGCGCTCGCGTGGCAGGCGGCGATCTCGGCCTGGATCCGGTACGGCCCGTAAGCCGCGTCCGGTGCGACGGCGTCGAGGCGGGCCACGGCCCGGCCGGCGAGGCCGTGGTCCCACACGGACCGGTCCTGCTCCTCGAGCGTGAGCAGCTCGCCGCCGTCGTCGACCCGTGCCGTGCGCCGTGCGTGGGTGAGCTCCATCAGCGCCACCAGGCCGACCGCCTCCGACTCGTCCGGGAGCAGGCGCGCCGCGGTCCGTCCGAGGTAGAGCGCCTCGTCGCAGAGGTCGCCCCGCACCAGGACGGGGCCGCTCGTCGCGGCGTACCCCTCGTTGAAGAGCAGGTAGATCACCGCCAGCACGGCATCGACCCGCTCGGCGAGCAGGTCGTCGACAGGGACGGCGAACGCGGCCGGCCCGACCTGACGGAGTCGGCTCTTGCCGCGGACGAGACGCTGCGCCGCGGTCGCGCGCGGGATCAGGAACGCCCGCGCGATCTCGTCGGTGGTCATCCCCACCACCGTGCGGAGGGTGAGCGCGACCTGGCTCTCGGCAGGCAGCGCGGGGTGGCAGCACGTCAGGGTCAGGCGAAGGAGATCATCGTCGATCATCCGCTGCTCCGTCCCACTGCCCTCACCCCGCTCTCCGGCCGAGATCAGCGCGAGCTTCGACCGCTCGTTGACGGCGCGCTTGACGCGGTTGCGCGCGTCGTTGCGCGCGACCGTCACCAACCACGCACGAGGGTTCTCGGGAACGCCGTCGCGTGCCCACCGGGCGGCGGCGCGCGCGTACGCCTCCTGCGCGCAGTCCTCGGCGAGGGAGAGGTCGGACGTCAGCCGCACGAGCGACGCGACGACCTCTCCCCAGTGAGCGCGGAAGGCAGCGCGGACCGCGTCGTCGACGGCAGCCCGCCCGGCGGGTGGCGGCAGCGTCGTCAGCTCCCGTCGAACAACGGCCAGAACGGGCGGATCTCGAGCGATCCGTACGCGGCGATGGGATGCGCCGCGGCGATCGCGACGGCGGCCTCGAGGTCGGGGGCCTCCAGGACGTCGAACCCGCCGACGTGCTCGCGCGTCTCCGCGTACGGGCCGTCGCTGCGCACGACCGCGCCCTCACGGACGCGGACGACGACCGACTCAGGAGGCGGGGCGAGCCGGTCACCGATCAGGCGCGAGCCGTTCGCGTCCATCGTGTCCGTCCACGCCCGTACCTCCCCGGAGCCTTCCTCGGGGAACGTGAGGTCGGGATCGTCGCGCACCAGCATCAAGAACTTCACAGCATCTCCTCGGATCGTCCGGTCCACCACGCATCCTTCTCCTCCACGGCGCGTTCGTCACGCGCGGTGCGCTCGGCCCTGGCGTCGAGCACGATCCATGCCAGCATCAAGTTGTCCATCGAGTCCTCCTCTGAAGCGGTCCGTCACCTGTCGGACAATCGGCGACGGGGAGAATCGACAGGACGTCGCGAAAGAATTCGGGACGGTCGTGGTCCGGCGGTGGCACGCTCCTAGACTCGAAGGGTGCGGCACCGCGTACGGACCTCGCTCCCGGCCCTCGGACTCGGGCTGGTCGTCCTGCTCGCAGGCTGCGCCGGCGAGGAGCCGGACGCCGACTCGACGGCACGTCCCACGTCCGCCGCCACCTCGTCGTCGGCGGCGACGACTGCTCCGACCACCCCGGCAGCCCCGACAGCGAGCGCGACGCCGACCGCCGCGCCCGCCCGTGGCACGGTTCCGCCGGCGTGGCTGGGCACGCGGGTGCTGCCTCGTACGGAGGACGGCTTCGGCGAGATCCGTCCGACGCCGCGCGCTCTTCGCAACCGCCGGTTCACTCTTCCCGACCAGCTGCCGGCGCTCCCCGGCGACGGCTTCGCGAGCCGCGTCGCGGACCCGGCGCCTGCCGAGGTCCTCGCCCGATCGACGTGGCGCCCCGGCTGCCCGGTCGGCCGCGACGACCTCGCCTGGATACGGCTCACGTTCTGGGGCTTCGACGACGCACGCCACACCGGCGAGCTGCTGGTCAACCGCGCCGTGGCGCGTGACGTCGTACGCGTCTTCCGGGAGCTGTACGCCGCGCGGTTCCCGATCGAGGAGATGCGCATCACCCGTGCGGCCGAGCAGACGGCCCCGCCGACCGGCGACGGAAACAACACGGGTGCGTTCAACTGTCGTCCGACGCGTGGGACGACGACGTTCTCGCAGCACGCGTACGGCCTCGCCGTGGATCTCAACCCGTTCCAGAACCCGTACGTGAAGGGCGACGTCGTCCTGCCCGAGCTCGCGTCCGCCTACCTCGACCGCGACGACGTCCGACCCGGCATGATCACCGACGACGGCCCTGCGACCAGGGCGTTCGCCGCCATCGGATGGGGTTGGGGCGGGACCTGGCAGAACCTCAAGGACTACCAGCACTTCAGTCGCAACGGACGCTGACCGGCGCCTCGGTCACAGCGGCACGCCCACGTCCGACCCGCCCTCGTGGGTGAGGCGTGCGGCGACCTGGACGATCCCGGGCGTCGGAGCAAAACCGCCGGCGAACAGCGCCTGCCCCTGCGCGAAGGTGCCCGTGCGTGCCAGCAGGTCGGGCGGTGCGTAGCCGAAGTACTGGCCGAGCTCCGCGAGGTCGCGCGGCGAGCTCATCCGCATCAGGCCGAGGTTGTCGCACTGGGAGAGTGCGTTGGGGTGGATCTTCGAGGGCCGTTGCGTCGAGAGCAGCAGCCAGAGCCCGAACTTCCGGCCCTCCGCAGCGATCTGCACGATGCGTTCGGTCAGCACCTGGTCGAGGGCCGTGATCGGGTCCGCCGAGCAGAGGTTGTGGGCCTCGTCGATGACGATCAGCACGGGCCTCCGCTCCTCCCGGGTGGCCCAGAGGTGGTCGAGGGTGGCCAGGGCGGCGACCTTGAGCTCGTCGGCCTCGCGGAACCCTCCGAGGTCCATCACCGTCGCACGCGGTCGCTCGGCCACGACGTGCTCCGACGAGGGCCCGCCCCACGCGAAGACCTCCCACCGGAGGACGCCGAGGTTCTCGAGGCGGTGGAGGAGGCGTCGACGGCCGGGGTCGTCGGAGTCGCGGAGCAGGTCGACGAACTCGGTGGCCGCGATCTCTCCCGCCTCGACCTCCTCCTCCAGGTGCAGGAGGAGGTTGTACTCCTCCGCGTCGTGCAACGGGTCGAGGCGCAGGACGGCGGCCTTCGAACGCACGTCGAGGTCGAGGTAGCGCACGCACAGCCTGTCGGGCCCGGTCACGCCCGGGCGGAGGACTCGCACGTCCAGCTCCGCGAGCCGCGCGGCGGGCTCGGGGTGCGCGTCGTCGCGGGTATCGCCCAGCCGGACGAAGTCGCCGTTCGGATCCAGCACCAGGATCGGCAGCTGGGTGCCGAGGAGGAGCTGCTCGAGCACCACGCCCAACGCGTACGTCTTGCCGGAGCCGCTCTGCCCGCACCAGAACGTGTGACGGTTGAACCGCCGCGCATCGAGGTGCGCGGGGGCGCCGTCGGGGGAGTCGACGAGCGTTCCGACGGGAAGGTCAGCGGCCATGCCGCGACCCTAGCCCGCGCGGGTCCCCCTCGGCAGATGAGATGTACGGCCCGATGTCCCCACGTCGCCGCAGGTCTCGCTAGGCTCCCCGCGTGACGCCTGGCGCCTTGACGACGAGAGGGCGCGGCCGTGCGTCCGTCGCCGCCGCAGTCCTTGCCGCGATCACGTCGCTGGTGCTGGTGCTCGCGCCACCCGTCGCCGCCGAGTCCGACACGGAGACGATCACGGCACGCGCGAACGCCGCGCGGGCCGCCGAGGGACTGGCACCCCTCGTACGCAACCCGTCGCTCGATGCCGCCGCGCTGGCCTGGGCGCACGAGATCGCGGACGACGGTCGGCTGTCGCACAACCCCGACCTGGCCGAGCAGGTGCCAGGCGGGTGGCAGCGGATCGGAGAGAACGTCGCCCAGGGCTACCGGAACGGCGCCGCCATGCACACGGGCTGGATGAACTCGTCGGGCCACCGCGCCAACATCCTCGGCGACTACACCGACATCGGTGTCGCGTTCATCCGCAAGGACGGCACGACCTGGGGCGTCCAGGTCTTCGCGAAGTATCCCGGGTCGGGGAGCCGCCCGGCTCCGGTCACGCCCTCGGCACCGAAGACGTCGCCGCCGGCACCCGAGAAGACGAAGGCCCCGCAGAAGCCTGCGCCGACGCGAACGACGCCGCCCCGCACCACCGCCGTACCGACGACCGTGCCGACCGCCTCCGCCGCGACGACGGCGTCTGCACCTGCCACGCCCACGACCGCCGCCGCGACACCCACCGACAGTGCGTCGGACGATGCGGCCGGGGCCGCGGTCGACGACGCGGACCCGCCGTCGTCGAGCTCGGCGGCCGGGGTCGCCGCCCCGGTGACGACCGGCGTGGCCGCGACCGCGCTCGGTGCGGCGACCGCCCTCGCCCTGGCGGCCGTGCTGCTCTTCCGGCGCCGGCGTACGACGGCGGCCGGCGCTGCCCCCGGGCGGCACCGCGGCTGACGGTGGAAGCGTCCTCTGTGGCCTAGTGTGCTGAGGGACGCGACCACGAGGAGGACCTTATGGCGATCGCTCCGACGGGCCGGCGCGAGGAGCGCGACGGCACCGACTACCTCGTCTACACGCGGCGGTTCGCCGCACCGATCGAGGACGTGTGGGCGGCCATCACCGACGCCGACCGGCTCTCGCGGTGGATCGGGACATGGGAAGGCGACCCGGAGAGCGGCGAGGTCACGTTCTTCATGACCGCCGAGGGCGACGACGTACCCGGTCAGGCGTACCAGATCGACACGTGCGACCGACCCCGGCGACTCGTGACGCGCGCGCCGTCCCCGTCCGGCGTCGCGGACGACGAATGGGTGCTGGAGCTGGACCTCGACGACGAGGACGGCTTCACGACGTTGACGTTCGCGCAAGCGATGTCCGACGCCGAGATGGCGGCCGACGTCGGTCCGGGCTGGGACTACTACCTCGACCGCATGGTCGCGGCCGAGCGCGGTGACGACCTCGACGACATCGTGTTCGACCAGTACCTCGCCGACCAGGCCGAGTACTACCGCTCGGCGTTCGCCTGAGCCTGCGGCGGACTGGCCGGCGGGTCAGCGGCCGTCGCGCGGACCGAAGGCCCGCAACGCGTCAGCGTCGCTGTTGAGGGACCGTACGTACTCGTCGGCCCAAGCCTCACGCTCGTCGTACGCGGACTGCTCGACGACCTCCGCGACGACCGCGTCGACGTCGACCAGGGTGTGTCGAAGGCTGACCTGACCGTCACGGAGCAGCGCCCACGAGCCGCCGGCGCGCCCGTACGGCATGCCGATGCTCCCTGAGTTGACGACGAGCCGCCGGTCCACGAGCCGCACGAACGGCATGTGGGTGTGCCCGCAGACCACCGTGCGCACCGCGTCGTCGAGATCGGCGAACACGTCTGCCCAGCGCTCGAGCCGGGTGTCGACGAGCACGACCTCCTCGTCGTCGCGCGGCGTGCCGTGGCAGAAGACGACCGGGCCGAACCCGTCGACGACCTGGACCACCGGGTGCGGGAGACCGTCGAGGAGCGCGACCTGGTCCAGGCGCAGCTGCTGTCCCGCCCACCGCGATTCCGGGTGCTCGGAGGTGCCGCCACGCGCGACGGCGACCAGCTCACGGTCGGCGTTGCCGCGGACGAGGATGCACCGCTGTCCGAGCGACACCAGTCGGTCGAGGACCTCGACCGGCATCGGCCCCGCTGCGTGGTCTCCGGTCACGACGACCAGATCGGCGTCGCGGACGTCCGGCTCGGCCAGCACCGCGTCGAGCACGGGCAGCACTCCGTGGATGTCGGACAGGGCGGCGACCGAGGCGACCATGAGGCCGAACCTAGCGCGCGCCCTCCACCAGATCAGTCCCTGTCACGGCGGGGCGGCTGGATGAGGTCCCACGGCATCCCGTACAGGTCCTCGAACACGACGACGGTCCCGTACGTCTCGTAGCGCGGCTCCTCGCGGAAGCGGACTCCGTGCGCCTTCATGCGCGCGTGCTGCGTGGCGAAGTCGTCGGTCTCGAGGAAGAACGCGACGTCTCCTCCGGCCTGCCGACCGAGGGCTGGGTCGTCTGGTGTCGTGAGCTTGAGGACGAGACCCGCGCCGCCTCCGCCGGGGCGGACCACCACGCGGCGCCACCCGCCGTCGAACGTGTCGTCCTGCTGGATCTCGAAGCCCATGACGTCGACGAAGAACGCGATCGCCTCGTCGTGGTCGGTGACGAGGTAGGTGATGTCCTGGATGCGGAGCATGCTGCAGCGTACGCCGCCGGGCGGAATCGCAGTGCGACCACGCGGTGGCACAGCGTACGGTCGGCGCATGCGTATCGACGAGCACCGTGGCCAGCGTGTCCTTCGCCTCGACCCCGAGGGCCCTGCCATCACCGACGCGGGCGACGTGATCGGAGACGTGTGGGCGCACGAGGCGCAGATGGTCGTCGTCCCGGCGGCACGCCTCGATCCCGAGTTCTTCCGACTCCGCTCGGGAGTGGCCGGAGAGTTCCTGCAGAAGCTGGTGAACTACCGCATCCGGCTCGCCGTCGTCGGCGACATCACCGCGTACGTCGAGGCGAGCGACGCGCTGCGCGACCTCGTCCGGGAGTCGAACGCGGGGACGCAGGCGTGGTTCTTCGCCGACGAGGCGGCGCTCGGCGCGCGCCTGGGACCTGTGGTCGACGCGTCCTGAGCGCGGTCAGCCCGGGACGATGGTCTCGACGAGCTGCCGGACGAGCTCGGGCAGGCCTTCGTCGCCCCCGGGCAGGACGCCGGGCAGTGTCAGGTGCTCGAGCAGGAGGCCGTTCATCGCCAGGTAGAGCAAGAGCGCCGTCGTAGCCCCGCCGGGGAACCCGCCCTCCACGTGGGCGGCGGTGATCTCGTCGAGGTTCGCCCGGTAGCGGGCGGTGAACGCGTCGCGCAGCTCGGGGCGTCGTGACGCCTCGAGGCGCAGCTCGAACATCGCCAGGTAGCCCGGGCGGTCGGCCCGTGCCCGCTCGAGGATTTCCTGCATCAGGAGGACCTCGAGGTCGCGTGACGACGGGGCCGAGAGCCGCTCCGCCACGACGGCGGGATCGGGGGCGAGTCGGACGAAGACGTGGTCGCCGAGCTCGCGCAGGAGGGCGTCCCTGCTCGCGAAGTAGTTGGACGTCGTCCCGGTCGGCACTCCCGCGTGCTCGTCGACCGCGCGGAAGGTGAGCCCACGGGCGCCGAGCCGGGCGAGGACCTCGATGCCGGCGTCGAGCAGAGTCGTACGGCGGCGGGGGTTGCTGACCATGCGAGCATCCTGCCGCGTTCACGCCGAGAAAACAACTACGTTTGACGTACTTCATCTGTTGTGGTTGAGTCGACGGCATGCGAGAACTGACCTACTACGTCGGCCTGACCCTCGACGGCTTCATCGCCGGACCGGGCGACGAGGACGACTTCTTCCCTTTGTCCGAAGACCTCATGCGGTTCATGTCCACCGAGTGCGTCGACGCGCTCCCGTCCCATGCCCGCGCGTCGCTCGGGGTGGCAGATGCGCCCCTGCGTACGTACGACACGGTCCTGATGGGTCGCCGCACGTACGATCCGGCCCTCAAGATCGGCATCACCGATCCGTACGCGCACCTGCGGACGGTCGTCTTCAGCCGGTCGCTCGCCGAGTCTCCGGATCCCAAGGTCGAGGTGACGACCGTCGACCCCGTCACGCGGGTGCGCGAGCTCAAGGCCGAGGAGTCGCCGCTCGGCATCTACCTCGCCGGCGGTGGCACGCTCGCCGGCCAGCTGCTCGACGAGATCGACCGGCTGGTCGTCAAGAAGTACCCGGTCGTGGTCGGGTCCGGCGTCCCGGCCTTCTCGACGGACTTCCGACCGACCGCGTTCGCGCTCGAGGAGGTGGCGACCTTCGACAACGGGTGCGCGGTGCTCACCTACGCACGGGCGTGACCGCGTCCGCGCGCAGCAGCGCCACGAGCGCCTCGACGTCGTACGCCACGAACGCGGCGACGTAGTCCTCGAGCAGCCGGACGTCGTCGGCGCCGAGCGGTGCGTGGTCGTGCTCCGCTCCGACGCCCGACGGTGTGCCGTCCCGCAACGTCGTGCGCGCCCGCTGCAACGCGCTGGTCACCGAGACCACCGAGCTGCCGAGGAGCGCCGCCACCTCGGAGGCCCGCCAGCGCAGCACGTCGCGCAGCACGAGGACGGCCCGCTGGCGTGGTGGGAGGAGGCGTACGGCGGCGGCGAAGGCAGCGCGTACGTCCTCGTGCTCGCTGGCCGCCGTTGCCGGGTCGGGCACCTCGGCGGCACCGACGAGCGTGAGCACCGCACCGTCGGTCGCGCCGAGATCCATCGGCCGCGGACGTCGCCCCGAGGACGTGAGGGAGTCGTGGCAGACGTTGGTCGCGATGCGGTAGAGCCAGGACCGCACCGACGCGCGACCTTCGTACGTGGCGCGTGCCCGCCAGGCCCGGATCATCGTCTCCTGGACGGCATCGTCGGCCTCGGCCGCCGAGCCGAGCCGTCGACGGCAGTAGCCCGCCAGCTCGTGCCGGTACTCCTCCAGCTCGAGAGCGTCCGGCGCAGGGGCGCGCTCGACCAGCGTCGCGACGCTCACCGGGCCGGCTCCGCCTCGAAGACGACCGCGAGCTCGTTCGCCCGTGCGTCGTCGAGGAACTCCTGCAGGATCCGCGGCGACGCGTGGATGCACAGCATCCGGAGCGTCTCCGTCCCCACCGCGCGGAACGCGTGAGGGGTGTCGGCCCCCACGACGACGACGTCGCCCGGCTCGCCGTATGTCTCGCCGTCCGCCGTACGGATGTGGGCGGTCCCGGCGAGGACGACCCACGTCTCGGAGTACGGATGGACGTGCGCATCGGGGCCCGTGCCGGGCGCGTTGGCGACGTGGAAGAACGAGACGCCGGATCCGTACGCCTCGCCCTCGAAGCGCGTCGTACGGCTTCCCGGCAGTCGGAGATCGGATTCCTTGGCGACGATCAGCATGGGTGCTCCTTCGGAGGTGGGTCACGTTGACCTCTCGATCGTCGGTCGGCGGGACCCCTCGCCGGATCCGTGCCGAGCACGGATCCGCCACGGAACTCAGTAGGGGGCCCGTCCGTGGCGCGGCATACTGATGAGGTGCCGGACCTGCCTGTCGACGCCGTCTCTCCCCGCGAGCGGGACGTCCTGGCAGCGGTCACCGAGCACCTGACCAACGCCGAGATCGCGCACCGCCTGCACCTGTCGGTGCGCACGGTGGAGAGCCACGTGTCGTCGCTGCTGCGCAAGCTCGGAGCCCGCGACCGGCGCGAGCTGGCGACCCTCGCCGCCGGCGCCCTCCCCGACGGAGCCTCGCGCTCGGCCTCCGGAGAGCTCGTCGGCCTCCCGCGGCCGCGCACGTCGCTCGTGGGGCGTACGGCCGAGGTGGAGGCCGTCGCCAGGCTCGTCGCCGAGTCCCGGATCACGACCGTGCTCGGCCCGGGCGGCACGGGAAAGACCCGCGTCGCCGTGGCCGTCGCGCAGCGGTCGGGTCCGTGGTTCGCGTCGGGCGGCGCGTTCGTCGACCTGGTGCCCGCCGTCCCAGCGACCGTCGACGCCACGGTCGCCGCCGCCCTGGGGGTGGCGCAACGCCCGCAGGTGAGCCTCGTCGACGCCCTCGCGGGCGCGCTGAGAGGTCGGTCGCTGCTGGTGCTCGACAACGCGGAGCACGTGACCGACGAGGTGGCCCGCCTCGTCGTCCACCTCGCTGACGCTCTGCCGGACCTGCACGTCCTGGTCACCAGCCGTGAGCGTCTCGGCGCCCCCGGTGAAGCCGTCTTCCATCTCGGCCCGCTCTCCGACGCGGACGCCGCCGCGCTCTTCGTCGAGCGAGCCGCGATGGCGGATGCGTCGGTGGACGTGCCTGTCGACGCGGCGGTCGAGCTGTGCCGACGCCTGGACGGGTCACCCCTGGCGATCGAGCTCGCGGCCGCACGTGTCGCGTCGATGGGGCTCGCGGGAGTCGAAGCAGGGTTGGACGACGTCCTCCGCCTGCTCACCCTGGGCCGACCCGCGGACCGTCGGCACCGTTCGTTGCGCGCGGTGGTCGAGTGGAGCCACGCGGCGCTCGACGACGACGAGCGCGAGGCGTTGCACACCGTCGCCGTGTTCGCGGGCGGGTTCGACCTGGACGCAGCCGCAGCGCTCCTTCCGGCCGAGGGACGCGGCGGCGTCGCCGACCTGCTCGGCCGGCTCGCCGACAAGAGCCTCGTACGCCGGTCGCTCGGGTCGGACGGCAGGGACCGCTGGGCGCTCCTCGTCGGGGTGCGCGAGCTGGCCCGCGAGCACCTGGAGGAGTCACCCGAGCTTGGGGACACGCAGGCCAGGTACGCCGCCTGGGCGACGGAGCGGGCTCACGATCTCGTCGGGCGCCGCCCGTACGCCGCCAGGTCGGCTGCCGGATGGTCGACCGAGGTCGACGGCGTGCTGGACGACCTGCGGTCCTGCGTCGCCAGCCCCGCGCGTGTCGGCGGGGAGGCGCGGTCGTTCGTGCGGGACGTCGCGACGCTCGCCTATGCCCGCGGGTTCGTGGCCGAGGCGGCTCGGCACTTCCAGGCCGCAGCGGGCCTCGCAGAACGCGGACGCGACGTCGCCGCCGACCTGACCGACGCCGCGGCCTGCGTGCACCTCGTCTCCGACGCGCGCGAGGCCTACAACCTCCTCCTGACCGCGGCTGGAGCAGCCCGCACGGACGACCCCGTCGCGGCTGCTGTGGCTCTGGCGTCGGCGGTCACCGTCGCCGAGAGGTTCCGCGGGGCCGGATTCGTGGCGGACCCGGACACCGCGACGCTCGAGTCGCTGCTGGCAGACGCCGAGGCGCTCGCAGGAGACGGGAGCACGGCTCGCGCGTCGCTGGCCACCGCGCGCGCCTGGACCTCGGGTGCCGACCACCAGCACGTTGCGCCCGGGGCCGCGGCCGAGGCGGTCGCCGTCGCTCGGGCCGAGGGCGACGTGCTGATCCTCAGCGCTGCGCTCGACGCGTCGTCCACGGCGGCGGCGCTGTCGGGTCGTCCCGACACCTCGCTGCTGCTCTCGTCCGAGCGCCTTCAGCTGGTCACGGACGCGTCGGCCGAGCGCGCCCCCCGCGGTGCGATCGAGGTCGCCGACGCACTGCGCTCCGTGGCGTCGTACGCCGTCGCGACGGGTGGTCTCCAGGTGGCGCTCGACGCCACCCGACGTGGCACGGCGAACCCGACGCTCGAACCCCACCCCTGCTGGGCCAAGGGCAGCGCCGTCGCCCCGCTCGCTCTCGCCGGCGACTTCGTCGGTGCCGAGGACGCCGCGCACGAGGTCTGGGCGAACGTGGTCGCGACTCGGCGCTTCACCAACCTCACCCTGGCCGGGCCGCTGCTCGGTGCCGCGCTCGCCGCCGGCCTGCGGCGGGACTGGGAGGCGTACGACCGGTGGTGGGAGCGGGCCCGCGAGGTGGCCGCCCCGAAGCGCTTGAACGACTCACCCAACCTGGAGCCGTGGGCCGCTTTCGTGCGAGCCCGCGTCTGCCTCGCCGAGGCCGACGACCTGGAGCGCGCATTCACCGAGGTGTCGAAGGAGTTCGTGCCAGGGCGCTTCGACGGGTACGCGGCGGTGATGGCGGCCGAGCTGGCCGTCGTCCTCGGCGACGGCGCGGCCGACGCGCTGCTCGAGCGTGCCGCGGCCTACGCGCCGCACCACCGGTGGGTCGCTCCGGCGCTGCTGCGCGCCCGTGGCCGCCGCGACCGCGATCCGACCCTGCTGGAGGAGTCGGCCGCGGCGTGGGGCGCGATGGGTGCCGCGTACGAGCGGGACGTGACACGTGGCCTCGTGAAGGAGCTGGCGTGAGGTCGTACGAGGAGCTCGTCGCCGAGGCCGACGCCGCCGACGTCTCCGGATGGGAGTTCTCGTGGCTCGACGGGCGCGCGACCGAGCAGCGCCCGTCGTGGGGCTACCAGCGACTGATGAGCGACCGTTGGGCGAGGGCCACCGCCGCGCTCGACGTCCAGACCGGCGGCGGTGAGGTGCTCGCCGGCGCAGGGCGCTTCCCGCCGGTCGGCGTCGCCACGGAGTCCTGGCCGCCGAACCTCGCGAAGGCGACGCGCCTGCTGCATCCCCGAGGTGTCGTCGTCGTCGCGGACGACGACGAGCCGCCGCTACCGTTCGCCGACGGCGCGTTCGACCTGGTGACCAGCCGGCATCCCGCGACGGTCTGGTGGGACGAGCTGGCCCGTGTCCTGGCCCCGGGCGGGACCTACCTGGCGCAGCACGTCGGTCCGGAGTCGGTGTTCGAGCTCGCCGAGGAGTTCCTGGGACCGCTCGGTCCGGAGCACGGGCGAGCCCGCCGTCCTGACGACGAGGCTGCGGCGGCGGAGGCGGCAGGCCTGGAGGTCGTGGACCTTCGCACCGAGCGGCTCAGGATGGAGTTCGGCGACGTCGGCGCGATCGTCTACTTCCTCCGCAAGGTGATCTGGATCGTGCCGGGCTTCACGGTCGACACGTACGACGCGGCGCTCCGGCGACTGCACGAGCAGATCGCCACCGACGGCCCTTTCGTCGCGCACTCCACGCGCACGCTGGTGGAGGCGCGACGACGCTAGTCGCCCAGGCGGTTTTCTCGGCCTTGCTTCGCACAGTGCGAACGTTGCTAACGTCCACGGCATGCGCATCTCCGAGCTCGCGCGGGTCACCGGGGTGTCGACGCACCGGCTGCGTCGCTACGACGACCTGGGCCTCGTGAGCGCCCGACGCAGCGACCGCGGCTACCGCGAGTACGACGCCGCCGCGGTCCGCGAGGTCACCTTCGTCGCGATGGGACGTGACCTCGGGTTCTCGCTCGACGAGCTCGCCGCGCTGCTGCCCCGCTATCGCGACGGGTCCCTGTCGATCGACGAGATGGTCGCCGGCCTGCGCCAGCGGATCGCCGTCGTCGAGGCGGAGATCGCCGAGCGTCAGGACCTGCGCGACCGCCTGGTCGACCACGTCGGGTGGTTCGAGGAGAGACGCGACGCTGCCCGAGCACGATCCACGAAGGAGCTGCCATGAGTACGACGAGCACGACCACCACTCCCGAGACCACGCCCGCCGAGATCGTCGAGCAGGCCGTGCTCGCGATGCCGATGGCGAGGACGCTGGGACTCCGCTTCCGTCGGCTGGGTGACGGCAGCGCGGAGGTCGAGCTGCCGGTCCGCGACGAGCTCACGTTCCGTCCGGGCCAGCTTCAGGCGACGGCGGTGTACGCGGTCGCCGACTTCGCTGCGGTCTCGGCCGCCGGCACGACCCTTCCGCTCGGCTGGATCAACGCGACCGTCGACACGAGCCTGAAGCTCGTCGCCCCGGCGGTCGGCGAGGCTCTCGTCGCGCGCGGTCGGGTGGTGAGCGCCTCGCGGCTGCTGACCGTGTGCGCTGCCGACGTGTACGCGGTGGCGGCCGGCGTCGAGACGCTGTGCGCCACGATGCTCGCGACCGCCCGCAACGTCGAGCCGCGGCGGGCCGCGTCCTCCTCCGTGGCGGACTGACGCGGGGCGGTCGTTCGGCTGATCGCGCGCGTCAGGCCTTGTGCTCGACCCGCTCGCCCTCGCCCGGCTTCCAGATGGTGATCTCGAGCTGGTCGTCGACGAGCGCGATCGAGGAGGCGCCGGTGAGGTCGGCCACGTAGAACGGGTCGAACACCTGACCGCGCAGGTCCATCCCCGACCTCTCGAACAGGTCTGCGGCGAACCGCGCATGCAGGTCGGGCGCCTGGAGGTTGCGGGCCTCGCCCCACAGCTTCGCGTCGCCCTCGCCGACGTACGGGTCGGTCGTCGCGGTGTGCAGGCAGAACCGCGGGTCGCGGGCGAGGTCGCGGAACTTCGTCGTGCCCGGCATGCCGACGAGGACGAGGTGGTCCTCGAAGAGGGTCGGCTCCATCGGACTGATCCGCGGGAACCCGTCGGAGCGCAGCGTCGCCAGCATGCACAGGTTGCCGGTCGCGGCGTGCCGCCGGGCGAAGACCTCGGCGATCCGAGGCGCCTCGTCCTGGAGCCCTGCCCACGTGACCATCGCACGAGACTACTCGTCGGCGGCGTCGGCGCACCACGGTCCGCACGCGGGGCGTGCACAATGTCGGGATGGTCGTCTCCTTCCGCTGGATCACCGCGTTCCTCGACCAGCCCGCCGCCACCGCCACGGGCTCCCTGCAGCTGTGGCAGGCGATCACGGGGACGCAGGCGTCGCCGACGCGTGGCGAGCACGACGAGTTCCGTACGCTGCTCCCGGCGAGCGGCGACGCGTACCTGCGCTTCCAGGTCGTCCCGGACGGTCTCCCGCGGGTCCATCTGGACCTCCACGTCGACGACCTCGCGGCAGGTCGCGACGCGGCGGTCGCGGCGGGTGCGACCGTGGTGGCCGAGCCGGGCACGCACGTCGTCCTCGCCTCCCCGGGCGGGATGCCGTTCTGCGTGGTGCCGGACGAGGGCGAGCGTGAGGTGCCTCCCGCACCCACGTGGCCAGGCGGTCACCGCAGCGTTCTCGACCAGGTGTGCCTCGACATCCCGGCCGACCTGTACGACGACGAGTGCGCCTTCTGGGCCGAGGTCACCGGATGGCCGCTGGACGCCTCGGGTCGGGAGGAGTTCGTGCGACTCGTGCGCCCGTCCTCCCTGCCGCTCGGCATCCTCCTCCAGCGCCTCGACACGGTCCCTCCGCACGCCGACGTGACCGCTCACCTCGACCTCGCGGCAGGCTGGGAGGGCGCCGATGCCGAGGTCGTACGGCTCCGGGCCCTCGACGCCGCGGAACGGTGGAGGTCCGACTGGTGGATCACACTCTCCGACCCTTACGGACGGCTCTTCTGCGTCACCCGCCGCGAGCCGTGATCGATGACTCTCGAGCACGGCGACGGTCTGACCGTGCACGACCCCGAGATCCAGGAGCCGAGATGAACCCGCACGTGCCAGGCCCGCTCGACCACACCTTCACCGCACCGATCGAGAAGGACGGTGCCTTCGCGACGTACCTGACGATGCCCGGGTCGGCCGACCTGCTCGGCACGCGTAAGGCGGTGAAGGTCACCGGCACGATGGACGGTCACGCGTTCGCGGCCACGCTCATGCCGTCAGGCCAGGGACCGCACTGGCTCCCCGTCCGCAAGGACCTGTGCCGGGCGATCGGCAAGGACGCTGCGGGCGAGGAGGTCACCGTGCACCTCCAGGAGCGACTTACCTGATCAGACCGCGGTCCGCAGCTGGGCAGCCAACGGGCAGTCGAACGGGTCGCGTGCCCGGAGGCCGACGTTGTTCAGGTAGTCGACCACGATGCGGTAGGACGCGATCAGCCCGACCTCGGCGTACGGCACGTCGTGACGGAGGCAGAAGTCGCGGACGATCGGCCGGGCCTTGCGGAGGTTGCCGCGGGGCATGCTCGGGAACAGGTGGTGCTCGACCTGGTAGTTGAGGCCGCCCATCATCTCGTCGACGAGCCAGCTCCCACGGATGTTGCGCGAGACGAGCACCTGACGCCGCAGGAAGTCGAGCCGCATCTCCGGAGGGACGATCGGCATCCCCTTGTGGTTCGGCGCGAACGACATCCCGAGCGTCAGCCCGAACACGGCCATCTGCACGGCGAAGAACGCCGCCGCGAGTCCGAACGGGAGCACGACGAGCAGGACCACGACGTACGCGACCAGCCGCGTCGAGACCAGGACGAGCTCGAGCCGCTGCCACGGTCGCTTCACGGTGCGGTCCATCGACGTACGGATGCTCGCGTAGTGGAGGTTGAGGCCCTCGAGCGTGAGCAGCGGAAAGAACAGCCAACCCTGGCGCGCGACGAACCAGCCGGCGAACCCGCTCCGCCGTTGCGCGACGATCTCGGGAGTGAAGGCGAGCGCCCCGGGTCCGATGTCCGGGTCGACACCCTCCTGGTTGGGAGCCTGGTGGTGCTTGTTGTGCTTGGCGCGCCACCAGCCGTAGCTCAGGCCGGCGAACACTCCCGCGAGCAGCCGGGCCGCCCAGGCGTTCGCCTCCGCCGACCGGAAGATCTGCCGGTGTGCGGCGTCGTGCCCGAGAAACCCGAACTGCGTGATGACGACGCCCATGGCGGCAGCGACCAGCAGCTGCCACCACGAGTCGCCGAGCAGGAAGAAGGCGACCCACAGTCCTGCGAACGCGGCGATGGTGGCAGCGATGCGTACGGCGTACCGCCCGCTTCGTCGTTCCAGGAGACCCTTGGCGCGAACCTGGTGGAGCAGGTCGGAGAACCGTGCCGTGCTCGGATGAGCAGCGGGCGGTTGAGGGGACGGGGATGCGGTGTGGACGGTCATGGGCGGGCCTCGATCCGGATCGTCGGCGAGCGCATTCCGCCCCCGTGTCTCGACGCTACTGCCCAAGTGGTCACCGGGCCGATGGATCCAGGTCCACGAGACAGGTGGTGCTAGCACCCTTGAGAACTCGTTTGTCCGTCGCGACGTTGCCGGGCGATCATTCCGGGGTGCTCGAAGCCCTTCTCGCCGGTGCCGCGGCCGGCTACGCGATCGCGATCCCCGTCGGGGCGATCACGACCTACCTCGTGATGCTCGGCGCGCGGTTCGGATGGCGCGTGGCGGGTGCCGGCGGGCTCGGCGTGGCGACCGTCGACGGCATGTACGCGGCGCTCGCCCTCGTCCTCGGTGCGATCCTGGCTCCGGCGGTCGCCAGCGTCCAGACACCGCTGACGTGGCTCTCGGTGGCCGTCCTCGTGGTCGTCGGAGTGATGTTGATGCGCCCCGCATTCAGGAGCGAGCCTGCCCGTGCGGCCGGGGCGGAGGCGACCCCGATGTCGCCACCTCGCGCCTACCTCACGGTCCTCGGGCTGACCATCATCAACCCGGCGACCGTGGTGTACTTCACAGCGCTCGTCGCGGGTGCGTCGTTCGCCTGGATCGACACCGCACCGGAACGCGTGGCGTTCGTCGCCGGCGCGCTCGCCGCCTCCACGAGCTGGCAGCTGTTCGTCGCCGGAGCCGGCGCGTCGCTCGGGCGCCTGCTGACGGGTGCCCGAGGCCGGCGGGTCACGGCGCTGGTCGGCGGGTCGGTCGTCATCGCGCTGGCGGTCCGGACGGCGCTCGCCGCGTAGCCGCTCTCAGCGAGCCCGGCCCTCGTGGAGCATCTGGACCGACTTCGCGACCCGTGCCGCGCGGGTCTCCGGCTTCTTGGCACCCGTCGCCTGCTCGACGTGCCACCGTTTGTTGCTGAACGAGAGCTTCTCCCAGGTCGCCGTCGCCTCCGGATCGGCCGCGAGCGCCGTTGCGAGGTCGGCCGGCACCTCGACCTCGCGCGGAGCGGTGTCGAGCTCGATCTCGAGGTCGAGGACGTCACCGGCGGACGTGCCCGTCTCCTCGCGGCGCGCTGCACTCAGCCCCAGCCAGAAGTCGTCGCCCATCTTCGCGATCGTCGTACGGATGGTGGCGCCGTTGACGGTGACGGCCACCTTGGGGCGGCGGCCACCACCCAGCTCTTCCACGACGCCCTCGGGGATGCGGAACCCGGTGGTCGTGCCCCCGGTCGCCTCCAGCTCTGCGGTCACCCTCATCGGTCAGGTCCTCTCGTCGGCTCCTGCCGGTGGAGACGCCACCGGAGACAGAGACTCATCGCCGATGCGGCGTTGCATCCACGCGACGTCGTGCCATGCCCCGTGCTTCCAGCCGATGCGGCGCAACGTCCCCGCGGGTTCGAACCCGAGCGCCGAGTGGAGCCCGAGGCTCGCCGCGTTCGGGAGGGCGATCACGGCGACGAGCGTGCGGACACCGCGTTCCTCGAGCCGCGCGACGAGCGCCTCGTACAGCGCGCGGCCGCCACCGGACCGTTGCTGCTCACGGTCGAGGTAGACGCTGACCTCGCACGACCACGCGTACGCCGGCCGCGTCTTGAACGGCACACCGTACGCATAGCCGGCGACCCGTTCGCCGTCGTCGAGGACCAGCCAGGCGTGGCGCTCCTGCGCGGCGGTGATGCGTTCGGACATCTCGGCCGTGCTCGGTGGTGTCGTCTCGAACGTGATCGCGGTCGACTCGACGTACGGCGTGTAGATCGCCACGCATGCGGCCGCGTCGTCGACCGTGGCATCGCGGACCTCGAATCCCATGCCGGTGAGCCTACTGAGCGGACGGTCCTCCGTGGTTCGGCGCGCTACCGTCGGAGCATGCCCCCAGACGACGTGTCGCGGTTCCTCACCGCGTACGGCGACTCTCTCGCCGCCTTCGACGCCGAACGCTCCGCGGCGCTGTGGGGGACACCGGGGACGATCGTCTCCGACACGTTCGCCGCGTCGCTCGACTCCCGCCAGGAGATGGTGGAGGGCCTGCGCCAGTCGTACCCGCTCTACCGTGCGCTCGGCCTCGTCGGGGTGCGCTTCGAGGTGGAGGAGGCGGTCGACCTGACCGACGTCCTCGTCCGCGTCCGGGTGCGCTGGCTCTTCGACGGGGAGGGCGGCGAGCTCCTCGCGGACAGCACGTACGAGTACCTCCTCCGGCGGGACGCCGACGGACTGCACGCCTACGTGTCGGTGGACATCGACGCGCAGGAGAAGCTCGCCGACCTCGCGAGGCGCAAGGGTGTCGACCTGAGTCCTCCGCCGGAGTCGGGCGCGTGAGCACCGAGGCACGTCTCGTCCCCGTCCGTGTGCCGCGCGCAGCGACGGGCGTGGTCCTGGTCCTGCACGGGGGCGGTGCGCGCGAGGAGGACGCGGTCGTCAGCCCGGTGCAGCTCTCGGTGCTGCGCATGGTGCCGGTCGCCCGCCGTCTCGCACGCGCCGGCGGTGGCGGGCTCGCGGTCTACCGCCTGCTGAACTCACGTCGTGGCTGGGACGCGCGGCTCAGTCCGCTCGGCGACGTCCGCTGGGCGCTCGACGACGTGCGCGACCGGCACGGCTCCCTCCCCGTCGCCCTGGTCGGTCACTCGCTCGGCGGGCGGGCCGCGCTGCTCTCGGCGGGCGAGCCGGAGGTCGCCTCGGTCGTCGCCCTAGCGCCGTGGGTCTACGCGGCGGACGGGGCGAAGGTCGATCCCGAGGGATGCCGGATCCTCGCCGTGCACGGCACCCAGGACCGTATCTCCGACCTCGGTCGCACCGTCCAGGTCGTGGAGCAGCTGCGCCGTACGACGCAGGCGGGCCTCGTCCTGGTCGAGGGCGGGAGTCACGGGATGCTGCGCCGGCGCGGCAGGTTCGAAGGCTTGGCGGCCGACTTCGTCACGGCCACACTGCTCGACCGCCCGCCGCGCGAGGAGGCGGTGCGCGACGTCCTCGCCGGTGCCGCGCGGGTCGAGGTCTGACGCGGCTGCGAGGATCGTCCGGTGAGTTCCAGCGACGAGCTTCTCGTGTCACGTCTGCGTGCGGCCGGCTCTGTCTTCGCCGAGGACGAGGCGCAGGTCCTCCGGGAGTCCGCCGGGTCCGCGGACGACCTCGAGGCGATGACCGTACGCCGCCTCGCCGGCGAGCCGCTCGAGCAGGTCGTCGGGTGGGCGGAGTTCGGCGGTCTCCGGATCCGCGTCGTGCCTGGTGTCTTCGTCCCGCGCCGCCGCACGGAGCTCCTTGCCCGCTCCACGATCGACGCCGCTCCGCGCGACGGCGTCGTGCTGGACCTGTGCTGCGGCACGGCGGCTGTCGGCGCGCTCGTCGAGCACGAGCGCCCCGACGTGGACGTCGTCGCGACCGACGTCGACCCGGTGGCGGTCGGGTGCGCCCGCCTGAACCTCACGCGCGGCACGGCGTATGCCGGCGACCTCTTCGCGGCGGTCCCCGAGCGTCTGCGCGGCGCGATCGACGTGGTCGCGGTCAACGCGCCGTACGTCCCGACGGCCGGCATCGCGCTGATGCCGCCGGAGGCCCGCGACCACGAGCCGCACGTGGCGCTCGACGGCGGTGCCGACGGCGTGGACGTCCACCGGCGCGTCGCAGCCCAGGTGACGCCGTGGCTCGCACCCGGCGGTCGGGTCCTCGTCGAGACGAGCGACGCACAGGTCCCGTGGACGGCGCTGGCGCTCGCGGAGCACGGGCTGCGTGCCCGGGTGGTCCGCCGAGACCCCGAGATCGGGACGGCGGTGGTGGCCGGGACGCCGGTCCGTCCCGGTCTGCCGGTGGCCGAGCTGCCGCCGCTGGAGTTCGCGTTCGCCGGGCCGCTGCGAGACCGTCTGGTGGGTCTCGTGCTCGACGGCAGCAAGACGACCACGACGTCGCTCGTGGCGGAGCTCTTCGTCGGTGGCGAGGACAGCGAGGGGATGCCGGCCGTCGGTGAGCGGTGGCGGGTCGTCGACTCCGCGGGAGACACGGCCTGCGTGGTGGAGACCGTCGGCCTCCGCGTCGCCCGGCTTGCCGACGTCGATCTGCAGCACGCCGTCGACGAGGGAGAGGGCGACGAGACCGTCGCGCAGTGGCGGGTCAGTCACGCCGGCTTCTGGGAGGGCGCGGAGATGCGCGCGTTCCTCGGCGATCCTTCGTTCAGGGTCGACGACGAGACGCTGGTCGTGCTGGAGAGGCTGCGGCTCGTGGAGGGCTACTTCTCGTAGAAGTGGGGGTCCCTCGCGACGAGGGTCCCCATCCCGATCCCGCCGGAGACGACGACGAGGACTCCGTCGGCGGACGGCGCACCCTCGCGCTTGTTCTTCACCGCTCCCCACCCCGTACGGAGCTGGTCGGTGTCGACCGCCCATCCCTTGGGGAGGATCAGGACGACGTTGCCCGTGCCACCCTTCACCTCGACCTCCACCATCCGGTGGGGGCAGTCGGCGTTGCGGAAGTCGAGCTTGACGTTGCCCATCGCAGGAGAGACGTGGATCCGTGCCGGCACGGCCCAGGCACCGGAGCGCTCGACATCGCTCATCGTCGCCTTCAGCTGGAGCGCCTCGGAGCGCGATGCCGCCGGAAGGCGGGCGGCGGTCGTGGGAGAGAGGGTGGAACCGTCGGGCAGGTCGGCGACCAGGGTGTCGAGCTCGCGGTAGGTCTTGGCCCGGTAGGCGCGCTCGAGGCGTTCCTCGAGCTCCTCGATGTCGATCCGTCCCTCGCCGGCGGCACGGCGGAGGATGTCGGCGGTGTGCTCGCGATCGGGATCGCCGGCACGCATGTCGCGCGGGTCGATGCGGTCCATGCCGCCCACCGTATCGGGCGGCCAGGAGCGAGGCCGCGCACGCCCGGAGGCGTTCGGCGCCTACGCTCGAGGCGTGCCGATCCCTCCGTACGTCGCCGCGCTCCGCTCTCGCGTCGGTCACGACCTCCTCTGGCTGCCGGGCGTGACGGCAGTCGTCCTCGACGAGTCCGGCGAGCGCGTGCTGCTGGGTCGACGCGTCGACTCGGGCCGGTGGGCGCTGATCAGCGGCATCCTCGATCCGGGGGAGGAGCCTGCGGTCGGCGTCGTGCGGGAGGTGCGCGAGGAGACGGGTGTCGACGTCGTCGTCGAGGCGCTGGCGGGGGTGAGCGTCACCGATCCGATCAGCTATCCGAACGGGGACGTCTCGCAGTACCTCGACCTCTGCTTCGTCTGCCGCCCGGTCGACGCTGTGGCCGCCGCTCGGGCCCACGTCGCTGACGACGAGTCGCTCGAGGTCGGGTGGTTCGCGTGGGAGGACGTGCCCGACGACCTCGAGGAGACGAGCGCCGGGCGCCTGCGGCTGGGTGCCGAGATCGTGCTCAGGCCGGACGCGGGACCTGCGTTCGTGACCGGTGCTGCGTCGGACTGACGCCGCGTTCGCGGGAGAACGCCGCGCTCAGCGCGAACGGTGTCGTGTAGCCGACCGCGTGCGCGATCGAGGTGAGGGTGCGGTCCGTCCGCTCGAGAAGATCGGCGGCCAGTGCGAGACGCAGGCTGGTCAGGTAGGACATCGGCGGCTCGCCGACCGTCGCGGTGAAGCGGCGCGCGAGGACGGCCCGTGACACCTGGACCTGTGTCGCCAGCGACGCGACCGTCCACGGCTCGGAGACGCGGAGGTGGAGTGCCTGAAGCGCCGGGCCTACGACCGGGTCGGCGGCGGCGCGGTACCACCCGGGTGCCCCGTCCTCCTGGTCGCTGAGCCAGGTCCGGACGGCTGCGAGGACGACCAGGTCGAGCAGCCGGTCGAGGAAGACCTCCTGTCCGGGGACGTCGCGCTGCATCTCGTCGCACAGCAGGGTGACCAGGTCGGAGCTCCACTCGTCCCTGCGCAGCACGACCGTGGCAGGGAGAGCGCGGAGGAGGCGCTCGCTCACGGCGGACGCGCGTTCGTACGTCCCGGTGACGAGCATCGTCGTGCCGTCGGCGGCGTTGCCCCACGTGCGCAGGCCGAGCATCATCTCCTCCGACATCGACCGGCCGGCCGCATCCGTGCACCGCTGGCCGGGCTCGACGAAGACCTGCGGTGGCGTCTCGGGGCGGTCGGCGATCGTGTACTCGTCGGGGCCGCGGACGAGGACCAGGTCGCCCGGCTCGAGCCGGGTCGACCTGCCCGTGCTCGGCACGACCCACGCCGCGCCCTGGGCGACCACGACGACCGAGAGCGGAGCGAGGTCGCGAATGCGGAGCGACCACGGCGGCGTGAACACCGACCGCAGCAGGAAGGCACCGTCCGCTCGTGGCCCGTCGAGGAGCCCGCCGAGGATGTCCATGGCGCCGAGCGTAGCCGAGTCGAGACTCCTACGTATGCAGATGGCCTCCTGAGCCATGGATCGTCTCGGCGTGACCCGGTGGGATGGAGGCATCAGGCAAGCCCCATCCCAGGAGGAAGACCATGTCTCAGACCAACGCCGCGCACCGCCGCACGCAGCACCCCAGCACCGCGCCCGTCCTCGTCGTCGGCGGGACCGGCAAGTCCGGCCGCCGAGTCGCCGCCCGGCTCGAGACCCTCGGCGTCCCGACCCGGTCGGTCGGCCGTACGACGTCCGTCCCGTTCGACTGGTCGGACCCCGCCACGTGGGACGCCGCCCTCGACGGCACCTCGGCCGCCTACGTCTCGTACGCCCCGGACCTCGCCTTCCCGGGCGCCAGCGACCAGGTGGCCGACCTCGCCCGCCGGTTCGCCGACCGCGGGGTCGAGCGCGTCGTCCTGCTGTCGGGTCGCGGCGAGGCAGGTGCGCGAGCGTCCGAGGACGCGCTCCTCACGGCGGTCCCCAGTGCACGTGTCGTCCGTTGCTCGTTCTTCGCCCAGAACTTCACCGAGGGTGTCTTCGCGTTCGACGCGCTCGGCGGCGAGCTCGCGATCCCCGTCCCGGCCGACGTACCGGAGCCGTTCGTGGACCTCGAGGACGTGGCGGACGTCGCGGTCGCCGCCCTGCTTGACGACGTGTACGCGGGAACGGTGCTCGAGCTGACCGGTCCGGAGGCCATGACGTTCGGCGACGGCTGGGGCGTGGTCGGCGAGGCGCACGGCCAGCCGTCCGCGTTCCAGGCGATCTCGGGCGCGGAGTTCGTCGAAGGCATGGTCGCGGCGGGCGAGCCGGCCGAGCTGGCGTACGGGCTCGTCGAGCTCTTCAGCGAGGTGATGGACGGCCGCAACGTGGCGACCACCGACACCGTCACGCAGGTGCTCGGCCGGCCCGCGACGCCGCTGCGCGTGGCAGCACACCGAGACGTCGCCGCACTCGCGCACCGAGGCCTCACAGCTTCAGGTGGTCCCAGCCGGCGAGGTCCCGTCGCATCTGCCGGTCGTGCGTCGCGACCACCACGGCCGCGCCGGTCGCGCCGAGCGCCTCGGTCAGCTCGTCGACGAGGGTGATGGACAGGTGGTTCGTCGGCTCGTCCAGCAGCAGGACGTGCGGGCGTGCGGCCAGCACCAGCGCGAGGTCGAGGCGCCGCTGCTGGCCGGTCGACAGCGCCGCGACGGGGCGTTCGCGGTCGGCCGACGGGAGAAGCCCGAGCGACGCGAGCGTGACCGACTCCGACTCCGCGATGCGACCGCCGGCCACCAGACGGCCGACGTGCTCCGCGTACGCGTCGGCCGCGCGCAGCGTCGAGGGCTCGGGCGACTCCTGGTGGAGCCACCCGATCCGGGCTCCGCGTGCGACTCGGACGTCTCCGCTGTCCGGCGCCAGGTCGCCCGCGAGGATGCGGAGAAGCGTCGACTTGCCGGCCCCGTTCGGGCCGGTGAGCACGAGGCGGTCGCCGGACCCGACCACGCACGAGACCGCTCGCCGCATTCTCCCGCTGCGTGCGACCTGCTCGGCGCGGATCAACCGCACGCCCGGGCGTACGGGGAGCTCCGGGACGTGCAGCACCATCGGCGGCTCCGGCGCGGTGATGGCGTGGGCATCGAGCGCGTCGCGGCGTCGGTTGACCTGGCGGACCAAGGACGGCGCGCGCGTCGCTCGCGTGTGCTTGCCCGTCCCCTTGTCGGGCCGCCAACCGGTGGACAGGCGATCCTGCGCGGTCCGAAGGTCGGCCGTCAGCCGGGCGTGCTCGGCGCGCTGGGCCTCGTAGGCCGCGACCCACCGCTCACGCTCGGCGTGACGGCCGGCGCGGTAGCCCTCGTACCCGCCGCCGTACGTCCGCGGGCGCCCGTCCTGGCTCGGATCGAGGTCGAGGACGCTGGTCACGACATCGGTCAGCAGCGCGCGGTCGTGGCTGACGAGGACGACGCCGCCGGCGTACGAACGAAGTCGTTCGGTGAGGTACGCGAGGCCGTCGGCGTCCAGGTGGTTGGTCGGCTCGTCGAGCAGCAGCAGGTCGTGGTCGGCGCCGAGGAGGCTCGCGAGCCGGACGCGGTAGCGCTGGCCGACCGACAGCGTCGACAAGAGTCGCTCCCGGTCGGTGGTCGCGCCGAGCGCGGCGAGCGCCACGTCGACCCGCCGGTCGGCGTCCCACGCGTCGAGGGTCTCGGCGGCGTGCAGGGCTGCGGCGTACGCGTCGTCGGCCCCGGCGCGCCCGGCGACGAGGTCGAGCGTGGCGGTGTCGAGGTCGGCAAGCGCGGCGTGCGCGTCGGCGAGCTCCAGGTCGACGAGGTCGCCGACGGTGCGGCCCGCACCGGAGGGCATCTCCTGCTCGGCCACCCCGAGGGTTCCGACGCGGGCCACGGTGCCCGAGTCGGGTTGGAGCGTGCCGGACAGGACCTGGAGCAGGGTGGTCTTGCCGCGACCGTTCTCGCCCACGACGCCGAGGCGGGTCCCAGGAGAGACGGCGACGTCGACGCCGGACAGGACGGTCCGGCTGCCGCGTACGAGGTGGAGGTCGGCGGCGGTGAGCTGGGCGCGGGCGCGCGCAGGCAGAGTCGTACGGAGGGTCATGTGAGAGGCGCTTCCTCAAGAGTGACGGGACCGCGTCAGAGGCGGTCGGGAGACGTCGACGCCGCGCCACAGAGGGATCGCGGCGGAGTCAGCCGTCAGATGAAGAAGTAGTAGTGCACGGGGCAAGCGTACGAGGCGCGGCAACGCTGGCCAACTGGCTTTTCGGGCGAAGCCGCAGAGTTACTGGATCGTGCAGGATCGGTGCCGAACAGAAGCACCGATCCTGCACGATCCTCATGCCGGGGTCTGCGCGTCAGTCCTCGAGCGCCTCCAACGAGCGCGACAGGATGTCCTGTCGTGCCGCCGGGTCGAGACCCTCGAGCCCGAACCCGAAGGTCAACGAGTCGGGCGTCATGACCGCAGCGCCCTCGTCGACGGACTGCTGTCCGCGCTCCCAGTCGTTCGGGTTGCCCGGCGAGGTGGCCGGCGCACCCGGCACCGTCCACGCACCGAGGTCGGTCTCGAACGACGTCTCGTTGACCGTCGCCCCGTTGACCGTGACCTTGGCGTCGTCGATCCACACGCCCAGGTTGGTCGTACCCCAGTCGGTGGCGTAGACGATCGCGACCTCGACCCGCTGACCGGCGTACGCCGACAGGTCGGCCGTCCAGTCCTGCCAGCCCGCGGAGTTGCCGCTGAATGCGTGCCACTCACCGGTGGTGCCGGTGGGCTCGCAGGCCGCGTTCATGTAGTGGCCGAGCTGCGGGTGGATCTCGGCGACCCATCCCGAGGCGCAGCTGTCACCGGTGCTCTGCGTGGTGTTGGGCTCGCCACCGGTGTCCGGCAACGTCGTCCAGTCGTCGGTCCCGACCGGCCGCACCTCCACGAACATCGCGTCCCAGTCGGCCTCGACGTCGGCACTGAACTTGAAGTCCAGCGAGCCCGAGGTCGCTCCGGTGAGGTCGACGGTCGTCGCCAGCCGCTTGTACGCCTGGTCGGCCGAGCCTGCGCTCATGAACCAGTCGCCCGTGTACGGCGAGTACGGGTCGCCGAAGCCGCGCAGCCACGACAGCGGTGCACTCGACTCGAACTGCGGGAACTCGTCGACCGGCAGGAAGGACGACGTCGACACGAACGCCCCCGTGTGGTCCTGCGTGTCGTCGAGCTGCGCCTCGAAGCCGGCGAACGGACCACCCTCGTCACCGCTCAGCGGGAACGTGGTGCCGTCCTCGGCCGTGCCGCCGTCGTCGACGTACTGGTACGACCCCAGCCAGTACTGGAGGAAGTCGTTGCCCATCGGCAGGCACGGGTACTCCTCCGGCGTGGTGCACGAGCCGGCCGTCTCCTCGTCCGGGTGGTAGTAGTAGTCGCCGTCCGCGGCCTGCGCGTACAGCGCGTACTTGCCCGCGACCAGCACCTTGCCGCCGGCGTTGAGGTAGTCGCGGACCCGAAGCTCCGTGTCGTACGCCCACTTGGCGGCGGTGCCACCGACCTGCCCGGTGTTCCTCGGGATGATGTCGTCGCCGGTCTCCCAGACGACGGCGTCGTAGTGCGACAGGACGCCGAGGTCGTGCGGTGCCTTGCGGCCGTTGGCGTCGATGTCGTACACGTCGGTGCTGTAGCCGGCGGCGTTCAGCGACGCGGCGTACGCGGAGGCGTGCTTCGGCGCGGTGAGTCCCTGTGCCGGTGACAACCCGGTGTAGTCCTCCGCCGCGAGGATCAGCACGTCGCCGCCGATGTCGTCGGCGACGGTGTAGCTGAACGAGTCGCGCGAGCCCCGGAACGGCTTGATGTTGAGGCCGGTGAACGTGACCGTCACCTTGTCGCCGGGCTTCTGACCCTTCACCTGCGCGCGGTACTCGGCGTAGTACTTGTCGTTCTCGCCGCCGTACTTCTCGCCGCCCTTCCACTCCTTCATCGGGGTGATGCTGCGGAGGCGCCCGTTGATCCTGGTCGTCATCAGCAGACCCTTGACCTTGCGCTTCGCGGTGACCGCGACAGTCTGCTTCTTGCCGTACGAGGTGGTGAAGGCGTCAGGTCGGATGTCCTTGACCTTGATGCCCACCGCCGACCGGGGGTCGTCCGGGTCGTGGGCCGACTCGGCGAGGGACAGCGCGAACGGGATGTTCTTCTCGAACTCCGCCTGCACCAGCTCCTCGTCGTCGGGGAACGCGAACACGCTCGTGCACGCCGCAGGGTCCCACTCGTCGTCCGGGTCGACCGCGCTGGCCGTCTGGCAGGTCGCCATCTCCGGCGTGAACGCGAGCGTCCCCTGCTCCTCGTGCGTGTGACCGTCGGTGTCGCCGTTGGTGGTGTAGAGCTCGGCGGAGATGTCCGGGTCGTAGCCGGGGATCGCCGAGTTGGCGTCGTTGCCGGCGAGCGCGGTGTAGATCTCGTCGTCCGGCGTCGGCGTGTCGACCTGCCAGCCCGTGCCGTAGAGCAGGAGCTCGGCGGCCGAGTGGTAGTTGATGAAAAACTCCGCGCCGAGACGGTCGACGAGACCGATCGTCGCTCGGGTCTCCGGCTCGGACGCGGGCGCCGGGCCGCGGTAGGTGTCGCTGAACGGCTGCGGGGAGCTGCCCTCGTTGTCGTAGCCCCACTTGAACGGGAAGTTGCGGTTCATGTCGACGCCGTCACCGACGGTGACCTGACCGTCACCGTTGTTGTCGCGCACCGTCTTGCGCCACTCGCGGTTGCCCTCCTCGAACGTGAAGTCGTAGCCGTCCGGGTTCTGCACCGGCAGGAACCACAGCTCGGTCGTGTCGAGGATCTTGGTGATGCGCTTGTCCTTGCCGTACTGGTCGAGGACGTGGTGCATGAGGCGCTGGACCATCTCGGGCGTGATCCACTCGCGCGCGTGCTGCGCGGCGCCGTACAGGACGGCGGGCTTGCTGCCGTCCTTGGTCTTGCCGGCGTTCTTGCCGACCTTGACCGCCAGGATGTCCTGCCCGGTGCCGGACGTGCCGGCCTTCACGAGCTTGGTGAGCTTCGGGTACTGCTTGGTGGTCGCGACCATGTCGTCGCGGATCCCGCCGGCCTCGCTGTACGAGGTGAAGACGTCGTAGCCGGCTGCGGCCTGTCGGGCGGACAGGGTGGTGGCCTTCACGCCGTCGATCTTCTTGAGCGTCAGGTCGACGCCCTTCTCGCGCAGCTTGTCGGCCTCGCTGGGCGGCAGCACGACCTCGACCTTCGCCTTGCCGCCCTCTGCGGCACCGAGGACGTCGTGGCCGCGGTCGACGCCCGCCTCGCCGAGGAGGTCGAGCCCCTTCGCGTCGACGGTCGCGGTGTAGATCTCGAGGTCGACCGGTGGTGAGTCGGTGGGGGCCTTCGGGGGTGACGCGGTCGCCGGGAGGACTCCGAGGAGTCCTCCGACGAGGGCGGTGGTGAACAAGATCGCAGCAGGTCGTCTCATGCTGGTCCTCCGCGGGATGAGGTCGTGCTTGGGAAAGCACGTACAGCCGGAAATCTTCCAGTGGGCCGCGATTGTGTCAACGGTTGTGTTGCGCAACTGTTGCTTGCGGAACCCTTTCAGCGGGCCGTCGAGACGAGCCCGGTCTCGTACGCGACGACGACCGCCTGCGTCCGGTCGCGGGCACCGAGCTTGCTCAGCACGTTGGCGACGTGGGTCCGAACCGTCTCGACACCGAGCACGAGCTCCGTGGCGATCTCGGGGTTGGACATGCCGCGAGAGACGAGCGTGAGGACCTCCGTCTCGCGAGGGGTCAGCGCCGGACCGCGGTACGTCGTCTGGGCGGGCGCGTGGCGCACGGCCATCCGCCGCACCGACTCGGGGAAGAGCAGACTCTCCCCGGCGGCGACCGCGCGGACCGCAGCGACCACCTGGTCGGCGTCGGCCCGCTTGAGCAGGAAGCCCGAGGCGCCGACCCGCAGCGCGTCGAAGACGTACTCGTCGCTCTCGAACGTCGTCACGACGAGCACCCGTGGCGCAGGCTCCAGGGCCAGGACGAGCTCGGTCGCGCGGATGCCGTCCACACCCGGCATCCGCACGTCCATGCACACGACGTCGGGAGTCAGCGAGCGCGCCGACGCCAGCGCCGCAGCACCGTCCGCGGCCTCGCCGACCACCTCGATGCCCGCGTCGCTCTCGAGGATCGCCCGCAGGCCGCGGCGCACGAGCGGCTCGTCGTCGACGAGGAGGACACGGATCGGCGTGCTCACCGCGGGCCGTCCTGGTGCTGGCGGTCCTGGTGCTGGCCGGGCGGGAGCGGCAGTCGGGCGACAAGGTGCCAGGTGGCGTCGACCTGCCGGACCTCGAGCTCGCCGCCGAGCAGCGTGACGCGTTCACGCAACCCCGCGAGACCCCGGCCGGCTGACCGCTCGGCACGGTCGCCGCGTCCGTGCGGGGGTACGCCGTTGCGCACCGAGACGAGCAGGTCGTCCCCGACGCGGGTCTCGAGGTCGATGACCGAGCCGTCGCCGTGCTCGTACGCGTTGGTCAGGCCCTCCTGGGTGATCCGGAAGGCCTCGCGCGAGACGAGGTCCGGAACGCCGGTCGGGTCGGCCAGGTCGGCGTGGACCTCTGCGCCGCCCGCGACGTACGAGGCGACCAGCGCCGGGACGTCGCCGAGGCGCTGCAGGGGCGCACGCTCGGCAGGCCCCGGCTCGTCGCGCAGGATGCCGAGCGCGTGGTCGAGCTCGTCGAGCGCCCGCCGTGCCGTCTCCGCGATGATCCGCAACGACTCCGCGGCGTGCTCGGGATCTCGCGAGACCATCTGGCGCCCACCGACGGCCTGCAGCGAGATGACGCTCAGCGCGTGACCGATGCCGTCGTGGAGGTCGCGGGCGAGTGCACGCTGAGCCTCCTCGCGCCCGATGCGCTGCTCGGCGACGGCGAGCCGGTCTGCGTCGGTCGGTCCGAGGCAGACCACGGCCAGTCGAGCCATCCCCGCGCCGATCACGACGACGAGTGCCAGCAGGACGGCGAGCGCGGCGGTGGCGGCGTACCAGGGCAGCTCCGAGTACGCGAGCGGGATGCCGATGACGAGCGAGGTGCCGACGAGGCCGCCCGCGAGCACGTGGGCGAGGACGAACCACGTCGTACGCCAGCGGTGCCGGCGGCGGTCGACGGGCTCGTCGACCAGCTCCCCCGGCGGGTCGAGGAGGATGCGCGCGGCGGCGACCTCTGTGTCGCGCACCCCGGGGAACAGCGAGACCGCCACCAGCAGGGCGAGCACCAACACCGCGCCGATCACCGCGACCGCGACGTTGGCCGCCTCGCGCCCGGTCGCCGCGACACTGATGCCGAGCAGGGCGAAGGCCAGGAACAGCGCTGCTCCGATCAGCAGGAACACCGTACGGAGCAGCGCCGTCCTGGCCTCGGCCCGAGCGCTCATGCAGCCATCCTGCCCGGGGCGGGTGTCGGCTGCGGAGCGGGCAGTGCTTCCAGCCGCCGCCGGCGCACGTAGCCCCAGACGGCGACCGCCAGCGCGGGCCCCCAGGCCCACAACGGGAGCAGGAGGAGCATCCACAGCGACTCGGCGTCGCCGTCGGCGGCCTGCTCGAACGACAGGAGCACGATCGAGGGAGCGGACGCGGTGAGGACGAAGGCGACCGCGAACCCCGGGACGGCGGCTGCGGCGACCGGGACGGCGCGACCGCCGAGGTACGGCATCCACGCAGGGAAGACCCGTCCCCACGGTCGGATGAGCCCGAGGGTGAGGACCGAACCGCCGAGAGCAGCGGCACCGAGCAGCAGACCCCACAGTCGCATCGACGGATCGAGGTCCGCCGGCGTGATCGGCCCGGTGAAGAGACCGCTGGGGAGGAGCCACGTCGCACGGACGAGGACGTACGGGATCGGGCCCAGCACGGCGACGACCGTCGCGATCGTCACGATGCGGTCGATGCGGGCAGACGGCCGGTGGAGACGCTCGGTGTACGGCGCCGCGAGCGCGAGGGTGGTCGACAACCACTGCACGGTCGCGAGAGCGAAGCCGACCAGGATCCACGGTCGAGCGCCGACCCGTGCGAAGCCGTCGCCGAGGTTGCGGACCAGCTCGCTGACCGCGTCGGGTGCCAGCGATCCCGACGCGATGCCCCACCAGGCGACGAGGCCCACCGCGATGAGAGCGGTCGCTCGTGCCGCGGTCGAGCGTCGCAGCGCCGACACCACGAGCGCAGCGGCGACGAGCGGGATCGTCATGGCGCAGAGGTAGCCGATGAAGGAGATCAGCTGCGTGTCCATGCAGAAGACGGCCAGCGCGAGGGTGACGGCGCCGGCGGCGGTGACGAGACCCCGCAGCCCGGCGGGTGCTCGGGTCGGATGCCTGACGAGCGCGGCCACGGCGAGGCCGAGAAGCCCGGCCAGGAGCAGCAGCGTCGCCGACGCGGCGTCGGGGAGCAGGCCGAGCAGCGAGACGGGGCCCTCCGAGTGCCGGAACGGGTTCGTATCGGGGTCGAGGAGCCAGAGCACGCCGAGTGCGGCGGCGAGGAACGCGGTGGCGGCGAGCGCGAGCGGGGAGCGGACGCGGGTGCCGAGGTCGTGGAGCACGATGGTCTCCTTCGTGAGGACTGTCCTTCGTGAGGACGGGACTCCTCGAGCCTCGCGATCGGCGCGGCGTGAGAGCTCCCCCGTACGGGTGAGCTCCGGCCGCCACCGGGGGAGGTGCGCCCGCCCGCGCTCACGCCACGGTCCGGGCGACACCGCGCGACGTGGCCGCCCCTGCGAGCACGAGCCCGGACGCCGCCGCGACACAGATCAGGTACTGGACCACCACCGACGGGTGGGCGACCGGCTGGAGCCCGACGACCGGCACCATCACCATCAGCACGGTCACGGTCGCGACGCCGACACTGACGACGAGCGGCACCAGCGTCTCGCGCATCCGCGCCCGGTCGAGCGTGCGGTGGTCGGTGCCGGCAAGCACGAGTGCGCGGTGCTCGTCGCGCTGCTCGATGACGCGCCCGGCCTGCATCACTCCGGTCGACACGGCCGCGAGGAGCCCGGCGATCGCGAGCGTGAGGAAGCCTCCGGTCTTGAGGTCGGCGATGAAGGCTGCCTCGTCGGCACGGCCGCTGTCGCTGGGGTCGAGGAGGGAGAAGGTCGCCGTGAGACCGGCGATGAACGCGCCCAGGGAGACTCCGCCGACGGACCTCCATGCTGACTTCGGAGAGTCGGCGATGCGGCGCCCGGCGAGCAGGGTCGGGACGGATCGGGCCATGCCGGCGGTGAGGCGGCCGACCACCCAGATGACGAACGGTCCGACGAGGTTGAGCGTCGCGAAGGCGGCCAGGAGCAGCCCGGTGAGGACCGCGATGACGACGCCGACCGAGCCGAGCGGGATCCGCGTCGCGACCAGGAGGGCGAGGACGACGACCACGGTCGCGACGAGGCGCACGGCCCGCAGACCCGGTGGAGTCACGCGGTTGGCGACGCCGAGCGGGGTGATCGCCACGCGGCGCAGGCTCGCGACGGCCGACAGCACGGCGACGACGAGGACGGCCAGGACCGCGAGGAGCAGGACGGGGACGCCGACCCAGAGCTCCGCGAGGTCGAAGGTGCGGCCTTGGAACCGCACCTGGGCGACCACGGGCACCAGCGCCGCGTACCCGACGATGCCGACGAGCGCTCCCACTGCGGCCTGCGCGGCGGCGTCGAGCACGGTCAGCCCTGCGACCTGGCTGCGCGTCGCCCCGCACAGTCGCAAGGCTGCCAGCCTCGCATCGCGCCGCGCCGCCGCCATCCGCGCGGCGGCTGCGCCGAGCGTCCCGAGCGGGACGAGGATCAGAAGGACGGCGATGCCCGCGAGGAACGGGTACTGGACGGCGTACGGCGTCTCGGCCGCCTCCAGTCCTGTGCGGATCCCGTCCGCTCCGCCGGCACGGTCCCAGAAGGCACGGGAACCTCCGATGACGACGAGGAGGACGGCGGTCGTGGTGGCGAACGCGATGACGGCGAGCACCTCGGTGAGGCGCTGCGGGTCGCCGCCGCGGGAGCCGCGCGAGCGAAGCATGGCCCAGAGGGTGAACGTGCTGTTCATCGGGTGGCCTCGTCGTGGGCGGCGGGGTGGTTGACGTGCGTGCCGGTGATTCGTCCGTCGCGCATCGTGACCGTTCGCGAGCAGTGCCGAGCCACGGCCTCGTCGTGCGTGACGACGACCAGCGCCGCACCGGTCGAGCGGGCGGCCGAGGTGAGCACGCCGAGGACGTCGGCCCCGGTCGCCTGGTCCAGCGCACCGGTCGGCTCGTCGGCGAACACCACACCGGGTGCGCCGGCCAGCGCTCGAGCGATCGCGACGCGCTGCGCCTGGCCCCCGGACAGCTCGCCGGGTCGCCGGCCCTCCATCCCCGCGAGGCCGAGGTGCGCGAGCCACGCGGCGGCGACGCGTGTCGCCTCCCGACGGGACGTGCCCGCGAGCATCAGCGGCAGAGCGGCGTTCTCGACCGCGGGCAGCTCGGGGAGGAGCTGGCCGGACTGGAAGACGAAGCCGAAGTCGGTGCGCCGCAGCGCGGTACGGCGGCGGTCGCCGAGGGTGGCCAGGTCCGCACCGCGCCACACGACCGATCCTGAGGTCGGAGGGAGGACTCCCGCGAGGCAGTGCAGCAGCGTGGTCTTGCCGGATCCGGACGGGCCCATGATCGCGACGGACTCGCCGGGCGCGACGGTGAGGCTGACTCCCGCGAGGGCGTAGGTCGCGGTCACACCCTCGCCGTAGGTCTGGACGAGGTCGGTCGCGACGAGCGGAGAGGTCATGCCCTGAACGGTAGGAACGTCGGCGGTGCGGATTCGTCGGTCCACGGGACGGTGTCCCCGCGATCCCGTCATACTCCGGGCTGAGGGGCTTGAATCGAACGTGTGTTCGTATATACTGTACCTATGTTCGATCGAGAACTCACACAGGAGCTGAGCCGGGTGGTTCAGTCCGTGGTCGATGTGCCGATCGATCTCGCGACGAACGCGGAGAAGGCCAGCCTGCTGCGGGGCATCCAGGAGGCGCAGGACCTGCTCGACGGGATGAAGGCGCGGGCCTTGGAGTCGTTCGAGCAGACCGGTGGACCGGCCGACGACGGCGCGCCGACGCTGCGGGCCTGGGCACGTCGCAACCTTCGCCTGTCTGCCAAGGAGGCGGGGAGGCTGACGACCGCGGCGCGCACGCTGCGGACACTCCCCGCCGTGGCGCACGCGCTCCACGAGGGCGCCATCCGCCTCGCCCACGTGTACGAGTTCTCAGCGGGCCTGAAGCAGGGCGGCGAGGAGATCATCGGCCTGGGGGAGGACTACCTGCTCGGGGTGGCCAGGACCCACGAGGCGCCGGCATTGCGGGCGGAGATTCGCGAGTGGATCGGGGCCATCCATCCCGAGATCCTCGAAGAGTCCTACATTGCGGGCATGGACAAGCGCGACCTCCAGGTGAGCAAGGTCGGCGACGGATTCGCGGTGAGCGGCTTCCTCGACATCCTCACTGGCGCCAAGCTGCGCTCGGTGCTCGACTCCCTCGGCGCTCCCGCTGACCGTGACGACCGTCGTGCGCCGTCGGAGCGCCGGTTGGCGGGCCTCGACGCCTTGCTCGACGCCGTCCTCGACCACGGCCTACCGACGCGCAGAGGCATTCGGCCCCAGCTCCATGTCACCGTCGATCTCGAGCGGCTGCAGGGTTCGCCTGGGGCGGAACCGGCCCGCCTCGCCGGTTGGGGCGTCATCGGCGACCGGCTGCTGGGCTCGCTCCTGTGCGACTCCGACGTCACCGGCATCCTGACCGCCGGGTTCACGAGCGGTGATCTGGGTCAGGCGGCGGTTCTCAACGTCGGCCGCACCGAGCGGCTCGCCAACCGCGAGCAGCGGCGCGCAATCCTGCACCGTCAGGGCGGACACTGCGCGAACCCCGGCTGCAACAACACCACCCTCGAGATGCACCACCTCGACTGGTGGGCCCGCGACATCGGGCTCACCGACCTCGACGCGCTGGTCGGGCTCTGCCCCCGCTGCCACCATCTGCTGCACGCAGGCAAGCTCCACGCGCACCGCAACGGAGACGGCGTCGCCACCTTCACTCTCTCCGGCGGATCCCCGTTGCCCGATGAACGAAGAACAAGCCGCCAGCTCGCCAACGAACGCCTCCGCATCCTCCGCCGCATCCTGGCCGCCGGCGCTCACGCGCGACATGGGCCTGGGCTCGAGACCGACGCCGAGATCGTGACCGTCGCCGCGTAGGCGCTGCCGCCAAGCAGGTTCGGGCATGCCTGCCTCGCGTCGCCTGCCTCGCGGGGTCGGTGTTAGGCGTGGTCCCACAGCAGCCGGTAGTACGCGATCCGCTCCGCGTCCGGCTCCACCCCGTACGCCGCGTAGACCAGGTCGTCGTACCCCGGACCAAAGTTCCAGTCCATGCTCCAGGCGGCGACGGCGAGGTCGGCCCACCGGTCGGCGGTGCCGAGCGAGCCCAGGTCGACGTGCGCGACGAACTGGCCGTGCTCGTCGAGGAGGGTGTTCGGTGCGCACGCGTCTCCGTGGCAGACGACGAGGCGGTCGACGGGCGGCGGAGTGCGGAGCTCGTCCGGGTACGCGTTCGGTGTCCGTGCCAGCCTCGCTGCGACGCCCCAGTCGTACGGGCACTCCGCGACGGGCAACGCCTCGTGCAGGTGGCGCAGCCCGGCGCCGATCGCGCGCGCCGCGATCTCGGGCGCGTCGATCCACGTGGGGGAGACGGCCGAGAGACCGGGAAGGGCCGCCGTGATCAACCAGGTCGCCTCCTGGTCGGACCCCAGCCCGAGCACGTCCGGGACACGGATCCAGTGGCTCGCCCACCGCATCCTCGCGGCCTCGGCCACAAGGTCGATCTCCTCGCTGCCGTGCGGCATCCACTTGACGAAGCGCTCGGTGCCCAGCCGGAACGTCACCCCACCGAGCTCGTTGCGCCACACCGGCGTGATCCCAGCGCCGTCAGCCAGCCGCTCCACGATCGCCGGGACGGCCACCGTTGACGGGTTCGGGATCTCGGACACCTCCCGGTCGTACGAACCAGGCCGGTCGTGCTGCGGGGCGGAGGTCACGGCCTGAGGCTAACGGCCACAACGGTGAAATTGTGATGTGGATACATAGTGAAGTACCATCACGGTATGCCTCACTCGCCGCTCTCGATCACCGCGCTCGACCGGCTCCTCGAGGTCACCACGCTGCTGGGGGACGACATGTCCGCCGCGCTCGGAGACATGGGTCTGACTCCGGCGCGAACCCACCTGCTGTGGGAGGTAGGCCGCCGCGGTCCGGTGACGCAGCGCGTCCTCGCCGACGCTCTCGACGTGAGCCCGCGCAACGTGACCGGGCTCGTGGATGCGCTGGTGGAGGCCGGATTCGTCGAGCGGCAGCCCCACCCGGACGACCGCCGGGCATTCCTCGTGTCGTTGACCGCCCAGGGCGCGACGACGTACGCCGCTCTGCAGGACGGCCACGTGACGCTCGCGGAGCAGCTCTTCGGCGACGTTGCGCAGCGCGACCTCGAGAGCCTCGTCACCGGCCTCGACCACGTCGTCGCCCGCCTGCACCGTCTGATCGAGGAGGCCAGCCATGATTGACCTGCGACCGAGACGACTCGTCCGCTCAGCATGGTGGCTGGTCCGGTTCGAGGTCTCTCTCTACGTCAGCCTCGCGCGCTGGGTCGCCCGCCGGCCCGACCATGGTGACGGCGCGACGCCGTACGGCTACGCCCGCCTGGTGTCGCCGGTCATCTGCCTGTGGATCTTCGCCTCGGCCGCGGAGATCCCGCTCGTCCACGTGCTGCTGCCGTGGGAGGGCCTCCGCCTGGCGCTGCTCGTCCTCGGAGTGTGGGGACTCGCCTGGATGGTGGGCCTCCTGGCCAGCATGCACGTCTACCCGCACCTCGTGACCGACCAGGGCATCCGCGTCCGCAGCGGTCCGTCGTTCGCCGTCTTCGTGCCGTGGTCGGCGGTCACGGCCGCCGCGAAGATCGACCGCGACCTCCCGTCGACGATCCGTACGATCCAGATCGACGAGTCGGGCACCGGCACCGATGCCGCGGTCCCGGTGTCGGGCCGCGTCAACGTCACCCTCACGCTCCGCGACCCGATGACGGTGCCGACGCGGGAAGGCGAGCGGTCGGTCGACTCCGTCAGCCTCTGGGTCGACGAGCCGCGCGAGCTCGTCGCCCTCGCCCGCCAGCGCGTCAGCGCGCCGCGCTGAGCGCCAGCGTCGCCCCGTCCCACTGGCGTCGCCACCACCGGTCGTGGGTGACGAGCACGACGGGGACCCGCGAGACGGCGAGTGCATCCTGCAGCTCCTCCACGAGCGCGACCGACAGGTGGTTGGTCGGCTCGTCGAGCAGCAGCAACTGGGGGTGGCCGCTGACGACGCGGGCGAGCGTGAGCCGGCGCTGCTGCCCGACGGAGAGGTCGCCGACCGGCTTGTCGAGGTCACGCGGGTGCAACAGGCCCGTACGCCGCAGCGCGTCCCGCTGCTCCTCGGGCGGGTCATCGTGGCCGGCCGCGTACACCGCCAGCGCGCTCGCGGCCGGATCGGCGTACCGGTCCTCCTGGGGCAGGTAGCCGATCCGCAGCCTGCGCTGGCGGCGTACGTCGCCGGTGTCCGGCTCGATCGCGCCGGCGAGGACGCCGAGCAGGGTGGACTTGCCGGCGCCGTTGGGTCCGACGACGAGCAGGCGGGTGTCGGCGGTGACGTCGAGTGCCTCGAGCCGCAGCCGTCCGCGCACCTCGACGTCGCGCACCGAGACCAGCACGCCGTCCGCCGACGCACCGGTGGCGAGCCCAGCGAACGCGCGCTGCTCCGGAGGCGGCGGCACGACGTTCTTCTCCAGGCGGGCGAGGCGGTTCTCGGCGTCACGCACCCGCCGGGACACCGCCGCGTCCTTCCGCTCACCGAGGAAGTGCCCGATGAACTTGTCGTTGTCGCGCGGCGCCCGGTAGCCGTGTCCGATCTGGCGGCTCCCACCGGTCAGGACGGCCTTCGCCTCGTCGTACGCCACGTCCCACGCGTCGCGCGCCTGAGCCCAGCGGACGCGGGCCGCGGCCTTGGCGTCGAGGTAGGCGGTGTAGTCGCCGGTGTAGCGTGCCGGACCGGTCGACGGCGTGCCGTCCGGAGCGAGGTGCAGCGTCGGGTCGAGGTCGAGGACGGCGGTGCACGCGGCGTCGAGGAACGCGCGGTCGTGGGAGACCACGACGACCGCGCCGTGCTGCTCCTTCAAGGCACGCTCGAGGAAGTCGACAGCAGCGTCGTCGAGGTGGTTGGTCGGCTCGTCGAGCAGCATGAGGTCGGCGGCCATCACCAGCGCGAGGGCCAGCGCCAGCCTCGACCGCTGCCCGCCGGACAACGTGGCGAGAGCACGGTCCTCGGCGAGATCTGCCAGGCCGAGTCCGGCGATCGAGCGGGCCGCACGCGCGTCCGCCGACCAGCCGTCGCGCCGCTCGTACTCCTCGAGCACATCGCCGTACGCCTCCAGCGCTTCGTGGTCGCCGTCGGCCATCGCCGCCTCGAGCTGACGCATCCGCTGCTCGAGCAGGCGGAAGTCGGCCAGGGCGCCGTCGATCGCGTCTCGGACGCTGCCGTCGTGCGGCAGGTCGGGGACCTGACCGAGATAGCTGATGTGCGCGGGCCGTGTCACCGTGCCGTGGTCGGGCGCCTGGGATCCGGCGAGAACACGGAGGAGGGTCGACTTGCCGACGCCGTTCTCGCCGACGACTCCGAGGCGTTCGCCGGGGGAGGCGGTGACGTCGAGGTCGTCGAGGACGGGACGCATGCCGTACGCGACCGAGATGCCTCGGGCGACGAGGGAGCGGGTGATCGCGTCGGCGGGAACGGCCGGCGTACGCGGGGTGTGAGACTGAGTCGGGAAAGGCTGGGACACCGAAGAACCTCGTGGGGTTCGCAGGAGCCCGCCGGGCGGATCGCCTCGGGCGCGGGCAGGTTCGGAGTCAGATCTTCATCGCCCTGCAAGGGTTGCACACCCGGTCAAGCGAATTCCGCGACGCTCATGCGTCGAGGTCGCGACGGGTCACGCTCACGCCACCCCAGAACGCGACTCCGCGGATGCGCAGCGTGGGAGAGTCCGGGGTGACCTGGCTGTCGTCGTGCGGGCCGCTGAAGCCGCCCATGATGCCCGTGCCCTCCATGAGCACGCGGGTCGTGGGCCCGACGACGATCTCGGCGCCACCCATGACCGCGTGCACGGTGATGACCACCTCGGGTGCGCTGAACCGAGCACGTCGGGTGTCGAGGTGCGCGCCGCCCATCACCGCGACGACGGTGAGCTGCTGCGGGACGAGCCAGTCGCCGCGGCGTTCGAACCCGCTGAGGACGGCGATGCCGCGCTCGCTCGTCGGGCTGCCGCCGGGCACCACCACGTTGCCGTGACGCGCCGGGACGGGCGGAGCGTACGGCTGGGCGTACGGCTGCGCGATGGGGAGGTCCGCGGTCAGGGGGACGAGGTCGGCGACGGTCTTGGCGGCGTACGCCGCGCCGAGCCGCTCGTCGAGCTCGTCGGTGTCGATGCGGCCGTCGCCTGCAGCCCTGCGCAGGATCTCCGCGACCTGCTCACGGTCGGCGTCGGACACGCGCATCTGAGGCGCCGGGTGCTCGGGGTTCTCCACGGACCGAGGCTATCCAGAAGACGCGGCTGTCCAGAAGCGGATGCTGCCCGGAGAAGGACCGACGGGCGCGAGACCGTTGGAGGGTCGGTCTCGCGCCCGTCGGGTCAGTTGCCGACCTTGTCCGCGGCGGCCGTGGTGGCCTTCTTCGCGGCGGTGGCGGTCTTGCGGGCCGAGGTCGTGGCGCCCTTGGCGGCGGACTTCGTCGACTTGGCCGACTTCTTGGCCGTGGTGGTGGCCGCCTTCACCTTGGTCTCGGTGGCCTTGGCGGACTCCTCGAGGTCGACCGTGGCGCGCTGCGCGCGGATGCGGCCGACGAGCGACTCGCCGCGGACGACGAGATCGCTGTAGGTGGACTCCAGTCCCTTGAGGGCCTCGAGCGCTGCTGCCTGGGCCTTCTCCGGCAGCACCTTCAGCTGCTCCGGGACGGTCTTGAGCTGCTCGGGGAGCCCCTTGACGTCACCGACGAAGCCTTCGACCTCGTTGGCGGACGGGATGGTGGCGCGTACCTTGGCGACGACGGCGTCGCCTGCACCGACGACCGCGAAGAGCGGGGTCGGGCTCGTGATCTGTTCCTTGATGGCCATGCTGGTCCCCTCGGTCTGACGGACCCCCGCCGGGTGGCGAAGGCACCTTCAGTCTTCGTCCTGATGCTTGCAATTGCAAGCGTCCGCTAGCAGAAGGAAGCGTGAGGCCGGTCACAAGCGGCTGGCTGACTCAGACCAGGCCGCCGATGCCGTTGAGCGCCAGGAGCACTCCCACGATGCCGACAGTCCAGGCCGTCGCTGAGCCCGCGCTCCGCTCAGCCCACGCGCCCAGGCGTGCGAGCGGGCGGTCGACCCAGCGTGCCGCGACGATCCGGAGCGTGAGGATCGTCAGGGCCGGCAGGATCATGACGACGCAGTACGCGGCCAACGTCGCCACGGTGGTCGCCACCCCGAGGTCTGCCGCGGACATGGCGCCGATCGCCGCGAGGTACGGAAGCATGCTGGCCGCCTCGATGACGCCCGCGACGAGGGCGAGCCCGATCAACCCGCCCGGTGTGCCCAGAGCACCCGTGATGCGCGCGTGCCAGCGCCGAGACGACTCCGCCGGATCCTGACCGCGCTTCGCCTTCGCCTTCGGGTCGATGCGGTAGCTCAGCCAGAACAGCCCGACTCCGACAGCGGTGATCACGGCGTAACCGGGGGTCGACGTGAAGAAGTCCCCCAGCACGGGCATCAGGGCACTGGCTCCGGCCGCAAGCGCGAGACCCAGCACGAAGTAGAAGAGCGCGATCGTGACCAGATAGACGACGACCCTCCCGAGGTGTTCGCGTCGGGTCGCGAGGATCAGCCAGACCGGGATGACGAGCGTCCCGATGCTGGTGCTGTCGACCAGGGCCATGGCGAGCAGAAAGCCAGCGAGTGCGATCGTCATGCTCCCAGCCTCGCCACCGGAGTCGGCCTCCACATCGGCCGTCCGTCCATCGGCGGCTCCACCTTTGGTAGGGGGTCCCCGGTACGCACGGACGTAGGTCCTGTGGGACCGTCTCTGCATGCTCACAGCCGTGGTGTGGGGTGTCGTCGCTGCGTCGTCGTTCGTCGTCGGCGGTGCCGTCGCTCTCTGGAGGCCACCGCGCGCGGTCTGGGTCGCCATCGGCGCCGGGTTCGGAGCGGGCGCTCTGCTCAGCGCGGTCGCGTACGAGCTCATCGACGAGGCCGGTGCGCAGGCCGGGCGCCACGCGGTCGTCGCGCTCGGGCTGCTCGGCGGCGCCGCCGCCACGACCGCCGTGATGGTCGGGCCGGGAGGGCTTCGACGTGCCTGGGGCGCCGTCCGTGAGGAGCCGCCGGTCATCCACCACCGCTTCGCGACGCTGCTGCTGTCGGTCGCCGCCGAGGTCGTCGTGATCGTCGGCGCGTTCCATCTCCACCACGGGGTGAGCGGCGCCGTGGTCGTCGCCGTCTTCCTGTGCGGCGTGCCCGAGGCCGTGGTGGCGACGGCGTTGCTCGTCGACCACGGCCGCAGCGGAGCCCAGGTGATGCAGACCTGGGTCGCGCTCGCGGCGTACGGCGGTGCGATCGCGGCCGGCAGCCACCTGCTGATCTCCTCAGGGGGACCGAACCTCGCGGCGACCGTCCTCGCCTTCGCCGGCGGCGTGGTGCTGGCCGGGATCACCTCGCACCTCGTCCCGACGGCGGTCCGGACCCTCGGCCCGCTCTCGGCGTTCCCCGTCGTCGCTGGGTTCGCTCTCAGCGTCGGGCTCGTCGGAGTCGCCTGACCTCGCGCACGACGACGCCTGCCCGGTGGGGTGGCACCGGACAGGCGTCCTCGGAAGGGTGTCGGGGTCGGCGCGCCGGTCAGCGGCGCTTTGGCCAGACCGCCACGACACCCGGGCGCGGGATCGAACCCGGGCCGTCGGGCCACTGCGACGCCGGGTTCTCGACGGTCGCGCCGTTCTTCTCGCCCGGGTGCTGGACGCACACCATCACCCGGTCCTCGTCGATCCACGGCCCGCACGTCTCCGCGCCGGCAGGCACAGTGAGGAACTGCTTCACCTGGCCGCGCTTGGAGCCCTCGAGCGGCACGGCGAAGAGCCCGTCGTTCGAGCCGAGCGCGTTGCCGTCGGTCGAGATCCACAGGTTGCCGTCGGGGTCGAAGGCCAGGTTGTCCGGGCAGGAGATCGGCGACACCCGTCGGGGATCGAAGCCGCCCCAGTAGGTGTTGGGATCTTTCGGGTCACCGCACACCAGCAGCAGGTTCCACGTGAACGCGTTCGCCGCGGCGTCGTCGCCGAGCTCGCTGAGCTCGAGGACGTGGCCATGCTTGTTCGCGCTGCGCGGGTTCGCCTCGTCGGCGACCGCCTGCCCTGCGGCGCCGCGGTTCGCGTTGTTGGTCAGTGCGACGTACACCTTGCCCGTCCGCGGGTGCGGCTGGACGTCCTCCGGGCGGTCCATCTTGGTCGCCCCGACGACGTCGGCTGCCTGCCGCGTGAAGAGCAGCACCTCCTCGGCGGTCATGCCCTTCACGTACGAGGTCGTGCCGTTCACCAACGGCACCCAGACGCCGGCGCCGTCGAACGCGCCGTCGCTCGGCAGGGCACCCGTCCCGTCGATCTCCGCCTGCGACGAGTTGCCGAGGAACCGGGCGACGAACAGCGTGCCGTGGTCGAGCAGGTCACGGTTGCGTCGGCGGGCGTTCGCGTCGTTGCCGCGCGCCACCTTGCCGTCGGAGACGAACTTGTAGAGGTAGTCGAAACGCTCGTCGTCGCCCATGTACATCGCGACCCGGCCGTCGTCGGTGATGAACGGCTCCGCCGCCTCGTGCTTGAAGCGGCCCAGCGCGGTGCGCTTCTTGGGAGCGGCCGTCGGGTCGTACGGGTCTACCTCGACGATCCAGCCGAACCGGTTGATCTCGTTCGGCTCCTTGGCGAGGTCGAAGCGGTCGTCGAAGCGCTCCCACTTGCGCTCGGTGGTGGCGTTGGCGGCGCCGTACCGCTTGAGTCGCGCGAGCGTCGTCGGGTCGGTGACGGTGGAGCCGTTGGCGAAGTACTGGTTGAAGTTCTCCTCGGCCGTCAGCCACGTCCCCCACGGGGTCAGGCCGCCACCGCAGTTGTTGAGGGTCCCCAGCGCCGTACGCCCGCGCGGGTCGGCCTTGGTGCGGACCAGCGCGTGGCCTGCGACCGGGCCGGTCAGCTCGAACTCGCTCTGCGTGTGGAGACGGCGGTTGAGCCGGTGGCCGACGACGGGGCGCAGGTTGCCGGTGCCCCGCTCCTCCTCGACGACGACCACGCTCAGCCCGTGCGCGGCCCAGCCGATCTCGACCTGGTCGCGCGTCGGGTTCGCGGCGTCGTACCCGCGGTGCATCATCTGCTCGGTCGTGTACTCGTGGTTCACGACCATGAGGTGCTGGCCGCGCCCGAGCGGGAGCAGGCCGAGGAAGTCGTTGTTGAAGCCGAACTGCTTGCGCTGCGCCGCGGGCGTCTGCTTGTCGACGTCGAACGCCGGCACACCCTTGAACAGCGGGTCGCCCCACGCCATCACGACGGCCTGCGCGTATCCGGGCGGCGCCGTCAGCGCATCGAGGGTGTTCGGCTCGACGGGGACGAAGTCCAGTCCACGGCCGTCGCCCTCGCCGCGCCCGGGGCGGCGGGACCCGAGGCCGGCGGCGGTGGTCGCGGGTGCTGCCGCGGCAGCACCCGCCGTACCGAGAGAGGCGCCGGCGGCGATGCCGGCGACGGAGACGACCGCGCCGGTGCGGAGGAGCCCGCGACGCGACAGGGTGGAGGCGACGTCGCCGAAGTACTCGTTGTCGGACGTGTTCGGCTCGTCGTGCGAGCACGCGTCGCCGCACCGCATGCGGCAGGTGAGCGCGGACCGGCCGGACGCGCACGGCGAGCCGGACGAGCTGGTGGTGAAGAACGGCAGCAAGGGGGGCACGGAGACTCCTGATGTCGAGAGTGCACGATCTCTCGAGACGCTAGGAATCTGACGCGTCGTCGCCCCGACCCCGGCGCGAACGGGGGGTGAACACTGCGTGGCCGCCGCCGGAGCGGCAGCATGGTGCAGGGTCGGCGGAGGCAGCTCGGCGGAGGCAGCTCGACGGAGAAGAGGCAACGGCGATGGACTACCTGCTGGTCGGGATCGCGGGGATCGTGTGCATCGTCGCCGTGTCGGTGCTCGCGCCCCGCGTCGGTGTCGCCTCCCCGTTGCTGCTCGTCCTGGTCGGGGTCGCGGTCAGCCTGCTGCCGGCGGTGTCCGCGATCGAGGTCGAGCCGGAGATCCTGCTCGCAGGCGTGCTTCCACCGCTGCTCTACTCGACGGCGGTGTCGATGCCGGCGATGGACTTCCGCCGCGACTTCACGACGATCTCGGGTCTGTCGATCCTGCTCGTGATCATCAGCGCCCTCGTGCTCGGACTGTTCTTCCGCGCCGTGATCCCAGGCATCGAGCTGTCGACCGGCATCGCGCTCGGCGCCATCGTCAGCCCCACCGACGCGGTCGCCACCTCGATCGTCCGCAAGCTCGGCGTGTCGCCGAGAGTGGTCACGGTGCTCGAGGGGGAGAGCCTCCTCAACGACGCGTCCGCACTCGTGCTCCTGCGCTCCGCCATCGCGGCCACCGCCGCATCGGTGTCCCTGTGGGGAGTCGCGGCGGACTTCGTGTGGGCGGTCCTCGCGGCCGTGGTGGTCGGCCTCGTGGTCGGCCGGCTCAACCTCGTGGTCCGGGCGCGGATCACCGAGGCGCCGCTCAGCACCGCGATCTCGTTCGTGGTCCCGTTCGTCGCGTACGTGCCCGCCGAGCACGTCGGCGCGTCGGGTCTCGTCGCGGCCGTCGCAGCCGGGCTCGTCACCGGGCAGGGGTCGCCCAAGTACCTGCGACCGCAGGACCGCATGTACGAGGCGTCGAACTGGCGGACCATCGAGTTGCTCCTCGAGGGCGGCGTCTTCCTGCTCATGGGCCTCGAGCTGTACGGAGTGCTGGAGGATGTGCGCGAGGCGCACGAGAGCACGGTCAGCGCAGTCCTCGTGGGTGTCGCCGCGGGGGCGATCATCCTGGCGATCCGCGCGGCGTACGTGCTGCCGATCCTGATCTCGGCGCGCAACCGTCGGCGCAAGGCCCCACAGTTCCGCGAGCGCGTCCAGGACATGCAGGACCGTTTCGACCGCGGCGAGCTCCGGCCGCCGGGCGACGATGCGGGCCGACTTCGGGGGAGGACGGACGAGCCCGACGGGAAGAAGCGTCGCGACGAAGCCCGTGAACGGGTCTTCCGGAAGCGCATCGGGCGTGCGCTCGCCGACGTGGACTACATCACCGGTGTGCCGCTCGGCTGGCGCGAAGGCGTCGTGCTCGTCTGGGCGGGGATGCGCGGTGTCGTCACGCTCGCTGCCGCACAGTCGCTGCCGCAGGACACCCCGGAGCGGTCGTTCCTGATCCTCGTCGCGTTCGTCGTGGCCGCAGGGACCCTGCTGCTCCAGGGCGGCACCCTCCCGTGGGTCGTCCGCGCCCTCGGCCTCGCGAACCGCGGCGACGAGGGAGAGACCGCCGAGGCCGCCGCGCTGAGCAACGAGCTGGCCCACGCTGCGGCCGACTTCCTCGAGACTCCGGACCTGCGGGCGTCCGACGGGACGGAGTACGACGCCGAGACGTTGCGCGGGGCCGCCGAGCGCATGAGGCGCGAGATCGATCGCGAGGAGGAGGAGGCGTCCGAGCCCGCCCCGACCCGGGCGCACATGGTGGAGCTGCGGCTGCGCACCATCGAGGCGGAGCGCAAGGCACTCCTGCGGGCCCGATCGCTCGGGACCTACAGCTCCGCCGCTCTCTCGGACGCACTGAGGATGCTCGACGCCGACCAGATCAGCCTCGAGCTCAGGGCGACGACCGACGAGGACGACGACACGCGCTGACGGTCCCAGCGTCGCCGCGAATCCGGTTTGGCCCTGTCACCACCACGGGGAGAGGATGGAGGCCGGCATTCATCGAAGGGCGTGCATGAGCGAGACCTCCCAGTCCGGCCGGTCCGACCAGCGCATCGCGCTGCTGACCGTCGACGACGACCCCGCGGTGTCGCGCTCGATCGCGCGCGACCTGCGACGCCGGTACGGCTCCTCCTACCGGATCGTCCGTGCCGAGTCCGGCGGGGACGCCCTCGACGCGCTCCGTGAGCTCAAGCTGCGCGGAGAGGAGGTGGCCGTCCTCCTCGCCGACCACCGCATGCCGCGGATGACCGGCATCGAGTTCCTCGAGCAGGCGATGGACCTCTTCCCGAGGGCGCGGCGGGTTCTCGTCACCGCGTACGCCGACACCGACGCCGCGATCGACGCCATCAACCTCGTCGACCTCGACTACTACCTGCTGAAGCCGTGGGACCCTCCCGACGAGAAGCTCTACCCGGTGATCGACGACCAGCTCGACGCGTGGACCCGCAGCGAGCGCCGCCCCGTCGCCGAGACGAAGCTCGTCGGCCACCGGTGGTCCGCCCGCTCGTCGGAGGTGCGCGAGTTCCTCGCCCGCAACCAGGTGCCGTACCGGTGGTTCTCGACCGAGTCCTCCGAAGGGCGATCCCTCATCGCGGCAGCGAAGCTCGAGAACCCGGAGCTGCCCGTCGTGGTGACACCGACGGGAGACGTGCTCGTGGCACCCAGCGACGCCGCGCTCGCCGAGCAGGTCGGGCTGGTGACACGTCCGAGCGAGGACTTCTACGACCTCGTCGTCGTCGGCGGAGGACCGGCCGGTCTCAGCGCGGCCCTGTACGGCGCCTCCGAAGGCCTCCGGACAGTGCTCGTCGAGCGCACCGCCACGGGAGGGCAGGCCGGTCAGAGCTCGCGGATCGAGAACTACCTCGGGTTCCCCGACGGAGTGTCGGGTGCGCAGCTCGCTGACCGTGCACGCCGTCAGGCCCTCAAGTTCGGCGCCGAGATCGTCACCACGCGTGACGCCGTCGGCCTCGAGGTCAACGGCTCCGCCCGCAGCATCCGCTTCGCCGACGGCAGCACCCTCGACGCCCAGACGGTCATCCTCGCCGGCGGTGTCTCGTACCGGCGGCTTGAAGGCCCGCTGCTCGACGACATGAGCGGGCGCGGGCTCTACTACGGGTCGGCGCTCACCAACGTCGCTGCCTGCGCCGACCAGGACGTGTACGTCGTCGGCGGCGCCAACTCCGCCGGCCAGGCCGCGCTCGCCCTCGCCCGCGAGGCCCGCCGCGTCACGATCCTGGTCCGCGGGTCGTCGCTGACCCAGTCGATGTCGGCATACCTCGTCGAGCAGGTCGAGGCGCACCCGAGGATCGAGGTGAGGACGTCGACCGTGGTCGTCGAGGGTTGCGGCGACGGGCACCTCGAAGGCCTCGTGCTTCAGGACACCAGCACCGGCGAGACGGCGACCGTGCCTTGCGGGTGGGCGTTCGTCTTCATCGGAGCGGTGCCTCGTACGGACTGGCTCGACGGCATCGTCGTGCGCGACGCTCACGGGTTCGTCCCCACCGGACCCGACCTCGTCGAGGACGGGGCCCACCCGCCCGGGTGGACGCTGGACCGCATGCCGTACCACCTCGAGAGCAGCGTGCCCGGCGTCTTCGTCGCGGGCGACGTCCGCTCGGAGTCGGCGAAGCGCGTCGCCTCCGCCGTAGGAGAAGGAGCGATGGCAGTGATGCTGGTGCACCGATACCTGGAGCAGCTGTGAGCGCGGCGGACCGCCTTCCGTGCGACATCGGCGAGCTGCGCACGATGTTCCTCTTCGAGCACCTCGACGACAGCCAGCTGGTGTGGTTGTGCGAGCACGGGCACGTCGAGCACGTCGAGCCGGGGTGGCTCGTCCGCGAGGGGGAGCCGGCGACGTGCTTCTACGTGCTGCTCGAGGGTTCTCTCGCGCTCTACCGCACCGTCGGCGGCGACGACGTCGAGACCACCCGCACCACGCAGCCGGGCGTCTACACCGGGGCGTGGGCGGCGTACCTCGGTGATCGGGTGCCGCAGCTGTACGGCGGGTCGACCCGGGTGCTGGCGCCGTCGCGCTTCTTCGTGCTCGACGCCGCCGACTTCTCGACGCTGATGCACGACTGGTTCCCGATGGCGGTCCACCTGCTCGAGGGGCTGTTCTTCGGGCAGGTGAACACCCAGGCCGCGATCGGCCAGCGCGAGCGGCTCCAGGCGCTCGGCCAGCTTTCGGCCGGCCTCACGCACGAGCTCAACAACCCGGCCTCGGCGGCCGTGCGGGCCACGTCGACGCTGCGCGAGCGGGTCTCGGCGATGCGCCACAAGCTCGCGCTGATCGCCGAAGGACCGTACGACCGCGAGACGATCGCCGCGCTGATGCGGCTGCAGGACGAAGCGCTGGAGCATCGCGCGAAGGCGCTCCAGCGGGACCAGGGAGGGGCGCTCGACGCCGCCGACCGCGAGGATCGCGTCGCGGACTGGCTCGACGACCACGGCCTCACCGACGCGTGGGACGTGGCGCCGGTCCTCGTGCAGAGCGGTCTTGACGAGGAGTGGCTCGAGAGCGTCGCCGAGCGGGTCGACGACGGCGTGCTCGTCGGCGCGCTGCACTGGCTCTCGTACACGCTCGAGACCGAGGAGCTGATGGCCGAGATCGAGGACGCGACGACGCGGGTCTCGACGCTGGTGGACGCTGCCAAGCAGTACTCGCAGCTCGACCGTGCGCCGTTCGTCCGGGCCGACGTCCACGAGCTGCTCGACGCGACGCTGCTGATGCTGCAGAAGAAGCTCTCCGGCATCACCGTCGTCAAGCAGTACGACCGCAGCATCGCCGGGGTGCCCATGTACGCCGCGGAGATGAACCAGGTGTGGACCAACCTGATCGTCAACGCGGTCCAGGCGATGGGCGGCAGCGGCACCCTCACGCTCACGACGCGGCGGGTCGAGGACTGGTGCGAGGTCGTGGTGGCCGACACCGGTCCGGGCATCGCGCCCGAGATCAGGCAGCGGATCTTCGAGCCGTTCTTCACCACGAAGGCGGTCGGGGAGGGCACCGGCCTGGGTCTCGACATCTCGTGGCGGATCGTGGTCAAGAAGCACCACGGCGACCTGCAGGTGGAGTCCGAGCCGGGTGACACGCGGTTCACGGTCCGCATCCCGTACGACGCACCGGCCTGACCTCTCGTCCCCGATTTGTGCACTACGTCAAGGAATCCGGCGCCGAGTTCCTTGACGTAGTGCACAAATCGCGGACGGGGCGTCAGCCCAGGGTCGAGGCGCGCGCCACGAGCTCCGGCTCGAACACGATGTGCTGCCGCTCGCCGTTGCTGCCGGCCTCGATCTCGGCGAGGAGCATCTCCGCCGCGCGTCGGCCCATCTCGCGCGACGGCTGCCGGATCGAGGACAGCGGGATCGCCGCGGCGGCGGCGTACTCGATGTCGTCGTAGCCGATCAGCGCGACGTCCTGCGGAGGGCGCACGCCGCCGAGCGTGAACGCCTGGAGCATGCCGATGGCGATCAGGTCGTTGGCCGCGAACACGGCGTCCGGCCGCTCGGCCGGAGGGAGCGCGACGATCCGCTGACCTTCCGCAAGAGCGGGCTCGAGGTGCATGCCGGCGATCTCGCGGTGCTCGAGGGTGGCCCCCGGGACCTCCGCGACCGCCTGCCGCGCACCCTCGAGGCGGTCTCGGACCTGCTCGATCTCGAGGGACGCACCGACGAAGAGGATGCGTCGACGACCGGTCTCGAGCAGGTGCGTGACGGCGAGCCGGCCTCCGAGGACGTCGTCGACGGAGACCGAGCTGTACGACTCGGTCGAGGCGAGCCGGTCGACGAGCACCACCGCCATGCCGCGGGAACGGAGCCGGTCGAGACGGTCGAGCACGTCGCCGACGGGGGAGATGAGGACGCCGTCGACGCGCTGCTCCTCGAAGAGGTCGAGGTAGGCGGACTCGCGGGCGGCGTCCTCCGCGCAGTTGGCGAGGAGCACGCTGCGCAGGCGCGCCGTGACCTCGTCCTCGACGCCCTGGGCGACGTCGGTGAAGAACGGGTTGCGGATGTCGAGGACGATCAGTCCCACCGATCGGCTCCTGCCTTGGCGGAGCTGACGCGCTGCCTCGTTGCGGACGAAACCGAGCTCTTCGATGGCCGCGAACACGCGCTCGGCCGTGCGCGCCGAGACCTTCGTCGGGTGGTTGAGCACGTTCGAGACCGTCCCGACGGACACGCCGGCAAGGGCCGCGACGTCGCGAAGACTCGTCGCGGGATGGGTGGGGTGTGCGGGCTCGACCACGGGAACTCCTCGTACGGGTGGCAGAAGTTTGCCACTGAATCGTTTCAAAGTCTCTCTTGACCGTGTGTCGCAGGTCATATACGTTGTGAACGCCAGGTTAATTGAAACGATTCAAACGCGGAACCCCTCTGCGCCGTGCGAACGGAAGTCGGTGAACAAGTCGATGGCCACAGCCGCCCCCGGGACGGTCGCGCTCGAGCTGCGTGACGTGTCGAAGACCTTCGGACAGGTGGTAGCCCTCAGCTCGGGCAGCCTGACCGTGACGACGGGGTCGATCCACGCTCTCGTCGGCGAGAACGGCGCCGGCAAGTCCACGATGGTCAAGATCATCGCCGGACTGTACCGCCCTGACGGGGGCACGTACGCCCTCTTCGGCGAACCGGTCGACTTCCGCACCACCGCGGAGGCCAAGGACGCCGGCATCGCCGTGATCTACCAGGAGCCCACGCTCTTCCCCGACCTCAGCGTCACCGAGAACATCTTCATGGGCCGCCAGCCCCGGGGACGCCTCGGACGCATCGACCGCAAGGCGATGGACACCGAGGCGCGGGCGCTCTTCGCGCGGCTCGGCGTGCCGATCGACCCCGAGCGCCCCGCTGACGGCCTCTCGATCGCCGACCAGCAGATCATCGAGATCGCGAAGGCGATCTCCCTCGACGCCCGCGTCCTGATCATGGACGAGCCGACCGCCGCGCTCAGCGGTGTCGAGGTCGACCGCCTGATGACCATCGCCCGCGCGCTGCGCGACGAGGGTCGCGCGCTCGTGTTCATCTCGCACCGGTTCGACGAGGTCTTCAGCCTCTGCGACACCATCACCGTGATGCGCGACGGAGCGTACGTCTCCACCGACCGCATCGCGGACGTGACCGTCGACGACGTCGTCCGCCGCCTCGTCGGGCGCGACGTCGACGACCTGTACCCCAAGCAGGAGGCCGAGATCGGGGACGTCGTCCTCGAGATCTCCGGCCTCACCCGCGCGGGTCTCTTCCACGACGTCGACCTCCAGGTCCGACGCGGCGAGATCGTCGGGCTCGCCGGCCTCGTCGGCGCCGGCCGCAGCGAGATCGTCCAGGCCGCCTTCGGCGTCGACCCGTACGACTCGGGCTCGGTCAAGGTCAGTGGCAAGAAGGTGCCGCCGAACGATCCCGCCGCGGCGATCCGCCTCGGCATCGCGCTCGTCCCCGAGGACCGCCGCAAGCACGGCCTCGTCCTCGACGCCACCATCACACGCAACATCACGATGGCGATCCGTCGCCGCCTCAGCCGCGCCGGGCTGCTCGCCTCGGGCGCCGAGAACACGACCGCGCGCGACTGGGCCTCCCGCCTCGAGGTGAAGACGAGCACCCTCGACACGCTCGCCGGCACCCTCAGCGGCGGCAACCAGCAGAAGGTCGTCCTCGCCAAGTGGCTGAGCACCCGCCCGGACGTCCTCATCGTCGACGAGCCCACCCGTGGCATCGACGTCGGCACCAAGGCCGAGGTGCACCGGCTGCTCTCGGAGCTCGCCGGTGAGGGCATGGCCATCCTGATGATCTCGTCGGAGCTTCCCGAGGTCCTCGGCATGGCAGACCGCGTCGTGGTCGTCCACGAGGGCCGGATCACGGCCGAGATCGCTCGCGGCGACGCGACACCCGAGGCCGTCATGTATGCCGCGACCAACGTAGCCGTCGGAGACAGCAGCCAGGGGGCTTCCGCATGAGCACCGCAACGCCCACCGTCACCACCCCGGCGCCCCCGCCGCCGCCCTCCACGGGCGCGCGCGTGCGCAAGCTCCTCCAGGCGCGCGAGACCGGCATCGTCCTCGCCTTCCTGGTCGTGCTCGCGGTGACCACGGCGATCAACCCGTCGTTCCTGTTCAGCAAGGACGGGTGGCGCGACCTCTTCCTGACGCCGTCGATCCTCGTGGTCCTCGCCGTCGGGCAGGCGATCGTCATCATCACCCGCAACGTCGACCTGTCCGTGGGCTCGATCCTGGGCCTGGTGGCGTACGCGACCGGTCGGCTGTTCGTCGACACCGGCCTGCCGATCCTGGTCGTCCTCCTGCTCGGCATCCTTTTCGGCGTCGCCCTCGGGCTGATCAACGGCGCACTGGTCGCGTTCGCGAAAGTGCCTGCGCTGGTCATCACGCTCGGCACGCTCTACGTCTACCGAGGCGTGATGATGTCCTGGGCGGGCTCGGACCGGATCAACGCCTCCGACATCCCGAGCGGCCTGCTCTCGTTCGGCACGTCGTCGATCCTCTGGATCCCGTCGCTCGCCTGGATCTCGTTCGTCGTCCTCGCCATCGGGGCGTACCTCATGGGGCGCACCCGCGGCGGCCGTGAGATGTACGCGATCGGATCGGACCCCGACGCGGCCACGCTGTACGGCCTGCAGAAGACGAAGCGCACGCTCCTCGCCTTCGCGGCCTCGGGCGGTCTCGCGGGACTCGCCGGCGTCATGTACGTCGCGCGCTACGGCACGATCAGCTCCGGCGCCGGCCTCGGCATCGAGTTCGAGGCGGTCGGTGCCGCGGTGATCGGCGGCGTGGCGATCTTCGGCGGAAGCGGCACCGTCCTCGGGGCTGCGGTCGGGGCCTACCTCCTGATGACCATCAACCGTGGTCTGCCGATCCTCGGCATCCAGGACTTCTGGCAGCGCGCTGTGGTCGGCCTGCTCATCATCGTCGCGATCGTGCTGGACAAGGTCCTCAAGGACCGACAGCACAAGAAGCTGCTGGCAGAGAGGGACGCCGCATGACCAGCCTGATCCACCCCTCCGACACCTCCACGCAGCCGCGCGCACGGAGCTACCGCGACCACCAGCGTCCGCTGTGGCAGCGGATCCTCTTCAGCCGTGACCTGGCCGTGTGGGTCGCGCTGGTCGTCGTCTACCTGTACGCCTCGGCGACGGTGCCGTTCTTCGACCGGCCGATCACCATCACGTACCTCCTCCTCGACGTCGCCCCGATCCTGCTCATCGCGCTGCCGATGACGCTGGTGATCATCACCGGTGAGATCGACCTGTCGGTCGCGAGCACGGTGGCGCTGGCGAGCGTCTCGTTCGGCGTCCTCTACGACAAGGGCACGCCGATCGTCCTCGCGGCGGTCGCGGCCCTGCTCGTCGGCATCGTGTGCGGCGCGTTCAACGGGTTCCTCGTGACCGTGGTGGGTCTGCCGTCGCTGGCGGTGACCATCGGCACGCTCGCGCTCTACCGCGGCATCGCGGTCGGCCTGCTCGGCACCACGGCGATCACCGACTTCCCCGACGGCTGGACCGACTGGGCGCGCGGCCGCATCGGCGAGTCCGACATCCCGTCGATCATGATCCCGTTCGCGGTGCTGGCGATCGTCTTCATCGTCCTCCTCCACTTCACCGCGTTCGGCCGCGGCGTGTACGCCATCGGCCTCAACGAGGGCGCGGCACGCTTCTCCGGCATCCGCGTCGAGCGGACCAAGCTCGTCCTGTTCATGCTCACCGGCGTGGTGTCCGCGCTGGCCGGCATCTACTACACGCTGCGCTACGGCAGCGCCCGAGGCGACAACGCCAACGGCATGGAGCTGCAGGTCATCGCGGCGGTCCTCCTCGGAGGAGTCTCGATCTTCGGCGGACGAGGTGCACTGCCCGGCGTGATCGCCGGCGTGCTCCTCATCGGGGCGATCGGCAGCGCGCTGCGCCTGGCCGACCAGACCGCCGACGTCATCAACATCGTCACCGGCCTGCTGCTGGTCGTCTCGGTCGTGGGCTCCAGCGTCCTCGGCTGGGTCAGCAGCAAGCGACGATCGCGTGGCGCCCCGGACGCCCCATCAGGAACCACCCAGTCCACACCCCCACAACCCCACAACAACACCACCCTGACCGACCCGGACGGACCGGTCGGCGAGCGAGAGAGAGAAGACCGATGACCACACCAAACACGAGGCGACGCGGCCTCGCACGGGTCGTCCCGGCCGTCGCTGCGGTGCTCGGCCTGAGCCTGGTGCTCGCGGCCTGCGGCGGAGGCGACGACGAGGGCGGCTCCGGTGACGGCGGCGGCGACCTGTCGGTGACCTTCCTTCCGAAGAACCTCGGCAACCCGTACTTCGACGCCTCCTCCACCGGTGGCGAGGCTGCGGTCGAGGAGTTCGGCGGCACCTTCAAGGAGGTCGGACCGTCCGAGGCGACGCCCGACTCGCAGGTCAGCTACATCAACACGCTGACCCAGCAGGGCGTCGGCGCCATCGCCATCTCCGCGAACGATCCCGAGGCCATCGGCGACGCGCTGCAGGAGGCTCGTGACGCGGGCACCAAGGTCGTCACCTTCGACTCCGACACCAACCCGGAGTACCGCGACCTCTTCGTGAGCCAGGCCGACGCCAAGGGCATCGCCGCCAAGCAGGTCGAGCTCATCGCCAAGGCCATCGGCGACGAGGGCAAGGTCGCCATCCTCTCGGCGTCGGCGAACGCGACGAACCAGAACGAGTGGATCAAGCTGATGGAGGAGGACCTCGCGGCGAACCACCCGAACATCGAGCTCGTCGAGACGGTCTACGGCGACGACGACGACCAGACGTCGTTCGACAAGACCGCCGCTCTCCTGCAGAAGCACTCCGACCTCAAGGGCATCATCTCGCCCACCACGGTCGGCATCGCCGCTGCGGCCCGCTACCTGTCGGACTCGCAGTACAAGGGCAAGGTCGCGCTGACCGGTCTCGGTACGCCGGACCAGATGCGTGAGTACGTCAAGGACGGCACCGTCGGCTCGTTCGCGCTCTGGAGCCCCGAGGACCTCGGCTACCTGACGGCCTTCGCCTCCAAGGCGCTCATCGACGGCGACATCAAGGGCGAGGAGGGCGACACGTTCGAGGCGGGCAAGCTCGGCGAGTACACCGTCGGCGAGAACGGCACCGTCATCCTCGGCGAGCCGCTCGAGTTCAACAAGGACAACATCGACGACTTCAACTTCTGAGTCTCAGAAGCAACGAGTCGTCGTTGACAGACCGCCCAGGCTGACCGCCTGGCGATGAACGTGGTCCCCGGCCGCCGCTGCGGCATGGGGCGGCCGGGGACCACACCCAGACCCACCCGGAGGAACGATGCGTCGCGTCTGCTTCCAGCTCCAGGTCCGCCCTGACCGGATCGACGAGTACAAGCGCCGCCACGCCGCGGTGTGGCCCGAGATGCTCGAGGCCCTGTACGCCGCCGGCTGGCACAACTACTCGCTGTTCCTCCGCCCCGACGGGCTGCTGATCGGCTACCTCGAGACCGAGTCGCTCGAGGCCGCTCAGGCCCGCATGGCCGCCACCGACGTGAACCGGCGGTGGCAGGCCGAGATGGGCGAGCTCTTCGAGGACCTCGACGGAGCGCCCGACGAAGGCTTCCTGGAGCTGGAGGAGATCTTCCACCTCGAGGACCAGCTGGCCGCCCACCGTGCGGCGGCCGGCACGACGACGGCCCAGCCGACCGCGGCTGACACGACCACGGCTGACACGACCGCGTACGGGACCCGTGCGCATGAAGAGAGCAACTGACATGACGAACTTCGCTGACATCGCGTCGCGGCTCGCGGAGCAGGAGATCGAGGTTCCCTCGTGGGCCTACGGCAACTCCGGGACGCGCTTCAAGGTCTTCGGCTCGCCCGGCACCCCTCGTACGGTCGAGGAGAAGATCGCCGACGCCGCGGCCGTCCACCGCTTCACCGGGCTCGCGCCGCGCGTGGCCCTGCACATCCCGTGGGACCACGTGGACGACTTCGGTGCGCTGCGCCGCTATGCCGAGGACCTCGGCATCGGTCTCGGCACCATCAACAGCAACACGTTCCAGGACGACGACTACAAGCTCGGCGCCCTCACGCACACCGACCCGAAGATCCGCCAGAAGGCGATCGACCACCACTTCGAGTGCATCGATGTCATGAACGCGACCGGGTCGCGCGACCTCAAGATCTGGCTCGCCGAGGGCAGCAACTACCCGGGCCAGGCCGACATGCGCGGCCGCCAGGACCGGCTCGCCGAGTCGCTCGCGACGATCTACGAGCGGCTGTCGGACGAGCAGCGTCTCGTCCTCGAGTACAAGTTCTTCGAGCCGGCGTTCTACCACACGGACGTGCCGGACTGGGGGACGGCGTACACGCACGTGGCCGCTCTCGGCGACAACGCCGTGGTGTGCCTCGACACCGGCCACCACGCGCCGGGCACGAACATCGAGTTCATCGTCGCCCAGCTGCTGCGCCTCGGGAAGCTCGGCTCGTTCGACTTCAACTCGCGCTTCTACGCCGACGACGACCTGATCGTGGGCGCCGCCGACCCGTACCAGCTGTTCCGGATCCTCTTCGAGGTCCTCCGCGGCGGCGGGTACGGCCGGGACGGCGACACCGTGTTCATGCTCGACCAGTGCCACAACATCGAGAAGAAGATCCCGGGCCAGCTCCGCTCGGTGCTCAACGTCCAGGAGATGACGGCGCGCGCGCTGCTCGTCGACACGGAGGCGCTGGCAGCCGCGCAGAGCGACGGCGACGTCCTCCTCGCGAACGAGATCTTCATGGACGCCTTCTACACCGACGTGCGGGGCGACCTCGCCGCGTGGCGTGAGAGCCGCGGGCTGCAGGGCAACCCGATGCGGGCCTACCTCGCCAGCGGGTACCAGGAACAGATCGAGGCCGAGCGGGTCGGCGGGACCCAGGCCGGATGGAGCTGATGACCACCATGTCGCAGAGCACTGCAGAGTCTTCCACGAACCCGACGGTCGCCGCGCTGATCGCGCGCTCGAACCGTCTCGGAGCCGACCCGAAGAACACCAACTACGCGGGTGGCAACACCTCGGCCAAGGGCTCGGAGACCGACCCGGTCACCGGCGAGTCCGTCGAGCTGCTGTGGGTGAAAGGCTCCGGGGGCGACCTCGGCACCCTGCAGGAGAAGGGCCTGGCGGTCCTGCGCCTGGACCGGATGCGCTCGCTCGTGGACGTCTACCCGGGCGTCGACCGCGAGGACGAGATGGTCGCCGCGTTCGACTACTGCCTGCACGGCAAGGGCGGTGCGGCGCCGTCGATCGACACGGCGATGCACGGGCTCGTCGACGCGGCGCACGTCGACCACCTGCACCCCGACTCCGGCATCGCGATCGCGACGTCCGCCGACGGCGAGAAGCTCACCGAGACGGTCTTCGGCGACAAGGTCGTGTGGGTCCCGTGGCGTCGTCCCGGCTTCCAGCTCGGGCTCGACATCGCGGCGATCAAGGCGGACAACCCGCAGGCGATCGGCTGCATCCTCGGCGGCCACGGGATCACCGCGTGGGGCGACACCTCCGACGAGGCCGAGCAGAACTCGTTGTGGATCATCCGCACCGCCGAGGCGTACATCGCCGAGCACAGCAGGCCGGAGCCCTTCGGGCCGGCGCTCGACGGGTACGCCGCGCTGCCGGAGGCCGAGCGTCGTGCGAAGGCCGCCGCGCTGGCGCCGACGATCCGCGGCATCGCCAGCCAGGACGCTCTGTCCAATTTGGGGAGGGGGATGGTCGGCCACTTCACCGACGCCGACGTCGTGCTCGACTTCCTCGCGCACGCCGAGCACCCGCGGCTCGCGGAGCTGGGCACGTCGTGCCCCGACCACTTCCTCCGCACGAAGGTCAAGCCGCTGGTTCTCGACCTCCCGGCCGACGCGTCGGTCGAGGACTCGGTCGCACGGCTCAAGGAGCTCGCGGTGTCGTACCGCGAGGACTACCAGGGCTACTACGACCGGCACGCCACCCCGGAGAGCCCCGCCATCCGCGGCGCGGACCCGCTGATCGTGCTCGTCCCCGGCGTCGGGATGTTCAGCTTCGGCAAGGACAAGCAGACCGCCCGCGTGGCCGGCGAGTTCTACGTCAACGCGATCAACGTCATGCGTGGCGCCGAGGGTCTGTCGACGTACGCCCCGATCGACGAGTCGGAGAAGTTCCGCATCGAGTACTGGGCGCTGGAGGAGGCGAAGCTCCAGCGGATGCCGAAGCCGAAGCCGCTCGCGACCCGCGTCGCGCTCGTCACCGGAGCCGCGTCCGGCATCGGCAAGGCCACGGCGGAGAAGCTCGCCGCCGAGGGTGCCTGCGTCGTCATCGCCGACCTGTCGCTCGAGAACGCCCAGGCCGCGGCAGCCGAGATCGGAAGCACTGATGTCGCCGTCGGCGTCCACGTGGACGTCTCCGACGCCGACGCCGTCCAGGCCATGGTCGACGCGGCCGTGCTCGCCTTCGGCGGTGTGGACCTCGTCGTCAACAACGCCGGTCTCTCGCTCTCGCGCTCGCTGCTCGAGACCACCGAGAAGGACTGGGACCTCCAGCACGACGTGATGGCGAAGGGCTCGTTCCTCGTCGCCAAGGTGACCGCGAAGGTGATGATCGAGCAGGAGATGGGTGGCGACATCGTCTACATCTCCTCGAAGAACTCGATCTTCGCCGGCCCCAACAACGTCGCGTACGGCGCAGCCAAGGCCGACCAGGCCCACCAGGTGCGGCTGCTCGCCGCCGAGCTCGGCGAGCACGGCATCAAGGTCAACGGCGTGAACCCCGACGGTGTCGTCCAGGGGTCCGGCATCTTCGCCAGCGGCTGGGGCGCCAACCGTGCCGCGGTCTACGGCGTGGAGGAGAAGGACCTCGGCAAGTTCTACGCCCAGCGCACGATCCTCAAGCGCGAGGTCCTGCCGGGCAACATCGCCAACGCCGTGTTCGTGCTCTGCAGCGCCGAGCTCAGCCACACGACCGGCCTGCACATCCCCGTGGACGCGGGCGTCGCTGCCGCGTTCCTGCGCTGAGTGCGCGGATGACTGAGCCCATCAGGGTCGCAGCGGTCGACCTCGGCGCCACCAGCGGACGCGTGGTGGTGGCCGAGGTCGGCCCCGGCGGTGCCCGGCTCGACGTCGTGCACCGCTTCGCCAACACGCCCGTGCGCCTGACCGACGGCCTGCACTGGGACGTCGTCGGGCTCTTCCGCGAGGTCGTCGACGGCCTGCGGCTCGCCGTACGCTCGAGTCCGGACCTCGCCGGTGTGGCGGTCGACAGCTGGGCCGTCGACTACGCCCTCCTGCGGGAGGGACGGATGGTGTCCACGCCCTTCCACTACCGCGACCCGCGCAACGCGGCCGCCGTGGAGACGGTCCACGCGAAGGTCGACCCGGCAGCGCTCTACGCCCGCAACGGCCTGCAGCACCTGCCGTTCAACACGCTCTTCCAGCTGGTCGCCGACGGCGCGCACCTCCACCACGCCGACACGATGCTGCTGGTGCCGGACCTGATCGGCCACTGGCTGAGCGGCCACGTCGGGGCCGAGGTCACCAACGCCTCGACGACCGGCCTGCTCGACGTCACCACCGGCGGGTGGGACACCGACCTCGCCACGACGCTCGGCGTCCCGCCGGGGATCCTCGCGCCGCTGGTCCCGTCGGGGTCCCGGATCGGTGGTCTGCTCCCGCACGTCCGTGAGGAGATCGGCGGGCACGACCTCGCCGTCACGACCGTCGGCTCCCACGACACCGCCTCGGCCATCGCGGGGACGGTGCTCGGCCCCGACGACGCGTACGTCTCCTGCGGGACGTGGGGTCTCGTCGGGCTCGAGCTCGAACGCCCCGTCCTCGCCGACGAGGCGCGCACCGCCGGCTTCACCAACGAGGGCGGCGTCGACGGACGGGTCCGGTTCCTCCACAACGTCATGGGCCTGTGGCTGCTCAGCGAGTCGGTCCGGACCTGGGAGCGCGAGGACGGTCGTCCGCTCGACCTCTCCGCGCTGCTCGCCGCCGCCGCCGAGGTCGAGGCACCCCTGGTCTTCGACGTCGACGACCCGCGCTTCCTCGCACCGGGCGACATCCCCGAGCGCATCCGCGCGTACGCCGCCGAGCACGACCTGCGGCGCCCCGCGGACCGCGCCGAGACCGCCCGAGCGATCCTCGAGAGTCTCGCCGCCGCCTTCGCCGCCACCGTGGACCGCGCTGCCGAGCTCGCCGGCCGGCGCGTCCGCCGGATCCAGGTCGTCGGCGGCGGTGCCCTGAACACGCTGCTGTGCCAGCTGACCGCCGACCGCTCCGGTCTCGAGGTCCTCGCCGGACCCGTGGAGGCCACGGCGCTCGGCAACGCGCTCGTCCAGGCCAGGACGCTCGACGCCGTCTCGGGTGACCTCGATGCGCTCCGGGCGCTGGTCGGGCGCACGCTGGAACAGCAGCGCTACCTCCCCCGCTCCGTCCACAGCAAGACACCGCTCGTCGCTCGAAAGGTCATGTGATGGATCGCCGCGTACCCCGTCCCCGCGACTTCGGACCGCTGCTCAAGTTCAAGAAGCCGGTGCTGAGCCCGCGCAAGCGCCGGCTCGCTGCCGCGCTCACGATCGAGGACCTGCGTGCGATCGCGAAGCGTCGTACGCCCAAGCCCGCCTTCGACTACACCGACGGTGCCGCCGAGGAGGAGCTGTCGCTCGCCCGCGCCCGTCAGGCGTTCCAGGACGTGACCTTCCACCCGCGCATCCTGCGCGACGTCTCGAAGGTCGACACGTCCTGCACCGTCCTCGGCGCCACGTCGGCGCTGCCGTTCGGGATCGCGCCGACCGGCTTCACACGGATGATGCAGACCGAGGGCGAGTACGCCGGCGCGTCGGCGGCCGGCGCGGCGGGCATCCCGTTCGCGCTGTCGACGATGGGCACCGCCTCGATCGAGGACGTGCGCGCCGCGAACCCGGCGGGACGGAACTGGTTCCAGCTGTACATGTGGAAGGACCGCGACCGGTCGATGGCGCTGGTCGAGCGCGCGGCGGCGTCTGGGTTCGAGGCGCTCGTCGTGACGGTCGACGTCCCCGTCGCGGGAGCGCGGCTGCGAGACGCCCGCAACGGCATGACGATCCCGCCGACCCTGACGCCGCGGACCGTCGTCAACGCGATACCGCGGCCGGCGTGGTGGATCAACTTCCTCACCACCGAGCCCCTCGCGTTCGCGTCGCTGGACCGCTGGTCCGGCACCGTCGCCGAGCTCCTCGACACGATGTTCGACCCGACCGTCGACTACGACGACCTGGCGTGGATCAAGGAGCAGTGGCCCGGCAAGCTCGTCGTCAAGGGTGTGCAGAGCGTCGAGGACGCCTCCCGCCTCGCCGAGATGGGAGTGGACGCGATCGTGCTGTCCAACCATGGCGGGCGTCAGCTCGACCGGGCGCCGATCCCGTTCCACCTGCTCCCCGAGGTCGCGCGCGAGGTGAAGGGATCCACCGAGATCCACCTCGACACCGGCATCATGTCCGGCGCCGACATCGTCGCGGCGATCGCGCTCGGTGCGGACTTCACGCTGATCGGGCGCGCGTACCTCTACGGGCTGATGGCCGGCGGACGCCCCGGTGTCGACCGGACCATCGACATCCTCACGACCCAGATCGAGCGGACGATGCGTCTGCTCGGGGTCAGCAGCCTCGACCAGCTCGAGCCGGGGCACGTCACGCAGCTGCAAAGGCTGTTGCCGAGGAGGAGCTGACCACACGTGCGGGCGACAGGGGGGACGATGACGCGGAGCGGCCACAGTCGGCGGGTCGTCTCGCCGAGCCCGCTCGACCACGATGACCTCGCGCTGCTCGGGCTCGTCTCGCAGGGGCTGACCGTGGAGGCGGTCGGGCGTCGGCTGCTGCTGTCGGAACGGACCGTACGCCGCCGGCTGCGGGCGGTCTGCTCGGCCCTGGGTGTCGCGACGCCGATCGAGGCCGTCGTCTGGGCCGTACGCCGCGACCTCATCTGACGTTCGCGAGCCACTCTCTGGCAACCGCGAGCCACGCAGAACGGCCCCCGAGCAACTGCGCTCGGGGGCCGTTCTCGTGCCCTGCGTCAGCGGGGAACCGGGACGAACTGGGTCTTCCCGGACCCGACCTCGAACACGACGCGGTCACCCACCGTCCCGACGAGGCGGGCATCGGTGTTGCCGACGGCCTTGTACGAGGCGCCGGAGACCTTCGGCAGCTCGACCCGTGCCGTCACGTTGACCGGCACCTCGACCGTCGCCCGTACGCCGTGGCGCTTGCGCTCCCACGACAGCGCGACCTCGCCGCGCTGCGTCGGGACGGAGCCGGACGCGCGGTCGAGTCCGGTCGCCGGCGGCACGATCCGCACCGACGATCCGCCGGCGCCGTCCGGCCGGATGCCGAGCAGCGTCTCGGTCACGTCGACCGCCGCCTGCGCACCCCAGCCGTGCGACTGGCTGTGGTTCGAGCCGGCGTCGAGGGTCCACGCCTCCCAGGTGAAGGTGCCGTCCTGCGCGAGGATGTTCGCGAACCCGAGGTCGTCGGGGTTCGTGAGCAGCCGCAGCACCGCGTCGGGCCGCTCGGCCTTCCCCAGCGCCTGGAGCAGTCGGTGCACGGTCATCGGGCCCTGCTTCATGCCCATCCCGGCCAGGTGGTCGGCCAGCCCGGGCAGGTCGCTCGCCGGCGCGACGTCGAACGCGATCGCGAACGACGTGCTGTGCTGTCCGGCGTGGTCGCTCTGCGTCCCGTCGGCCTTGAGCCCGTCGACGTACACGCCGTCCGCGCGACGGAGCTTGCCGTTCATCGCGTCGACGAGGCCGTCCTCCGCCGACCGGTACGCCTCGGCCTCCGCGGCGGGTCGGTCGAGCGCGTCCGCCATGTCGGCCGTACGGCGCAGCACCTCCACACCCAGCGCGTTGATCACGGTCCGTGCGGCGGTGTCCATGTCGTACCCGAAGCGTCCCGGCTCGGGCCAGTCGACGATGCCGTACCGGTACGCCCCGGAGCCGCCGGTCAGGTTCGTGACGAGTCCCGCGGTCGGGCCGGACGTCGGGATGTGGCGCTGGACGTAGGCGGCGGTCCGCTGGATCGACGGGTACGCCTCCTCGAGCAGCGCACGGTCGCCGGTGACCTGGTAGTAGCGCCAGACCCAGTCGACGAACATCTCGGTGTAGTCCGGGATGTCGCGCTTGCCGTCACCGTTGGGGTAGACGGCGTTGTAGCGCCCGGCGTCCTCGGGGCTGCTGCTCCAGTGCCGCTTCTCCGACGCCAGGAACTCGCGGATCGCCTGCTGCGTCGCGTCGCGCTCGGCGAACCCCTGCATCGTCGCGTACGAGATGTTGGCGGCGTCGCCGAGGAACTGGCCCTTCTCACGCGTCGGCGTGTCGACGAACGCCTCCTGCACGGAGTAGATCGCCGAGCGCTGCATCATGTCCCACACCTCGTCGAGCGTGCGGTCGTCGCTGTCGAACGTCGCCTCGCGGTCCTCCGGCACGGTCGTGTGCACGACGACGGCGGACACGTCGCGGCGGTCGATCTCCTCCTCGGCCGCCGGGATCTCGAGGTAGCGGAACCCGAGGTGCGTGAACGCCTGGAAGGTCTGGTCGCCGTCGACCTGCGTGTACGGGTACACCATGTTCGTGCCCTGCGTGAGCAGCGTCGACGTGGCGACACGGCCTTCGTCGGTCAGGTTGTAGCCGGCGCGCATCTGCACGACCCGCCCGGCGACCCCGTCGTCGAACCGTACGGTCGGTCGCGCCGGGATGACCTTGCCGAAGTCGGCGACGACGGTGCCGTCGGCGGCCTCGAGCATCCGTACCGGACGGGCGGTGGACTCGTCGATGCGCGTCTCCTGGCCCTGCAGGTGCGTGAACGGTGCGACAGGGTGTGCACCGAGCACGACGGCGTCGGCCCACGCGGAGTCGTCGAACCCGTGCTCGTCCCATCCGTCGAGCGCGGCCTGCCGGACACCGTTCAGGTGCTCGATCTGCTCGCCCTCGCCGTTGCGGCGTCCGGCCTGCTCGTACGGGCCCTCGGTGACCTTCCAGGAACCGTCGGTGACGACGTCCTGCGTGGAGCCGTCGGAGTACTCGATGCTGAGCCGCGCGAGCACACCGGGGACACCCGCCGGTCGGCCCTGTCCCGAGCCGTACCAGTGGGAAAGCACTCCAACGCCGATCTCACGCCCACCCTTGACGAGGTCGGTGACGTCGCTCGCCTGGTAGTAGCCCTCGCCCGGGTACGAGAAGGACTGGCCGCGGTCGGCCCGCTTCCCGTCGATCATGAGCTCGTACGTGTGGCTCGCCGCGACGTACGCGCGGGCGCGGACGACCTTGCGTCCCTCGAGCTCGACGTCCTTGCGGGCCAGCGTCCACTCGTCGGCCTGGCGTGCCGGGGGAGCGATCTCCCACTTCGAGAGGTCGCCGGAGAAGTCGTCCGCCACGAGCACCGTGCCGTCGGGCGCGGTGACGCGGACGTCGTCGAACTCGGCGCTCTCGTTGGACGCCTCGCGGAAGCCGACCCCTCCCTTGGCATGGCTGCTGTCCTGGCGCTCGTCGACGACGACGCCGTCGACGGAGGTCGTGATCGTCGACCCGGAGACCACGATCTTCACGCGGTAGTCCTGCCCGGCGACGATCGTCATCGGGACGGTCGCGAGCACGGTGTGCGAACCGTTGCGCTGCACGTGCGCACGGAACCCGTTCGCCGGCGAGAGCTGCCACATGTAGCCGTTGCGCCGGTCGGCGTTGCGGAAGGCGATGCCCGCGCCACCGGTGCGGGGGCGGACGGTCGCCTCGATCGTGTAGTCGGTCCACGCGGCGCTGTCCTTCGCGAGCGTGACGTCGCCGCCCGTGACGCGGGCGCGTCCGTCGACGACCTCCACCGGTGCCGTACCGCCGGGCGCGCGCTGGATCCACTGTGCGCCGGCCCACTCGGCGTCGGAGATGCCGGTCTCGAAGGCGGCCTGCTTCGCCCACGGGGACGAGCGGTGTGTGCGGTCCCAGGTGCGGACCGTCCACGCGTACTCGGCACCGGACTCGAGGTCGGGTCCCTCGTACGCGACGTACGCCTGCTGGTCGGACTCCACCTTGCGGCTGTCCCACACGGTGCGCCCGTCGTCGTCGAGCACCTTGACCTGGTACGCGGTCTGGACCTCGCCCGGGTCGCGGTCCTGGGGGAACCATCCGAAGGCCGGATCTCCTTCGACGTTCAGCGGGTGCGGGGTGTCGTCGACGGTCAGGGTGCGGGGTGCGCCGGGGGCGTGTCCGCCGCCTGCCGCGGCCGGGGCGGCCACCGCTGCGGTGCCTGCGACCAGGCACGTCGCGGCGACCAGGGACACCCCGGTCTTGGCGGTGATGCTCCTCGTTCTCATCTCGTCCTCTCCTGGAGCTGGGGTGGAACGTCGGGGTTTGAAGGTGTGGGTTTGGGTTTGAACGTTTCAATCGACCGTAAGGTGATCCCGGTCACGTGACCAGCGATGTGTCCGCATCCGGCCACGGAGAGCCGCGATCCTCAGCCGCGCCTTTGCGTTGGCCCCCACGCAGACGTGCTGTCCCACCGCAACGTTGCGGTGGGACAGCACGTCTTCAGTGGGCCCAACGGAAAGGGCCGCTACGACACCGGCACCGACCAGACGTCGGCGATCGACGGGTCGTAGTCGGCCCCCGTGTCCTGGAAGCGGACCCGCACGGTCCCGTCGGCCGTCAGGTCCGGCCGGTCGACGAGGACCTGGTAGACCTGCTTGCCCGCACCCGACTCCGTACGGCGTGCGTCGTGCGAGTGCACCACGACACCGTCGACCACGATGTCGTACGTCTTGCGCCGCGGGCCGTCGTACGTCTCGACCGCGCGGAGCACGAACGCCTCACCGGCCGGGACGGCGAGATCCATCTCGAACCATCCGCCCGGGTACGACGAGTGCGTGTAGCGCCGCGTGAGCCCGGCCTCGACGTTGGTGCCCGAGCTCGGTGACGCCGTGAGCCGGTGCGCCTGCTCCGAGGAGGCGAGGCCGACGTCCACGTGGTCGACCGCACCCTCCGGCGGGGTCGCCAGCGTGACGTCCAGGCTCGCGGTGGCCCGCTGCGACTCGACGTCACCGGTGGACGCCGTCAGTGCCAGCGCACCGGCTGTGACCGTCGTCGGCACGACCACCGTCACCGGCACCTCGCGCGTCGCGCCCGCCGGCACCGAGTACGCCACCGGCGCGGGCGACAGGGTGCCGTCCGGACCGGCGACGGTCAGCTCGCCCGACGCCGTCCGTGTGCTGTGGTTGCGCACCACCGCGGTGACCGTCACCTGGTCGCCGGCCGTGGCCGACGTCGGGGCGACGCTCGCCGAGTCGATCGTGAGGGTCGGCGAGACGACGAGGTCGGCGGCGACGGGGAGCGTCGCCCTGCCCCAGCTCTGGCGGTACGAGACCGTGCCGCTCAGCGTCGAGGTGCCGACCGGCGTCCCTTCGGGAACCGTCACGTCGTACAGGTGCGTCACCGTCCTGCCGGCCCCGACCGAGCCCGGACGCTCGCCGACCGGTTTCACGGTCCAGCCGGCTGCCGACGTCAGCGTGCTGGCGACGTTGGGCAGCACCTTGCTGCCCGTGTTCTCCAGCGTGACCGCGACCCGCACGGTGTCACCCGCGAGGTGGATGGTCCCTTGCGGCTCGGCCTTGGCGACCGCGCCGACGATGATGCCCGAGGCCGCCGACAGGTCGGCGTCGATGCGCGCGAGCGTGGCCTTCAGCGCCTCGGCGGTCGGCTTGTCGACGAGTCGAAGGACCCTCTGGAGGTCGACCCACAGCTCCAGGGCCGACACCGTGGCGAGCGCCCGGTGCGTACCGGCGGTCGCTCCGTCGCGGTCACCCGCAGCCTGCGCGGCACGGGCCTGCTCGACCTGACGGTCGAGCGTCGCGACCTCGCCCTGGAGGTGACGCTTGAGGAGGGTCGAGATCAGGCCGCGGGTGGCGAGGGCGTCGACCTGTCCGGCGAGGGCGTCGACCCCGGCCGCCGCCTCGCCGAGCTCGCCCAGCGCCCGGTCGATGCCGAAGCGGTAGTCGCCCGACCCGATCTCGTAGACGGCGTGCCCGTCGCTCATCTCCACGAACCGGACACCCTCGGCCGACTCGGCCGGCGCGCCGCCCTCGGTGACCGCCCAGCGGTTCGGCGCCGGGACCCGGACCTGTGCGGTGGCGTTGGCCGGCACCGAGACCTCGAGGTCGACACCGCCCGCGATCTTCTTCCACGCGCTGCGGACCGTGCCGTAGCGGGTCCCGAGCGCGTACGTCGCGTGGTCGATGCCGTCGCCCGGCTCCGGTGCGACCAGGATCTTGGCGTAGCCCGGCTCGAGCGCGGAGACGCCGGCCATCGTGCGGTACATCCACTCGCCCACCGCGCCGTACGCGTAGTGGTTGAACGAGTTCATGCCCACGTCGTTGAACGAGCCGTCAGGGTTGATCGAGTTCCAGCGCTCCCAGATCGTGGTCGCGCCCTTGCCGATCTCGTACCCCCACGAGGGGTAGTCCTCGTTCTGCAGCAGCCGGTACGCGATGTCGGTGCGGCCTGCCTTCGTGAGCGCGGGCAGGAGGCCGTCGACGCCGAGGAACCCGGTCGACAGGTGGTAGTCGCGACGCTCGAGCGTCTCCACGAACTGGTCGACGACCTTGTCCCGCGCCCCGGCGGGCGCGAGGTCGTTCATCAGCGTGAGGATGTACGAGGTCTGGCTGTCGCCCTTGACCGTGCCGTCCGCGCCGATGAACGCGTCCTGGTACGCGGCGCGGATCGCCTCGTACCGCGCCTCGTACGCCGCCGCGTCCGCGTCGTTGCCGACCGCCTCGGCCATCTGGGCGAACTCCCGCGTGCTCTTCGCGACGAACGCGGTGTCCAGCACGTCGGCCGGGGTGGCGTCGTCCAGGTTGAGCCAGTCGAGGTAGCCGCCGGCCGACCGGATGTGGTTCGTCGAGTCGGCGTCGAGGAAGTCGACGTACCGCTTCATCATCGTGTAGTTGTCACGGATCACCTGCGTGTCGCCGTACGCCTGCCAGAGCGTCCACGGCACGTGCACGCCGGCGTCCATCCATCCCGCCGACTCGTACCCGCCGTCGAACCGGCCCGGGACGATCGGCGCGACACCCGGGAGCGATCCGTTGGCGCGCTGGGTGTCGCGCAGGTCCTGCAACCACTTGTCGAGGAACGTCTGCGCGTCCATGTCGTAGACCGCGGTCCGGGCGAACACGTTGATGTCGCCGGTCCACCCCATCCGCTCGTCACGCGCGGGGGTGTCGGTCGGGATCGACAGGAAGTTGCCGCGCATGCCCCACACGATGTTGCGGTGGAGCTGGTTCACGAGCGCCGACGAGGTGTCGAGCTCGGAGGTGAGCTCGCCGTCGGTGCCGACCACGACACCGACGAGGTCGTCGGCGTCGGGTGCCTCGTCCACACCGCTGATCTCGACGTAGCGGAACCCGTGGAACGTGAAAGCCGGCTCCCAGGTCTCGGGACCGTCCGAGCCGAGCGTGTAGTAGTCGGTGGCCTTCGCGCTCCGCAGGTTCGCGGTGTAGAGGGTGCCGTCGGGGTTGAGGACCTCGCCGTGGCGGATCTTGACGGTGTCTCCCTCGTCGCCGTCCAGCGTGACGCGGACGTGGCCGACCATGTTCTGGCCGAGGTCGTAGAGGTAGACGCCGTCGGTCGGGGAGTCGATGCGCCTCGCGTCCGTGAGCTCCTGGGTGACGCGCACCGGAGGCGCGGTCTGCGGCTCGAGCGTGCTGACGGTCTCGTCCCGCGTGACCACGTCCGACCAGCCGTCCGCCTCGTACGACGGCTCGTCCCAGGCGCCGAGCTCATCGGCCCGGCGCTGGTCGTACGACTCGCCGTCGAGGAGGTCGGCCTCACGGACGGGACCGTCGGTGGTGCTCCACGAACCGTCGGTCGAGACCGTTGCCGAGGTGCCGTCGGCGTAGTCGACCTGCAGCTGGGCGATCAGCGAGGTGTCGGTGCCGTACGTGTTGGGACCGAACATCGCGATCTTGCCCGTGTACCAGCCGCGCGACAGCTCGGCGCCGAGCGCGTTGCCGCCCGAGCGGACCAGGTCCGTCACGTCGTACGTCTGGTAGTCGATGCGCTTGTCGTACGCGGTCCAGCCGGGCGCCAGCTCGTGGTCGCCGACGCGCTCGCCGTTGAGGTGGAGCCGGTAGACGCCGCGGGCGGAGGCGTAGACGCGGGCGCGGGCGACCTCCTTGTCCGCGAGGTCGAACTCCTTGCGCAGCAGCGGCACCGGGTCGTCGCGGCGCAGCCAGGCCTCGGGCCCGGCCGAGTCGACCGTGAGCGACCCGTTCGCGACGGTGCCGGCGGCGAAGGTGCGGTCCCCGGTGTCGAAGGTCGTGTCGACGAGCGTGCTGCCGTCCTTGGAGGTCACGACGACGTCGTGGACGCGGCCGGTCTCCGGGTTGCTCGTGCGGAATCCCATCGACCCGGCGCCGGTGAACGTGGAGTCGGTGCGCTCGTCCAGCACGGTGCCGTCGACGGAGGTACGGATCGTCGTGCCGTCGACCTCGATGCGGTAGCGGTGCTCGGCGGCGAAGTCGAAGCCTGCCGGGAACGCCTTCGCCGGGAGGGTCCGGTACGCGCCGTCCTTGACGTGCGGCCGCAGCGACTTCTCGGCCTGGCTGATCTGCCACATGTAGGCGTGCTCGGTGTCGCGGCCGCGGAAGTAGACCCCCAGCGCGCCGGAGATCTTGGAGGCGGTGAACTCGACCGCGTAGTCCTTCCAGGCCGGGCCGAGCTCGGGCCGCGGTGCGCCGACCCAGGACGCCTCCCACTCCGAGGCGCTCAGCAGCCCGGTCTCGAACGTGGCTGGGTCGCTCCACGCCGAGGCGGTCCCCTCGTCGTCCCACGCGCGGACGGACCAGACGTAGCCGGTGCGGGAGGTCAGCGCGGGACCGGCGTACGGGACCTCGACGGAGCGGCGCGACTCGACCTTGCCGCTGTCCCAGACGTCGGGGTCGGACAGGCGGGAGGCGCTGGTGGCGACGCGGACCTGGTACGCGGACTGCGTGACTCCGCGCCGGTCGGCGGTGATCTGCCAGCTCAGGCGCGGGGCAGCCGCGCCGATCCCGAGCGGGTTCTCGGTGCTGTTGGCCCGCAGGGTCCCGACGGTCGGCGGGTCCGCGGCGGTCACGGCGGACACCGCGGCGGGACCGGCTGCTACGGCCGGCAGGGTTGCGGGCGCCTGGATACCGATCAGGACCGCGCCGGCGGCCATGAGGGCAAGAGCGCGAGGTCGGACGACCACGATGACTCCTTCGCTGGGCAAGGAAGTTTGAACGTTTCAAAAGAGGTGATCAGATCGAATGTAGAGTGACCTGCGTCACGTCGCCAGAGATGTGTCCGCTTCCGGCCAGCCCGGAGGCCGCCGACAACGCCGTTGTCGGAGAACTGTCTGATGCGTACGGTTTCCTGGTGGGGTGGCAGTGATGCGCTGCCACGGACGGAGGGCAAGATGACGGCGGTTGCCACGACCGAGCTCGACATCGAGGCGCACCGGCGCGAGCTGACCGGCTACTGCTACCGGATGCTCGGCTCGGCGTTCGACGCCGAGGACGCGGTGCAGGAGACGATGGTCCGCGCCTGGCGCAGCCTCGACAAGTTCGAGGGCCGGTCCTCGCTGCGTTCCTGGCTCTACCGCATCGCGACCAACGTCTGCATGGACTCGCTCGGGTCGGGTCAGCGGCGCGCCCGCCCCATGGACCTCTCCGCCACGGCGTGGCAGCCCGTCGTCGACTCACTCGCCGCGCAGCGCGCCAACGAGTCGTGGATGGAACCCATGACCGACGAGCGCATCCTCCCCGACTCCGCCGACCCGGCCGACGTCGCGGTCGGTCGCGAGTCCATCCGGCTCGCCTTCGTGGCGGCGCTGCAATACCTCCCGCCCCGTCAACGCGTGGTGCTCGTCCTGCGCGAGGTGCTGCGGTGGAAGGCGGCCGAGGTCGCCGACCTCCTCGACACGTCGGTCGCCTCGGTCAACAGCGCCCTGCAACGCGCCCGGGCGACCCTGAGCAGCGTCCAGACGGAGTCCGGCGACGCCTACGACCCGCTCGACGCCGAGCAGCAGGAGCTCCTCGAGAAGTACGTCGCCGCCTTCGAGGCGTACGACATCGACACCTTCGTGTCGCTGTTGCGTGAGGACGCTACGCAGAGCATGCCGCCGTTCGAGATGTGGCTCCAGGGGCGCGACGACATCCGCGCCTGGATGCTCGGGCCGGGCGAGGAGTGCCGGGGCTCGCGGATGGTCCCGATCATCGCCAACGGTGCGCCTGGGCTCGCCCAGTGGCGGCCCACGCCGGACGGCGGCTACCTGCCGTGGGCGGTGTACGTCCTCGACGTGAAGGACGGTGCGGTGGCCAACATCTCCGCCTTCCTCGACACGCGGCTGTTCACCCTGCTCGGCCTCCCGGAGTCACCGCCGGACTGATCGTCGCCGCGGGCCCTGTCAGGATGTCACATCGACGAGGGCTACGTCGTCCATGAGGTGAGAGCACACACCAGGACGGAAGGAACGACGATGAGGATCGCAGTCGCCGGAGGCACCGGCATGCTGGGCAGCGCCGCGAGTGCGGCGCTCGAGGCTCGTGGGCACGACGTGCGGGTGCTGAGCAGGCACAGCGCGTTCCCGGTCGATCTGAGCACGGGCGAAGGCCTGACTGCCGCGCTCGAGGGATGCGACGTCGTGGTCGACGCGAGCAACGGCCGATCGGCCAAGGCGGCGCGCGCGGTGCTGGTCGACGGTTCGCGCCGACTGCTCGAGGCGGAGACCGCCGCTGGTGTCGCGCACCACGTCGTGATCTCGATCGTGGGGTGCGACCGGGTCCCGTCCTTCGCCTACTACCAGGCGAAGGTCGCGCAGGAAGGCGTCGTCCGGTCGGGGAGCGTGCCGTGGACGATCCTGCGGGCGACACAGTTCCACCCCTTCCTCGACGCCCTGTTCTCCAATGCGGCCAGGCTCGGCATCCGGCCGTCGGCCGCCGTGCCTGTGGCGCCGGTCGACGTCCGCGACGTCGCCGACACCATCGCCGACGTGGTCGAGGAGGGGCCGGTCGTGGGTGAGGCGGGCGGCCGTACGCTCCAGGTCGTCGGTCCGGAGGTGACGACGCTCCGTGACCTGGGCCGGATCCGTACGGCGCTGACCGGACGCGGCCGCGCCCCGGTGCGCATCCCTCTGTGGGGCGGCGCGCTGCGAGCGGCCAGTGGCGGTGCCCTGGTCGACGAGTCGGCCGACTTCCGCGGGGTGCGCACGTACGAGGCGTGGCTGAAGGAGACGTCGGCGAAGGCCGCACGCCCGTGAGCGAGGGTGAGCCCGGCGCGTACGCCGACGCCCTGGCGGACCGCTTCGAGGAGCAACGCCGCCATCTCGAGCATGTCGCCTACGCCGTGACCGGGTCGAGGGCAGCGGCGGAGGACTGCGTCCAGGAGTCGTGGCTGCGGCTTCAGCGCGTCGACCCCGGTGGGATCCGCGACCTCCGGGCGTGGCTGACCACGACTGTCGGGCATCTCGCGCTCGACCAGCTCGGGAGCGCGCAGGCGCGCCGTGAGCACTACGTCGGGACCTGGCTGCCCGAGCCCGTGGTGGAGCCGCTCGTGCCGGGGGTCGCGACAGCGGCTGCTGATCCCGCCGACCGGATCACGCTCGACGAGTCGCTCAGCGTGGCGCTGCTGGTCGTGCTCGAGCGGCTGTCGCCGGCGCAGCGGGTCGCGTACCTGCTCCACGACGTGTTCGGGATGCCGTTCGACGAGGTCGCGGAGGTCGTCGGACGCAGCCCGTCCGCCGTCCGCCAGCTCGCCTCGCGCGCCCGCAAGGACGTGCGCGACCACCAGCCGCGTGCTCGGGCGTCCGTTCCGGAGCAGCGCGAGGTCGTCGACGCGTTCGTCGCCGCCTGCAGCGGTGGGGACCTCGGGGCGCTCGTCTCGGTCCTCGACCCCGCCGTCGTCCTCCGCTCGGACGGGGGCGGCAAGGTGTCGGCGCTGCGCGGGGTCCAGCGGGGCGCGGATCAGGTCGCCCGCGTGCTTCTCGGGTTCCTCCGCAAACCGCCCCTGGAGATGCGGCCGGTGCTCGTCAACGGGTCGTACGGGGTGCTCGCCCGGGACTGGGCGGGCGTGCTGTCAGTGGTGTCGTTCGTGGTGTCGGACGGTCACGTCGTGGCCATCGACATCGTGCGCAACCCCGACAAGCTCGCGGGTCTCGACGAAGCCTGACCGCCGCCGCGCTGGAGGGAGGAGGGGCACGGCGGCGGCCAGGAGCGGGTGGTCGGGCTCAGTGCGCGATCAGCAGTGCGCGAGCGCGGCGCAGGCCGGAGCAGGCGGGACGGCGCCCGCGGCGTCGCTCTGCGGGGACCGTCGCCCAGGTCGACGGCAGGTCGACGCCGACCGTCCGGCGCGTACGCCGGGCGTGGAGGGCGTGCGCCTGGACGACCGTAGGGTGCGACGCATAGGTGTCGAGCAGCAGCGCGAGACCGGGGAGGGTGCGGCTGACGCCGGCCCACAGGGTGTCGATCGCGGCCTGGTCGCCGTATCCGCCGTGCTCGAGAACGGCGTCGAGCCGGGCGTCGAACGTCCGCATCCAGACGGCGTGAGCCTCGTGGAGCAGGGAGTCGAGCGAGCCGAACGTCTCCGAGCGGGCGCGGCGCACGGCGTCCTGCAGCGCAGTCGGGTCGTTCGTGATCGTGGTGGTGAGGGCGTGGAGCGCGCGCTGGCGGCTGGTGGTGTGCTCCCACGCGGAGCGGTCGATCGTCGAGGTGGTCATCGGGTTGTCCTCTCGTACCGGGTCCTCGATCCCCGACAGACGCGGTGCTGGTGACCTGCGTCCTGTCGGTCACATACACAGTGTATGTCTTATGCTTGGAGTATGCCAGTCCCACGGAGTCGCCGCGAGCAGTACTCGGAGGAGACTCGTGAGGCGTTGCTCACGACGGCGACCCGGATCTTCGTCGAGCGCGGCTACGTCGGGACGGCGCTGTCCGAGGTGGCCTCGGCGGCGCAGGTGACCCGCGGTGCGGTCTACCACCACTTCAAGGACAAGCAGGACCTCTACCGCGCGGTTCTCGAGCGCACGGAGACCGAGGCCCTCGCAGCGATCAGCGACGCGTACCTCGTCCACGAGGACCCGGTCGCCGGCGCGTTCGCCGCCATGAACGCGTTCCTCGACCACGCGATGGACACCGACTATGCCGAGATCGCGCTCCGGCAGGGCCCGATCGCGCTCGGCTGGGAGGAGTGGAAGCGGTGCGAGGAGCAGTACGCCGCGGGCCTGGTGGAAGAGATCGTGACCGCGCTCGTGTCGGCCGGCCGGATTCCGCCGCTCCCGATCGCGACCGCCGCGTCGATCACGTTCACCATGCTGGGCGGCTGCGGCATGACGATCGCTGCCGCGGCACCGGCGGACCGTGCTCGCGTCAAGGACGAGTGCACGGAGGTCCTCGTACGCCTCATCGGCGGGCTGGTCGTCTGACGATCAGCTCCGTACGCGGCGTCGCATGCGCGTGATCGCCACGCCGACGAGGCAGAGCGTCCCGCCGACCAGGCCGAGCGCGGTGGGTACCTCGTCGAGGAGGAGCCACGACAGGCCGATGGCGATCGCGGGGACGAGATAGGTGGTCGCGCTCGCGGGACCGGCGCCGACTCTCCGCAGCGCGTAGGCCCAGGTGGTGAACGCGAGCGCCGTCGGGCCGAGCCCGAGGTAGACCACGCCGAGGATCGCACCCGCCGAGGCGTCCTGCGTCTCGGCGACCAGCTGGCCCACGAACGGCAGGCAGGTCACGACACCGATGACGCACCCGAGCCACGTCACCAGCAGCGGGCTCACCGTCCCCATGACGGGCTTCTGGAGGAGGACTCCCGCGGCGTACAGCACGGCCGCCAGCACGCAGAGCAGGACGCCGACGAGGTCGTTGCTCGCACCCTCGCCGCCGAGCGCGATCAGCGTCACGCCGGAGAAGCTCACTGCGAGCCCGAGCACCAGGGTCCGCGGGAAGCCCTCGCCCAGGAGGATGCCAGCGATCACCGCGATGATGATCGGCCCGAGCTGGATGAGCATCGCCGCCGTCCCCGCGTCGACGTGCTGCTCGCCGGCATTGAGGGCGACGTTGTAGGCGCCGAACCACAGCACGCCGTAGCCGACGATCTGCCACAGGGTGCGTCCGCGGGGGATCGGCTCCCAGCGGCCGCCCGCGACCGTGCCGCCGCCGACCGTTCCGTCCGACGCCGTCCTGCGTCCGATCACGCTGCGCCCCACCAAGAAGGCGGACAGCGCGAGGGCCGCGACGGCCAGGCGGCCCAGCGAGAGGGCGCCGGGCGAGTACGTGTCGCCGATCGCACGGATGCCGACGAACGCCGACGCCCAGAGCAGGACGGTCACGCCGAGCGCAGCGAAGGAGAGGTCGCGGGCGACCGGAGCGGTGGTGTCGTCGGTCGGCGTGCTGCCGGAGCGGTTCGTGCGGAGGGTCACCCGCTCGACGATACGGAGCCGGTGGCGGGGCACGCCACGCGATTCTCGCCGCCCGCCGCACGGATCGTGCCACGCGCGGTGTGAGGTGGAACCGTGACGTCGACGGCGCCGAACCCAGGAGACTCTGCGAGAGTTGGCGCGTGACGGATCCGATCCCGACCGGGGTGCCCAGCCAGCCCGGCCCCCGACCACGGGTGGTCGTCCCGTACCCCCGCCTCTCGCCAGGGCTGCGCCGCTACTTCGCGACCGAGGGCGGCGGCGCCACCCTCCTCCTCGCGGCGTCCGCGGCGGCGCTGATCTGGGCGAACGTCGCCTCGGGGTCGTACGAGCACTTCTGGGAGACGCCGGTCAACCTGTCCGTCGGCGACTGGCACCTCGACCTGTCCCTGCACCACTGGGTGAACGACGGGTTGATGGCGATCTTCTTCCTCGTCGTCGGCGTCGAGGTGAACCGTGAGCTGACGGTCGGCGAGCTGCGCAGCTTCCGGGCCGCGTCGGTGCCGCTGTTCGGAGCGATCGGCGGTCTCGCCGTGCCGATCGGGCTCTACCTCCTGGTGAACCCGTCCGGCCCTGACGCGTCCGGCTGGGGCGTCCCGATGTCGACCGACACGGCGTTCGTCATCGGTGTGCTCGCGCTGGTCGGACCACGGTGCCCCGACCAGCTGCGCGTCTTCCTGCTGACGCTCGCGATCTTCGACGACATCGGTGCCATCGCGCTGCTCGCGCTGTACTCCGACGACCTGTCGGTCAAGGCGCTGCTGCTCGCGGCCGCGCTGGTCGTGCTGCTGTTCGTGATGCGGTGGGTGGGCGTCTGGCAGATCCCCCCGTACCTGTTCGTGGGCGTCGCCCTGTGGGTGGCCGTCCTCGAGTCCGGCCTCCACCCGACCCTCGCCGGTGTCGTGGTCGGTCTGTCCGTGCCCACGGCGCGGCGAGGGCACGACGACGAGATCCGCCGCTACCTCGGGTGGTACGGCCGTGCGCTGATCGAGGAGCTCGACTCCTCGCGCGCACGGCTCGCGGTCAGCGCGACCCGGTCAGCGATCCCCACCAGTGACCGTCTGCTCGACGGCTTGCACCCGCTCAGCTCGTACGCCGTGGTTCCGCTGTTCGGACTGGCGAACGCCGGTGTGGTCCTCACCGGCGGAGCGCTCAGCGATGCGCTCAGCAGTCCCGTCACCCTCGGCGTGGTCCTCGGCCTGCTCGTCGGCAAGGTCGTGGGCGTCACGGCGGGTGCCGCGATCGCGCTGCGCACCGGGATCGGCACGCTGCCCGGCCGGGTCCGCTACGGCCACCTCGTCGGCGGGGCGTTCCTGTGCGGCATCGGCTTCACGATCGCGCTGTTCGTCTCCGAGCTCGCGTTCCCCGACGAGGCGCTGCGCAACGAGGCGAAGGTCGGCATCCTCATCGGCTCGCTGCTCGCGGCCCTCGCGGGTGCGCTCGTGCTGCGGTACTTCGGCGAACGCCTGCCCCTGTGCTCGACGGACGAGGACGAGGGACCACCGCCGCTACCGGACGGACCTTGGTACGCCCCTGCGGCGTGAGAGGCCGACCGCCTCGCGGAGATCGCGGACGGTGACGCCGTCGGTGTACGGGTCGCCGTCGATGAACAGCGTCGGCGTCCCGTGGACGCCGGCCTCGACCCCCTCGGCGTAGTCGGCGCGAACCGCCGGCGCGTACTTCTGCGCGGCCTCGCCGACGAGCTTGCTGGTGTCGAGGTCGAGCTGCTCGCCGTACCGGATGATCGAGGCGTCGTCGAGGTGCGCCTGGTGCTTGAACATCAGGCCCGCCATCGGCCAGAAGGCGCCCTGGTGCCCCGCGGCCTCAGCGGCGAGCGCAGCGGTCAGCGCGAAGGGGTGCACCGTGTAGAGCGGGAAGTGGCGCCACACCCAGCGGACGTTGCCGTCGGAGCCCTCGATCAGCTCGTGCAGGACGGGCTTCGCCGCGCCGCAGTAGGGACACTCGAAGTCGCCGAACTCGACGATCGTCACCGGCGCCTCGGGATTGCCGTACGACCAGCGCTCGGCGAAGTCTCCGTCGTGCCCGTCGCCTCGCAGGAGGCTCTTGCGGCGTTCGTCCAGGTCCTCGTCGGCGGCCATGGACCCATGGTGGCACGCGCTTCGGCATGTGGGCTCGCGACGCCCGTCGTAGCCTGACCAGACCACGGCAACCAGCGGAGGGAGGACCCGAGATGACCGACGGGATCGACGTGACGGTGCCGCCGAGCGGACCGACGTGCGAGGAGTGCGAGACCTCCGAGCCGCAGGGATGGTGGTTCCACCTGAGACGGTGCGCCCAGTGCGGCCACGTCGGCTGCTGCGACTCCTCGCCGGGCGCGCACGGGACGGCGCACTGGAAGGCGACGGGGCACCGCTACATGCAGTCGTTCGAGCCGGGAGAGGACTGGTTCTACGACTTCGAGGAGGAGACGATCCTGACCGGGCCCGAGCTGGCCCCACCCTCGTCGCACCCCACCGACCAGCCTGCCCCGGGGCCCGCCGGTCGTGTGCCGCCCGACTGGATGGCGCACGTCCCGAGGTGAGCTCCGCCCCTCGGTTCGTCGAGGCGCGAAGCGATCGAGACCGGGTCTCGATCCTCCGCTGGCGCTCCGGCCTCGACCAGCGGGGTTGTGCTCCGTGGCTCCCGCTGAGCGTTCCGCCCGCTCCGTTGGTCGGGGCGCGAAGCGATCGAGACTGGGTCTCGATCGTCCGCTGGCGCTCCGGCCTCGACCAGCGGGGGGTGTGCTCCGTGGCTCCCGCTGAGCGTTCCGCCCGCTCCGTTGGTCGGGGCGCGAAGCGATCGAGACTGGGTCTCGATCGTCCGCTGGCGCTCCGGCCTCGACCAGCGGGGGTGTGCTCCGTGGCTCCCGCTGACCGTTCCGCCCGTCCGTTGGTCGGGGCGCGAAGCGATCGAGACCGGGTCTCGATCCTCCGCTGGCGCTCCGGCCTCGACCAGCGGGGGTGAGCTCCGCCCCTCGGCTGGTCGAGGCGCGAAGCGATCGAGACCGGGTCTCGATCCTCCGCTGGCGCTCCGGCCTCGACCAGCGGGTGTGAGGCCCGCCCCTCGGCTGGTCGAGGCGCGAAGCGATCGAGACCGGGTCTCGATCCTCCGCTGGCGCTCCGGCCTCGACCAGCGGGTGTGAGGCTCGCCGTACGAGAGCCCGATCTTCGGAGCGAGCCCGTTCGAGGCGATGGTCGGCCGCGCGGCGGTCAGCTGACGCCCGAGACGACGAGCATCTCGCACGGGCCGACGAAGCCGTCCGGCCCTTCGAACTCCCGCAGAGCCTCCGCGATCTCCTGCCAGGCGGCGTCGCGCTCGGCAGGACCGACCTTGGCGAGCATCTGGTGGAGCGCTCCGAACGACTCCCGTTCGAACTGCACGCACTCAGCGGCGCTCGCCATCCGGACCGGGGACGGGACCCGGGTGACCGTGACGTCCCGCAGACCGGCAGCGGTGAACACGGCTTCCGCAGCGCCGGGTGCGCCGAGGCTGAACGGGCCCGGCTGGCCCGGGAGCGGCGGCGGCAGCTGGGCGACGCGGCGGATGATGCCGACCGGGATCGCGAAGAAGCCGTTGACGTCCGCCGCCGCGTACACGACCGCCGACACCCGCCCGCCGGGCCGCAGCGCGCGGCGCATCGAGGCGAGGGCGGCCTGCTGGTCGGGGAAGTAGATCAGGCCGACGCGCGAGACGACGGCGTCGTACGCACCGGGTTCGACGGCGGACAGGTCCTCGCCGTCGGCCTCGAGGGTGCTGACGTTGTCCAGTCCTGCGTCGCGGGCGGCGCGCGCGGCGTGCTCCAGGATCGCCGGAGACACGTCGGTGGCAAGGACGTGGCCGGTCGGGCCGACCCGTCGCGCAGCGGCGAGCGTCTGCCCACCTGCGCCCGCGGCGACGTCGAGGACGCGGTCCCCGGTGCTGATCGCGGCGTCGTCGAGCATCACCTCGGTGGCGGCGCCGAGCCACTCCTCGATCCTGGGCCCCCAGCGGTTCCACGCCTCGGCGGCCTCCTCCCACTGGGTACGGGTCGTCCGCTTGTACGCGTCGGCGTCGAAGGTCGTCGTGGTCATGGGTTCTCCTCGGTTGGCTGGGGTGGTCTCCACGACAGCAGGGCCGGCAGGTCGCTCCTAGTGCACGAACGGGACCAGGCCGGTACAGGTTCAGTACTAGTCGCGCGGCGAGACCGGGACGAGAGTGGAGACGTGCCCGACTACAACCAGTACTGCCCGGTCGCTCTCGCCAGCGAGGTGCTCGCCGACCGGTGGACGCCGCTGATCGCACGAGAGCTGGTGCTGGGCAGCTCCCGGTTCAACGACATCGCGCGGGCGTTGCCCGGCATCTCCCGCACGCTCCTGCTCCGCCGGCTGCGGCACCTGGAGCAGTGCGGTGTGCTCGACCGGGTGCCGGTGAAGGGCGGCCACCAGTACGAGCTGACCGACGCCGGCCGTGATCTCGAGGCCGTCATCATGGCGTTCGGCGAGTGGGCGGTGCGCTGGATGTTCGCCGAGCCGGAACCCCGTCAGGTCGAGCCCGTGACCCTGACGTGGTGGATGTCGCGGCGTCTCGACCTCGAGCGTCTCCCCGCAGGTCGGCGCGTGGTGGTCGAGTTCGACTACACCGGACCGGAGCCCACGAGGATCTGGCTCGTCCTCGACCGTGGCGAGCCGTCGGTCTGCACCAGCCACCCCGGGTTCGACACCGACGTCGTCGTGACCGCCGAGCCGGTCGCGCTGATGCGGGTGTTCTCCGGGATCGTGTCGCTCCGTACGGCACGTGCGACCGGCCAGGTGGTGCTCGTGGGTCCACCCTGGCTGCTCCGGCAGCTTCCGGGCTGGTTCCTGTGGAGCCCGTTCGCGCCCGCCGTGCGGGCGCAGCTGCAGCCCGGACTAGCGTGACCTCATGCCCGAGGTTCTTCGCTACACCGCGTTCTCCGACGACCCCGCCGGCGGCAACCCGGCCGGTGTCGTGCTCGACGCCGCAGGCCTGACCGACCGCGAGATGCTCGCGACCGCCGCGGAGGTCGGCTACTCCGAGACAGCCTTCCTGGTCCCGCGCGACGGCGAGGCGCGGACGTACGACGTCCGCTACTTCGCGCCCGAGGCCGAGGTGGCGTTCTGCGGGCACGCCACCGTCGCGAGCGGCGTCGCGCTGGCCGAGCACGTCGGTCCGGGGCCGCTCACCTTCCGGACGCCGGCCGGCACCATCGAGGTCGACACCGTGGAGCAGGACGGCCGCCTGTGGGCGACCCTGACGAGCGTCGAGCCCGAGATCGTCCCCGCCGACGTGACGCTCGTGGCCGAGGTGCTCGCGGCGCTCGGGTGGACGCGCGACGACCTCGACCCGCGCTACCCGCTGTCGTGCGCGAACGCCGGCGTCTGGCACCTGGTGCTCGTCACCCGCACGCGCGAGCGGCTGGCGACGCTGTCGTACGACTTCGACCGGCTGCGCGACCTGATGCAGAGGGCCCACCTCACCACGCTGCAGCTGGTGTGGCCCGACCACTACGGCACGTACCAGTCCCGCAACCCGTTCCCGGTCGGCGGAGTCGTCGAGGATCCCGCCACCGGGGCCGCGGCGGCTGCGTTCGGCGCGTACCTCGCGCACCACGGCCTCGTCGCCCCCGACGCCGCGTTCTCGATCGAGCAGGGGGTCGACATGGGCCGGCCGAGCCTGATCCACGTCGCCCTGAGCGCCGACACGCCACGGGTGCGCGTCAGCGGGAAGGCCGTGCCGCTGTGACCGCGCAGCCACGTGTCAACGGGCGTATCTCGTACTGGATGAGCGCGCTCGGCCGCACCTCGCCCACGCGTGCGGCCCTGGCGGGCGACCACCAGGTCGACGTCGCGATCGTCGGCGGCGGCTACACGGGACTGTGGACGGCCTACTACCTGGCGAAGGCCGACCCGAGCCTGCGGATCGCGGTGCTCGAGCGGCAGATGTGCGGGTACGGAGCCTCCGGCCGCAACGGCGGTTGGCTGACGGCGGCGATGGCCGGGTCGCCGGAGGTGTACGCGAAGGCGGGCGGACGCGACGGCGTCGTCGCGCTCGGTGACGCGATGAAGGCGACGGTCGACGAGGTGATCGCCGTCGCCGCCGCGGAAGGCATCGACGCCGACGTCGTCAAGGGCGGCGAGCTGACCGTGGCGTGCAGTCGCGCCCAGGACGAGCGGCTGCGCGCCGACCACGCGTACGCCGAGTCGTGGGGCGACCACGACCACCAGCTCCTCGATGCTGCCGGCGTCGCGGCACGGGTAGCGGTCGCCGACGCGGTCAGCGGGATGTGGACCCCTCACTGCGCCCGGATCAACCCGGCCAAGCTGGTGACAGGACTCGCCGACGCCGTCGAGCGGCTCGGTGTTGAGATCTCCGAGGGCACGGAAGTCACCGCGGTCGAACCCGGGGCCGTACGCGTCCGCGCGACCGCCGGCGGCGCAGGCGCGACCGTGCGTGCCTCGTACGTGGTGCGTGCGACCGAGGGCTTCACGGCGGGGCTGCCCGGACTGCGGCGGGCGTGGCTCCCGATGAACTCGGCGATGATCGTCACCGAGCCGCTGGGCTCGGCGGTGTGGGACGAGATCGGGTGGTCCGGCTACGACACGGTCGGTGACCAGGCCCACGCGTACATGTACGCCCAGCGGACGGCCGACAACCGGATCGCCATCGGCGGGCGCGGCGTCCCGTACCGCTACGGCTCACGCACCGACCACGACGGCAGCACGCAGGCGGCCACCGTCGACAGCCTCCGCGACGTGCTGGCGCGTCGGTTCCCCGCCGCGCGGGGCGCGCGGATCGACCATGCGTGGGCGGGTGTGCTGGGCGTCCCGCGCGACTGGTGCGCGGCGGTCACGCTCGACCGGACGACCGGCCTGGCCGCTGCCGGGGGATACACCGGCCACGGCGTCGCCACGACGAATCTCGCCGGCCGCACCCTCCGCGACCTCGTCCTCGGCGAGGACACCGCGCTCACCGCGCTCCCGTGGGTCGGCCACCGCACGCGCCGGTGGGAGCCCGAGCCGTTGCGGTGGCTGGGGGTGCAGGCGATGTACGCCGCCTACCGCGCGGCAGACCGGCGCGAGGACAGCCGTGGCGGGCCGACCTCCTGGATCGCACGAGCAGCCGACCTGGTCAGCGGAAGGTGACGCGAGGGCTGCTCGCCCCCGGCTGCGCGCAGGGCTGCCGCGTCGCGGCGGCCCAGGGCGAGCCCGACCGCGGCGCACGCCCAGGCACCGACAGCCAGACCAGGCGTCAGGACTACGAGGTCGTCGCGCAGCAGGAGCGCGTCGGCGTCTCCGGCGGCGATCGCGCTCGACGCCCACTGCCAGACCACGCAGACGACAGCGGTGACGAGGACGACGGCGAACCACATCGGGTACGGCCGCGACTTCTCGAGGCGGCCGTCGCGGAGCGCCAACGAGCCGGCCGTCGCGAACCACAGCGCCGTGGTCGCGACCGCTGATGCGATCGTCGCATCCGGAGTGCCGCCTGCCAGCAGCCCGATCACTCTTCCGAGAACGATCCAGACTGCCGCCAGGACGACAACCCTGAATGCGACGTCCCCCGAACGCCGCATGCGTCCATCATCACCCCGATCCGAGCCGCCGGCAGAAAGACACCAAAGTCGGAGGACTCAGCGCCGTCGGTGGTCCATGCGCGTGATGCGCGGGCCCCGGCGTGGCCGACTGAGGGCGCCGTCGGCGTACAGCAGCCGGATGACCCGACCTCGGTGCCCCCGCCAGGGCTCGAGGATCTCCAGCATCCTGTCGTCGTCGGCGGGCTTGCCGTCGAACGCCCAGCCGACGTCCTTCGCGAGGTTGTAGTCGCCCACGGACACGGCATCCGGGTCGCCGAGCCGCTGGAGGACCTCCGCCGCCGTCCACACCCCGACACCGGGCAGCGACCGCAAGCCGGCGCTCACCTCGGCGTACGAGCGGTCGACCAGGCGCTGGACGGCCGGCGCCCGCTGCGCGGCCGCGACGATCGTGCGCGACCGCCCCGGATCGACGCCGGCGCGGTGCCACGCCCACGAGGGGAGTGCTCGCCACTCCTCGGCAGCGAGCGGGACCCACATCGGGACCGGCGTCGGGCCGGGAGCGGCCTCGCCGTGGGTACGGAGCAGGCGCCGCCACGAGGCGTACGCGTCGACGCCGGGCACCCGCTGCTCGATGATCGCCGGCACGAGCGTCTCGAAGACCCGCCGCTGTCGGGGGAGGCGGAGACCGGGATGGCGGGCGAGCGCCCGCGCCACGAGCGGGATGCGCGGCTCGAAGCCGGACCACTCGTCGTCACCTCCGACGAGGGCCGGTGCCTCGGCCACCAGCTCGTCGGCGCCGTCGCCCCAGGCCTCGACACGGAGCTCGACGTCGGCTGTGCTGACGCGGTACGTGACGGCTCCGCTCGGCATCCGGCTCGTCCGCCAGACCGCGCCGTCGGTCGACACGTGGTGGGCCGGGTCGTACGGGCCCTTGCCGAGGGCGCCGAGAGTCCGGCGTACGTCGACCGGCCCCGCCGGGCGCCACGTGCGGGTGGCGTCCGGCCGGTCGGTGCGGGTGGAGGTCACCTCTCGATCGTGGCACGCCGCACCGACGCTCCGGCGGCGTGTGGGCTGAGTCACGCTCCGGCAGCGTCGCTGTCGTGGCCGCGCGTCGCTGCGTAGGATTCCGGTCTCGGAGCGGGGTGCGCCCGCTCCCCGGCGCGAGGCGGTGACATGTTCGGCCGGTACGCCCCGAGCCCGTCGGGTGACCTGCACGTCGGCAACCTCCGTACGGCCCTCCTCGCCTGGATGTTCGCCCGGTCCAGCGGGCGCGGCTTCCGGATGCGGGTCGAGGACCTCGACCGCGTGCGCCCCGGCGCGCAGGAGCAGCAGCTCGCGGACCTGGCTGCGCTCGGCATCGACTGGGACCGTCCCGTCGTCCTCCAGTCGCAGCGCCGGACGGTCTACGACGACGCCGTGTCGCGGCTCGTCGCCCGCGGGCTCACGTACGAGTGCTTCTGCACGCGCCGCGAGATCGCCGATGCCGCGTCGGCGCCCCACGGGGTCCCCGGTCACTACCCCGGGACCTGCCGACGGCTGACCGAGGCGCAGCGGGCCGAACGTCGCGCCGAGCGGCCGGCCGCGCTCCGGCTCGCCGCCGGGGTCGACCAGTTCACCGTGCGCGACCTGCTCCACGGCACGTACACGGGACCGGTGGACGACCTCGTCCTCGTGCGCAACGACGGCGTCCCCGCGTACAACCTCGCGGTGGTCGTCGACGACGCCGAGATGGACGTCGACCAGGTGGTGCGCGGCGACGACCTGCTCGCGTCGGCGCCTCGCCAGGCGTACCTCGCGACGCTGCTGGGCACCGTGCCTCCGCACTACGCGCACGTGGCGCTGGCGGTCAACGGTCTCGGCAAGCGGCTCGCGAAGCGCGACGGCGCCGTGACCCTCGGTGACCTGCGCGCGCTCGGATGGAGCCAGGCCGACGTCGTCGCCGCGATCGCCGACTCGCTCGGGATGGCCGCCCGCGACGCGGCGGGGATGCTCGCGGAGTTCGATCCGGCCGCGCTGCCTCGTACGCCGTGGGTGTTCGCGCCTCCCGAGCCGGTCGCTGGTTGACTCGGTGGCGTGCTCGACGCCTACTTCCGCGAGACCCCGCTGTCCGGGGTCGGCGTCGTGCTCGCCCTCCTCGCCGCGACGTTCTTCGCAGCCCTGGCGGTGCGGCGGGGGTGGGCGGCGCCGCTGCGGGTGTGGCTGTACGCCGCCGCGTTGGGGTCGTACGTCGCCGTCACGATGGTGCCCGGTGCGTTCGAGGAGGGCTGGCGCTGGCGGAGCCCCCTCGGCCTGCACGTCGACGCGCCACTGTGGGACGCGTTCGTTGCAGGCACCGACTCCCGGTCGCTCAACGTCTGGATCGGGGTCCCGCTCGGCGCCGCCGCCGTGCTGCTCGCGCTCGACCTGCGTCGCTCGTGGCCGGCGCTCGTCGTCCTCGTCGTGCCGTGGGTCGCGGAGTGGTGGCAGGCGGTGATGCCGACCGCCCGCGACGGGCTCTCGGGAGAGGACCTGGGCGACAACCTCTACGGGATCGCCGTCGGCGCGGTGCTCGGGCTGCTGCTCCACGTCGCCCTGGTGTGGGCGGAACGACGATGGGGCTCGAACGCTGCCGAATCGAACGACGTGTAAGCACGGGGGTTGAGGGGGCGACACTTCGCGCATAGTGTCCCGAACGTGGGGAACGAGATCATCGACGCGTTCGCCACCTACGAGGAGGTCGTCATGTCTGCGCAGGGTCGTGAAGCTGAGGTCGTCGCCGGGGTTCGTCCCCAGCTCTTCATCGGAGGGGCGTGGCGTGACGCAGAGGGTGGCAAGACCTTCACGGTCGAGGACCCGTCCACCGGCAACCCGCTCGTCCAGGTCGCGGACGCGTCGGTGGCCGACGGCGCTGCTGCGCTCGACGCCGCTGTCGCAGCCCAGGCCGACTGGGCGAAGACCGCTCCGCGCGACCGCGGAGAGATCCTCCGCAAGGCGTTCGAGCTGATCACCGAGCGCACCGACGACCTCGCGCTGCTGATGACGCTCGAGATGGGCAAGCCGCTGTCGGAGTCGAAGGCCGAGATCGCCTACGGCGCCGAGTTCTTCCGGTGGTTCTCCGAGGAGGCCGTCCGCATCGCCGGCCGCTACGCGGTCGCTCCCAACGGCGCCACCCGCCTGCTCACGCTGAAGCAGCCGGTTGGTCCGTGCCTGATGATCACCCCGTGGAACTTCCCGCTCGCCATGGGCACCCGCAAGATCGGTCCGGCGATCGCCGCGGGCTGCACGATGGTCGTGAAGCCCGCCGCCCTCACACCGCTCACGATGCTCGCGCTCGCCGACATCCTCGTCGAGGCGGGGCTGCCCGAGGGCGTCCTGAACGTCGTCACGACCACCTCGACCGGTGAGGTGATGGAGCCGCTGATCCGCGACCCGCGCCTGCGCAAGCTCACCTTCACCGGCTCCACGCCGGTCGGTCAGAAGCTCATCGAGCAGAGTGCCGAGGGCATCCTCCGTGTCTCGATGGAGCTCGGCGGCAACGCGCCGTTCCTGGTCTTCGAGGACGCCGACCTCGACAAGGCCGTCGACGGCGCCATGCTCGCCAAGATGCGCAACATCGGTGAGGCGTGCACCGCCGCCAACCGCTTCCTCGTCCACGAGTCGGTCGCTGACGCGTTCTCGCAGAAGCTCGCCGAGCGGATGGGTGCGATGTCGATCGGCCGCGGCTCCGAGGACGGCGTGCAGGTGGGCCCGCTCGTCGAGGAGAAGGCCCGCGCGAAGGTCGCCGAGCTCGTCGCCGACGCCGTCGACTCGGGAGCCACTGTCTTGACCGGCGGCGAGGTCCCGGACGGTCCGGGTTACTTCTACCCGCCGACGGTGCTCACCGGTGTGACGCCCGACGCGCAGGTCTTCCGCGAGGAGATCTTCGGGCCGGTCGCCCCTGTCTTCACGTTCTCCTCCGACGAGGAGGCGCTCGAGCTGGCCAACGACACCGAGTACGGACTCGTCGCGTACGCGTTCACGCAGAGCCTCGAGCGCGCGATCCGGGTGTACGAAGGGCTCGACACCGGCATGGTCGGCATCAACCAGGGCGTCGTCTCCAACCCGGCCGCCCCGTTCGGCGGCGTGAAGGCGTCCGGCTTCGGGCGCGAAGGCGGCGATGAGGGCATCGACGAGTACCTCGAGGTCAAGTACGTGGGGCTCGCGCTGTAGGTCTCGAGAAAGAAACTTCTGCGGTCGTGTAGAAACCGGTCGCCGTCGTTCGTGGAGGTCGTGAGAGGCCGACGCACACGGCGGCGGCCGAGCACCGCAGGAGCTCACGATGACCACTACGCACCCCACCCTCAGCACCCGCCGCACCGCCGACGCTCGCACCACGTGCGACCTGGCGACCCGGGTCACGAAGTCCCTCCTCGGGTACGGCGTCCTCGCCGGGCCCTTCTACGTGACCGTGGCACTCACCCAGGCCTTCACCCGTGACGGCTTCGACCCGACCGTGCACCAGTGGAGCATGCTCGCCCTGGGCAGCCACGGTTGGATCCAGACCGTCAACTTCGTCCTCACCGGGCTCATGGTCGTCGCCTTCGCGGTCGGCCTGCGCCGGGCGCTCACCCCGGGTCGCGGCTCGCGCTGGGCTCCGCGCCTCGTGGCGACGTACGGCATCTCGATGGTGGCCGCGGCCGTCTTCCGCGCCGATGCGGCCTACGGGTTCCCGGTCGGCACCCCGGACGGTCCCGGGCAGGTCTCCTGGCACGGCATGCTGCACCTCCTCGCGGGGAGCATCGGGTTCACCGCGCTCGCCGTCGCGTGCTTCGTGATGGCGGCTCGCTACGCCGCCGACGGTCGTCGCGGGTGGGCGGTCGGGTCGCGCATCGTGGGAGTCGCGTTCCTGGCCGGGTTCGGCGCGGTCGCCGTCGGCGCGGGTGCGGTCGCCGCGAACCTCGCCTTCACCGCAGCCGTCGTGACGGTCTTCGGCTGGGTCGCCGCGGTCGCGGTGGACCAGTACCGTTCGGCCGACACTCCGTCCTGACGCCAACCAACCAGCACGAGACCGACCATCACAGACCAAGGAGACGATCATGCGCTACCTCATCCTTCTCGACGGAACCCCGCCCGAGGGCCCGCCGCCGCCCGAGCTGATGGAGGCCATCTCGGTGCTCGGCGCCGAGGCGACCAGCTCCGGAGCGATGCTCGACACCGCAGGGCTCGCACCCAGCGCGTTCGGAGCCCGCGTCGACCTCACCGGCGGCGCGATCACGGTCGCCGACGGGCCCTTCGCCGAGGCCAAGGAGCTCATCAGCTACGCGCTGTACGAGGTCCGGAGCAAGGAGGAGGCGGTCGAGTGGGCGAACCGCTTCCTCCAGGTGCACCAGCAGCACTGGCCCGCCTGGGAGGGCGGCGCGCGAGTCCTGAAGCTCTTCGGCCCCGAGGACTTCGCCGCGATGTCGTGACCGCCCCGTCCCCGATTTGTGCAGTTCCTCAAGCTTTCTCGCTCCGAGAACCTTGACGAATCGCACAAATCGGGGACGAGGCGCGCGCGGGGCATGTGCTTGGATCGTCGGGATGGTGGACGGGGCGGGTACGGCGCAGCGGGCGATCGAGGCGGTCTGGCGGATCGAGGCCGGCCGCCTGGTCGCCGGGCTCGCGCGTGTGACCGGAGACGTGGGTCTCGCCGAGGAGCTCGCCCAGGACGCTCTCGTGGTCGCGCTGGAGCAGTGGCCCGTGAGCGGCATCCCTCCGAACCCTGCCGGATGGCTGATGACCACCGCGAAGAACCGCGGCATCGATGCGGCGCGGCGCCGCGGGACGTACCAGCGCAAGCTCGAGGAGATCGGCCGCGACCAGGAGCTCTCCACCGGCGGTCGCGGTGACGACCTCGAGGACGCGCTCGACGACGACATCGGGGACGACCTCCTGCGGCTCCTGTTCACCGCGTGCCATCCCGTGCTGTCCGTCGAGTCTCGGGTCGCGCTCACGCTCCGCTGCCTCGGCGGCCTGACGACGAGCGAGATCGCGAGGGGCTTCCTGATCCCCGAGAAGACGGCGGGCCAGCGCATCTCGCGCGCCAAGAAGACGCTCACCGACAACGGGGTCGTCTTCGCGATGCCGGACGCCGCCGAGCGGGCGGCGCGGCTCGGCTCCGTCCTGGAGGTCGTGTACCTGATCTTCAACGAGGGGTACGCCGCGCACGCCGGCGACGACTGGATGCGGCCCGCGCTGTGCCAGGAGGCGCTCCGCCTCGCGCGCCTGCTCGCCACGCTCGTCCCCGACGACCCGGAGGTCCACGGCTTCGCGGCCCTGCTCGAGCTGCAGGCGTCCCGGATCCCCGCGCGCACGACCGCCGACGGCGATCCGGTCCTCCTGCTCGACCAGGACCGGCGTCGATGGGACCGGACGCTGCTTCGCCGAGGTCTCGAGTCCCTCGCCCGTGCGGAGCAGCTCGCGAGTGCTCCCGGCACGGACGCGCCGGCGCTCGGGGCGTACGCGATCCAAGCCGAGATCGCCGCGTGCCACGCGCGTGCCGCGACACCTGCGGAAACCGACTGGCGTCGGATCTCGGCCCTGTACGTATTGCTGCGCCACGCCTGGCCGTCTCCCGTGGTCGAGCTCAACCGCGCCGTGGCCGTCGGGTTCGCCGAGGGGCCGGAGCGTGGGCTCGCCGTCGTGGACGCGATTGCCGGGACGCCCGCGCTCGCCTCGTACCCCCAGCTCCCGGCGGTCCGCGCGGACCTGCTTGCGCGTCTCGGGCGTACGGCGGAGGCCCGTGAGTCGTACGAGGCAGCCGCAGCGCTGTCGGGCAACGCCCGTGAACGCGAGGTCTACGCGGCGAAGGCACGGGCGACGGGCTAGCGGCTGCGGCCCTCCGCCAGGTACGCCAGCCGTCGCAGCGCCTCGCGGTTGCGGGCCTTCAACGCCACTGCCTCCGCGGGCTTCGGGAGCAGCTTGGCGGGGCCGTTGACGGTGTGCTCCTCCATGTCGACCGTCGTCGTGTCACCCTCGTCGTGCAGCGTGAGGCCGACGAAGCCCTCACCGAACGGCCACGCCCGCACGCGCAGCTCGAGCCTCCGTCCGGGTTCGCAGGCGATCACGCTCGTGGTGTCGTCGACGAGCATCGGCCACGACCCGACCGAGTGGTGGATCTCTGCCCCCGGCGCGGGGAACGACGCGTCCACGTGGCGGATGCGCGAGGCACCCACCACCCACGACGCGTACGTCCAGCCGTCGGAGAGGACGGCGAACACCTGGTCCGCGGAGGCGGCGATCTCGCGGGAGACGACGGTCATCGGGGGCTCCTTCTCGAAGGACGTGAGGTTCTGACGCCGCGCGCGCGGGCGACGAGCGGGCGGGTACGGCGGAGGAGGCCGGGCTCGGCGAGGACCGCGCGCGCGGCGTTGGCGCCGGGAGCGCCGTGGACCCCGCCGCCCGGGTGGGCGGACGCCGACGCCAGGAACAGGCCGGGGACCGGGGTCGTGGCGCGGCCGTTGCCCGGGACGGGACGGAAGACGAGCTGCTGGTGGATCGCGGAGGTGCCGCCGTTGATGGCGCCTCCGACGAGGTTCGCGTCGCGTTCCTCGAGATCGTGGGGCCCGAGCGCCCGGCGGGTGACGACCCGGCTCGCCAGGTCGGGCGCGTACGACTCGAGCCGGCGCTGCATGCGGTCGGCGAACCGTTCGACCTCGTCCCGGTCCCACCGTCCGGTGATGCCGTCGCCGCCGGCATCGTGCCGGACGCGCTGTGGGACGTGCGCGTACGCCCACAGCGCCTCGGTCCCTTCCGGTGACCGGGTCGGGTCCGCGGTCGTCATCTGGCCGACGATGAGGAGCGGCTCGGCGGGTACGGCGTACGCGGTGATCTGTGCGGTGGCCTCGGCGATCGCTGAGACGGAGTCGGCGATGTGGACGGTGCCGGGTGCCGTCTCGGGGAACGAGGACCAGGGCACCGGCCCGTCCAGGGCCCAGTCGACCTTGACCGTGCCCGGGTCGAGCTCGAAGGAGCGCATCCGCCGAAGCAGCCGGGCGGGCAGCTCGTCCTCCGCGAGCAGCCCCCCGTACAGCGACGAGGCCACGACGTCGGCGACCACGGCACGTCGGGCGTGGACGACCTCGCCACCGGCGATGCGGACCCCGACCGCACGTCCACCGCGCAGCAGGACGCGGTCCACGCGCGACGACGTGCGGACCTCGCCGCCGAGCGACGTGAAGCGGCTCTCGAGCGCTGCGGCGAGCCGTCCGGCCCCACCGCGTGGCACCGGGAAGCCGACGGTCTGGCCGAGCATCGTCATGAGCAGACCCATGAGTCCGGATCCTGCCGCGTCGGTGGGGATGTCGGCGTGCCCCGCGTTTCCGGCGAGCAGCAGGGCCGCACCCGGTCCACGGAATCCGTCGCGACCAAGGGAGCTCGCGGGCTCCAGCAGCCGGCGTACGTAGTCGAGCCCGCCCACGGACCGCAGCGCCCACAGCGCCCGCGCCCCCGCGCGTACCGGCGGGAACGGCGTGGTCAGGGCGTCGACGATCGCGTCCCCCACGTGGCCCCAGTCGTCGACCCAGGCGCGCCAGCGGTCCCCGTCGCCCGCGCCCAGGGCGTCGAGGGACCGGGCCGTCGCGTCGACGTCGCGGTGCAGGAGCGCCCACTCGCCGTCCGGAAGGGGATGGCCGAGCACGGCCGGGGCATGGCTCCACTCCAGGCCGTACGCCTCCAGCCCGAGTCCTCCGATCGCGTCCGACGCCGCGGCGAGGGGGTAGAACGAGCTGAAGGTGTCGTGGACGTAGTCGGGATGCACGTCGCGGGCGCTGCGGACGGCGCCGCCCACCTCGGCCTGCGCTTCCAGGACGATGACGTCGAGGCCGGCCTCGGCGAGCAGGTTCGCTGCGACGAGCCCGTTCGGTCCGGCTCCCACGACGGCCACGTCGTGCTCGGTCGCGACCACGTCGGCTCCCTCCGAGCTCGCGAGTGTGTCGGCGTCCTGGCGGTACCCCGGACCGGCCCCGGTGAAACGCGGAGTGTCCCCGACGCGGATGGGTACAGGGCGGACGGCCGACGAAAGGAACGCGATGCACTCCTGGTGGTACGACCAGAGCCATGCCCGACCGACGTACGCCCCCCTCAGCGACGACCTCTCCTGCGACGTCGTCGTGGTGGGTGCCGGCCTCGTGGGCGCGACGACGGCGCTCGCGCTCGCTCGGGCCGGCACGTCGGTCGTCGTCCTCGAGGGTCGTACGGTCGCCGCCGGGACGACCGGCGGTACGACCGGCAAGGTGAGCCTCCTGCAAGGGTCACGGCTCTCGACGATCCGCCGGCACCACTCCGAGCACCTTCAGGGCTACGTCGACGCGAACCGTTCCGGGCAGGAGTGGATCCGCGCCTTCTGCGAGAGCAGCGGCCTCCCGTACGACGTGCGCGACGCGGTCACGTACGCGACGACCGCCCGGGGCGAGGAGTCGTTGCAGGACGAGCAGGGGGCGTGCATCGAGGCTGGGTTGCCGGTGGTGCGCGATCCGGACCCCGGCCTGCCGTACGCGGTGCGCGGAGCGATCCGGCTGGCTGACCAGGGACAGATCGACGCCGTCGCGGTCACCGACCGGATCGTTGCTGACGCCGTCGAGGCCGGTGCGCAGGTCTTCGAGGACACCCGCGTGCTCGGCGTCGACGGCGGAGATCGCTCGCGCGTCCGGACCGAGCGCGCGACCGTCACCGCACGCCACGTCGTGCTGGCCACCGGGACGCCGATCCTCGACCGCGGCGGGTTCTTCGCGCGGCTCTCGCCCAAGCGGTCGTACGCCGCGGCGTTCAGGACCGACGGACCTGCCGTCGACGCGATGCACCTGTCGATCGACGCGCCGACGCGCTCCCTGCGGACGTCGACGCCGGACGAGACCGTGCTCATCGTCGGCGGGAACGGGCACACCACCGGTCGCGCTCGTTCGGAGGCGCAGAAGGTCGCCGACCTCGTCGCGTGGGCAGGGGAGACGTTCGAGGCGGGGGAGCCGCTCGCGACGTGGTCGGCGCAGGACTACTCGCCGGCGGCCGGGCTGCCGTACGTCGGAAGGCTGTTCCCGACCGACCCTTCTCTCCACGTGGCGACCGGGTTCGACAAGTGGGGGATGGCGATGGGAGCGGCCGCGGGTCTGGCTCTGGCCGGCGACGTCCTCGGCGAGACACCCCCGTGGCGTGACGCCGTCCGCGCCTGGCGTCGTCCGGGGCTACGTGACGCGGCCACCGCGGCGGCCGTCAACGCCTCGGTCGGGTTCGAGCTCGGCAAGGGCTGGGTGACTGCGGCGCTGACACGCGGCGACAGCACGCCGTCGGTCCGCGGCGTGCCACCGTGCGCCGACTCCGGTGACGGGGCGCCCTTGTCGGCGGTCTGCACGCACCTCGGCGGGATCGTCGAGTGGAACGACGCCGAGCGGTCGTGGGACTGCCCGCTGCACGGGTCGAGGTTCGGCGAGGACGGCTCGGTCCTCGAGGGTCCGGCGACCCGCCCCCTCCCGCACCGGTGACTTCCGGGCTCACGGCGGGTCAGCATGGAGTGGGGCCCGTCCGTGGCCCCGGACAGGAGCGCACCATGCTTGGCGACACACCAGCCTTCAGCGGCTTCTCGGTGGACGACACGACGACGGCCAAGGCGTTCTACGCCGACACTCTCGGGCTCGACGTCGACGAGGAGAACGGCATGCTCACCCTGCACCTCGCAGGCGGGCGCGACACGCTCGTCTATCCGAAGGGCGAGCACCACCAGCCGGCGTCGTACACGATCCTGAACTTCCGCGTGCCCGACGTCGAGGCGGCGGTCGACGGCCTGACCGAGCGTGGGGTGGTCTTCGAGAAGTACGAGGGCACGCCGACGGAGACCGACGAGAAGGGGATCTTCCGTGGTGGTGGCCCGCTCATCGCGTGGTTCACCGACCCCGCCGGCAACGTCCTCTCCGTCATCCAGGAGTAGGTCTCGATCGCTTCGCGCCTCGACCAGCGAGGGCGGGTCAGTTATGGCGGTGCGAGCGGAGGTAGTTTCGCTGGTCGAGGCCGGAGCGCCAGCGGAGGATCGAGACCCGCTCAGATGCGTACGTCCGCGCGGGGGTGGTCCTCGCCCTCCCGCACGCACGTGCCGTCCCTGAACAGGACCCCGTCGCGGAAGCGTCCCTCGATCTGGCCGCCGCCGAACTGCTCGACGTACAGCCTCGAGTAGAGCCCGCCGTGGGCGAGCAGCTCGGTGTGCGTGCCCTGCTCGACGAGCTCACCGTCCTCCAGCCCGAAGATGACGTCCGCGTTCTGGATCGTCGACAGGCGGTGCGCGATCGCGATCGTCGTACGCCCGGCGGTGGCGCGCTCGAGCGCGTCCTGGACGAGGCGCTCGGTCTCGGTGTCGAGCGCCGACGTCGCCTCGTCGAGGATCAGCACCCGCGGGTTCATCAGGAACACCCGGGCGATCGCGACGCGCTGCTTCTCGCCGCCTGACAGCCGGTAGCCGCGCTCGCCGGTCACCGTGTCGTAGCCCTCGGCGAAGCTCATGATCCGGTCGTGGATGTTGGCGTCGCGGGCGGCCTGCTCGACCTCCGCGGGCGTCGCGCCCTCCTTCGCGTACGCGATGTTCTCGTAGACCGTCCCGTGGAAGAGGTACGGCTCCTGCGTCACCATCCCGACAGCGGTGGCCAGCGACCGCTCCGTCGCCTCCCGGACGTCGACCCCGTCGATGAGGACGGCGCCCTCGGTGACGTCGTAGAAGCGGGGTACGAGGTAGGTCATCGTGGTCTTGCCCGATCCCGAGGGCCCGACGATGGCAGCGAGGCGACCAGGCTCCACCGTCAGTGACACGTCGTGCAGCGTCCACCGCTCCTCGGCGGCGGCCGGGGCAGCAGTCGCCGAGACCTCGCCGGTCTCCTCGTCCTCGCGGGCCTGGACGCCGAGCAGTCGCGGCGGTGGATAGCGGAACGAGACCGCGCGGAACTCGACGTGACCGCCCTCGCCCGTGTCCGGCAGCGGTCGCGCGTCCGGCCGCTCGACGATCGCGGGCTCGAGGTCGAGGTACTCGAAGATCCGGCGGAACAGCGCGAGCGACGTCTGCACGTCGAGCGTGACCCGCATGAGCTGGATGAGCGGCATCTGGAGCCGCGCCTGCAGGGTCGTGAACGCGACCAGCGTCCCGGCGGTGAGCGTCCCGCCGGAGTAGTCGAATCGGCCGGTGAGCATCAGACCCGCCACGAGGTAGATGAGCGCGGGCGTGATCGCGAAGAAGGTCTGCACGAGTGCGAAGAACGTCCTGCCGGTCATCGCCGCCGTGACCTGGAGGTGGGTCTGGCGCTGGTTCTCCTCGCGGTAGCGCAGCGTCTCGCTCTCCGAGCGGTTGAAGACCTTGGCGAGCAGGATGCCGGACACCGACAGCGCCTCCTCGGTGATCGCGGTCATCTCCGACAACGACTCCTGGGTCTTGCGGGCGAGGCGTTGACGGCGCCGGCCGACCCGGACCTGGATGACGACGAAGAGCGGCATCAGGACCAGCGTGATGATCGTGAGCTGCCACGAGAGGATCAGCATCGCGACGAACGCCGAGATGACGGTGACGGCGTTCTGCAGGATCGTCGTCGCGGTGTCGGTGAGGACGGTCCGGACACCGCTGACGTCGTTGGCGAGCCGGGACTGGATCGCGCCTGTCTTGGTGGCGGTGAAGAACCCGAGCTCCATCGTCTGCAGGTGCGCGAACAGCCTGCCCCGGAGGTCGGCCATCGCCGAGTTGCCGATCGTCGACGTGAGGAAGTTCTGACCGATCCCGATCAGCGCCGTCAGGATCGGGATCACGCACAGGCCGGCGACGAGCCAGCCCAGGAGCTCGATGTCCGGGGCGCCTCCGTCCGTCGGGCTGCTCTGTGACGGGAAGAGTGCGTCGTCGAAGACCGCCTTCGTCAGGAAGGGTGCGAGCGAGGCGAGCACGGCGCCGGTGACGACGGCGAGCCCGACGAGGAGCATCTTGCCCTTGTAGGGCGCCAGGAGGTGGGCGATGCGCGGGAGCACCCGCCCCGCGTCCTCCCGGGTGGCGGCACGGCGTACGGCCGGCGGGGTCTCCTGCGTGGTCATGGATCGAGCGTAGGTCGCGACGCCGGGCGACGAAGGTGTGAAGGGCGGGGCCGAGGGGTACCTGAGAGCAGTACGTCCCCGATCGAGAGGAGCCCACCATGGCTGAGGCCGACCTCAGCGGTCGTCGTGTCCTGGCGATCGTCACGAACTACGGCGTGGAGCAGGACGAGCTCGTCGTTCCCGTCGACCACCTGCGCGAGCGCGGCGCGGACGTCCAGGTCGCGGCTGTCGAGGACGAGCCCATCGAGACGCTCGTCGGTGACAAGGATCCGGGCAAGACGGTCCACCCGACCACCACGCTCGGGCAGGTCGATCCCACCGTCTACGACCTCCTGGTCATCCCCGGCGGCACTGTCAACGCCGACCAGCTGCGGCTGGACGAGGACGCGGTACGCATCGTCTCCACCTTCGAGGGCGAGGGCCGGCCGATCGCCGCGATCTGCCACGGGCCGTGGGCACTGGTCGAGGCGGACATCGTCGACGGGCGCAGGCTCACGTCGTACGCCTCGCTGAAGACCGACATCGGCAACGCGGGCGGCCGGTGGGTGGATGCGGCTGCGGTCGTGGACGACTCGCGCCGACCCACGATCATCACCTCCCGGACGCCGAAGGACCTCGACGACTTCCTCCGCGAGATCGAGAAGGTCCTCGCCTGATCTCCGCGCACGGCCCGGGGCGCGACACGCTCCGCTCCGGGTCTGTGCGTGGCTCTCGTCGTCGTACGAGAAGGTGGACCGGTGACTCCCTCGACCTCACCTCCCCCCAACCCGGCCGCGGCACAGGCCGTGACCGACGACGAGACAGTCCGTACGGCGCTCGCGAAGGCACTGGTCTTCGACGGGCACAACGACCTGGCGTGGGAGTGTCGCGCCGAGGCCGCGTACTCGACCGACGGCCTGGGCGCCGACGCACCGCACGGCCGCTTCCACACCGACGTCCCGCGCCTGCGCCGCGGTGGGGTCGGGGCTCAGTTCTGGTCGGTCTTCGTCCCGACCCGGATCAAGGGTGCCGACGCGGTGACCGCGACCCTCGAGCAGATCGACTTCGTCCACCGGCTCGTCGCTGACTATCCCGACGACTTCCGCCTCGCGCGGACCGGCGACGACGTCCGTGCCGCCTGGGCCGAGGGCAGGATCGCCTCGCTGCTCGGCGCCGAGGGCGGCCACTGCATCGACGACTCGCTCGCGGTCCTCCGCAACTACGCCCGTCTGGGCGTCGCCTACATGACCCTCACGCACAACGACAACACCGCGTGGGCCGACTCGGCGACCGACGAGCCCGTGCACGGGGGCCTCACTGACGTCGGACGGGAGGTCGTCCGCGAGATGAACCGGCTCGGCATGCTGGTCGACCTGTCGCACGTCTCTCCGGCGACGATGGAGGACGCCCTCGACGTGACGTCGGCACCGGTGGTCTTCAGCCACTCCAGCTGTCGCGCGGTCTCCGACCATCCCCGCAACGTCCCCGACGACGTGCTGTACCGCGTCCGCAAGAACGGTGGCGTGGTGATGATCGCGTTCGTCCCGAGCTTCCTCAACGAGGAGTGGGCGCGTTGGCGTCAGGGCGGGAACGTCGGTCCGGAGCCCGTCGTCTCGGTGGACGACGTCGTCGCGCACGTCGAGCACGCCCGAGTGGTGATGGGGGTGGAGCACGTGGGTCTCGGCGGCGACTACGACGGGTTCGTGTCGTTCCCCCGAGGCCTGGAGGACGTCGCGACCTATCCGCGGATCCTGGAGGCCCTCGCCGCGCGCGGCTGGACCGCCGACGAGCTCTCCGCGCTCGCCGGCGGCAACGTGCTGCGCGTCCTGGACGCCGCCTGGGCCGCGCGCGTCAGCGACGCCGGCTGAAGACCTCGCGCGCCGACAGGGCGGGGCGGCCGAGGAGGTCGGGCACGTCGCTGGTCACGCGTTCGAGCTCGCCGTCGCGGATCGCGGTGTAGGTGCTGATCCACGCGTCGACCATCCACTCCGGCGCGCCGTAGTGCGCCCGTGAGGCGTGCGCCTGCGCCATCGTCTCGTCGACGTAGCGGTGCGGGCTGCCGGTCGCCTCGGTCATCAGCGCGGCGATCTGGTTCAGGGTGAGCGCCTCGGGTCCGGTGAGCTCGTACGCCCGGCCGGCGTGCGACCGCGGCGACGCCAGCACCAGCGCCGCGACGGCGGCGACGTCGTCGCGCGCGACGCAGGCCACCCGGCCGTGCCCGGCAGGGCCACGGATGACTCCGTCGGCGCCGAACATCATCCTGAGCGCGTCGGTGTAGAAGTTGTCCCGCAGGAACGTCCACGCGAGCCCGGACTCCTGCGCGTACGCCTCCGTCGCGCCGTGGTCCCTGGCGAGCGTGAACCCGGCGTCGGGCCCCGCGCCCGCGAACGAGAGGTACACGACCTGGCGTACGCCGGCCGCCGCGGCGGCATCGATCGCGCCGTGGTGCTGCTGGACCCGGTCGGCGGACTCGGTCGCCGAGACGAGGAACAGCGTGTCGAGGCCCGCGTACGCTCGGCGGCACGCCTCGGTGTCGTCGTACGACGCGACGGCGACCTCGGCGCGCGGGAGACGCGGTGCTCGGGCGGCGTCGCGGACGATCAGCCGCGTCGTGCGCCCGCCGTCGGCGAGGTGGCGAGCGACCGAGCCGCCGACGGAGCCGGTGGCACCGGTGATGCCGATGAGCGTGGCCATGCCCCGATCATGGCACGCGGATCATCGGCCGCTGTGAGCTCTGATCGCGTCGATCTCAGCGCGCATCCGGGACTCGTCGCGGTTGCGGTTGCCGCCGCGGAACGCGGGGAACTGGGTCTTCCTGGACTCGTAGTGCTTGCGTGTGAACCTCATGGCATTCACTATGCGCCCGAACACATCCTGCCAAGAAGTGGCTGAAGGGCCATTGACCGAACAGATCCTGCCACGTAGCGTGGCAGACATGATCCGTACCGTTTCCGCCCTCGTCCTCGACGACGTCACCGCCTTCGAGCTCGGTGTCGTGTGCGAGGTCTTCGGGATCGACCGCACCGAGGACGGCGTCCCGCCCTTCGACTTCCGCATCTGCGGGCCGGTGGCCGGACGCCCGGTGTCGCTGTCGGTCGGCGGCTCGATCGTGCCGGACCACGGCCTCGACGGCCTCCGGGGAGCCGACCTGGTGGCGGTGGTGCCGTCGTGGCGCAGGACGGGCGAGGCGCTGATGCCCATCGAGGAGCACATCCTCGATGCGCTCCGCGCCGCCCACGCCGAGGGAGCGATCATGCTCAGCCTGTGCAGCGGTGCGTTCATCCTCGGCGAGGCCGGGCTCCTCGACGGGCGCCCGTGCACGACCCACTGGCGGCACGCCGCCAGCCTGCGCGAGTCCTTCCCGGTCGCCAAGGTCGACGAGAACGTGCTGTTCGTGGACGACGGTGACGTCATCACGAGCGCCGGTACGGCCGCCGGCATCGACGCCGCGCTCCACCTCGTCCGCCGCGAGGTCGGGAGCCAGGCGGCCAACGCGATCGCGCGCCGCATGGTGGTGCCGCCGCAACGTGACGGTGGTCAGCGTCAGTTCATCGAGCACCCGGTGCCGGAGTGCAGCGACGACATGTTCGCCGAGGTCCTCGACTGGATGGTCGAGCACCTCGACGAGCAGCAGCCCATCGCCCGGCTCGCTGGACTTGCGGGCATGTCGACCCGGACGTTCGCACGTCGCTTCGCCGCGGAGACCGGCACGACGCCGATCCAGTGGCTGACGCAGCAGCGCGTGCTGCAGGCGCGCACGCTGCTGGAGTCGAGCGACCTCGACGTCGACCACGTCGCGCACCGGTGCGGCTTCTCGTCGGGGACGCTGCTGCGCCACCACTTCCGGCGCATCGTCGGGGTCACGCCAGGCGAGTACCGGAAGACGTTCTCGCTGGCGTGAACCCCCCGCTCAAAGGCTCCGCAGCCGCAGCGAGTTCGTGACCACGAGCACCGAGCTCGCCGCCATCGCGGCACCGGCGATCAGCGGGTTGAGGAAGCCGGCCGCGGCGAGCGGGATCGCCGCGACGTTGTAGCCGAACGCCCAGCCGAGGTTCTGCTTGATCGTCCGCAGCGTCGCCCGGGACAGCGCGATCGCGTCGGCGGTGAGCAGAAGGTCGCCACGGACGAGCGTCAGGTCGGAGGCCTCGATGGCGACGTCCGCGCCCGTCCCCATCGCGATGCCGAGATCGGCGGCGGCGAGCGCCGGCGCGTCGTTCACGCCGTCACCGACCATCGCGACCGTACGACCGCGCGCCTGGAGCTCGGCGATCACGGCCGCCTTGCCCTCGGGCATCACCTCGGCGACGACCTCGGTGATGCCGACCTCGCCGGCGACCGCCTCGGCGACGGACTGGCGGTCACCGGTGAGGAGCACGGGGTCGAGGCCGAGGCCACGCAGTCGCGTGATCGCCTCGGCCGACGTCGGCTTCACACGGTCGGCGACCGCCACGACACCGCGTACGACACCGTCGACGGCGACGTGGACCGGCGTGGTCGCCGGGTCGACCGGCGGCAGCGACGTCGACGGCCACGCGCCGTGGTCGACGAGCCAGGCGAGCCGGCCGACGCGGACCGACCGACCGTCGACGGTGCCGGCGACCCCGAGCCCGGTGGAGGCGGTGAACCGGTCGACCTTCGGCAGGTCTCCGTCCGACGTCGCGGCACGAGCGGCCTCGGCCACCGCCCGGCCGAGCGGGTGCTCGGAGGCCGCCTCGACCGCGCCGGCGAGGCGCAGCAGCTCCTGCTCGTCGAACCCGGGTGCGGTCGTCACGGCGGCGACGTGCATCGCGCCCTCGGTGACGGTGCCGGTCTTGTCGAGCACGATCGTGTCGATGCGGCGGGTCGACTCGAGGACCTCCGGGCCCTTCACGAGGATCCCGCGCTGGGCGCCGCGGCCGGTTCCGGCCAGGAGCGCGGTCGGCGTCGCGAGGCCGAGGGCGCAGGGGCAGGCGATGATGAGCACCGCCACAGCGGCCGTGAACGCCTCGGTGGCCGTTCCGCCGGTGACCATCCAGCCGATCCACGTGAGCACGGCCAGCACGAGGACGACCGGGACGAAGACGGCCGAGATGCGGTCGGCGAGTCGCTGGACGGGCGCCTTGCCGCTCTGCGCGCTCTCGACCAGGCGTGCCATCTGCGCGAGCTGCGTCTGCCCGCCGACGGCGGTGGCGCTCACCATCAGGCGGCCGCCGGCGGCGACGGTGCCGCCGACGACGCGGTCGCCCGCACCGACGTCGACCGGCACGCTCTCGCCGGTGAGCATCGACAGGTCGACCGAGGCGGAGCCCGAGACGACGTCGCCGTCGGTCGCGACCTTGTCGCCGGGGCGTACGACGAAGACGTCGCCCACACCGAGCTCGGCGACCGGGATCTCCACCTCACGTCCCTCGCGGAGGACCACGACGTCCTTGGCGCCGAGCGCGAGGAGGGCTCGCAGGGCCGCACCCGAGTCGCGCTTGGCGCGCTGCTCGAGGAAGCGGCCGAGGAGGATGAAGACGGTGACGGCGCTCGCCACCTCGAGATAGATCTCGTCCGCGCCGGAACCCTGGCTGAACCAGGAGATCTCCATGGTCATGCCGGTGACGCCGGCGTGCCCCCAGAACAGTGCGTACACCGACCACCCGAACGCCGCCGCGACGCCGATCGAGATCAGGGTGTCCATCGTGGCGGCACCGTGGCGGGCGTTGATCCACGCGGCGCGGTGGAAGGGCCACGCGCCCCACACGGCGACCGGCGCGGCGAGGGTGAGCGAGAGCCACTGCCAGTTGTCGAACTGCCACGCCGGCACCATCGACAAGACGAGGACCGGTGCGGCGAGGACGGCCGAGATCAGCAGGCGCTGACGCAGCTCGGCGAGCTCGGGGTCGTCCTCGGGCTCGCGGTCACCCTCCGGGTCCGCCTCGTGCACGGGTGCCGCGGAGTAGCCGGTGCGCTCCACCGTCGCGACGAGGTCCGCCACGTCGACGAAGGCCGGTGCGGAGACGTACGCGCGCTCGGTGGCGAAGTTGACGCTCGCCTCGACACCGTCGAGCTTGTTGAGCTTCTTCTCGACGCGTGCGGCGCACGAGGCGCACGTCATGCCGCCGATCTCCAGCTCGTGCGACTGAAGGGTCATGCGTCGACGACCTGGTAGCTCCCGGCTTCGTCGACTGCCGCAGCGACGGCCGTGTCGTCGATCGGAGCGTCGCTCGTCACGTGCACCGACGACGTGCCGCCGGCGACGAGGTCGATCTCGACCGCCTGCACGCCCTCGATCGCCCCGATTTCCTCGGTGACCGCGCCGGCGCAGTGGCCGCAGGTCATCCCTGTGACGGAGTAGGTCTTCTTCATGAGGGTCTCCTTCTGGTCAGGATCGCGAGTCAGGATCGCGAGTCACGAACGGACGAGGCGGGCGATGGCGGCGGAGGCCTCGGCGATCTTCGCCTCGGCGCCGTCCCCCGAGGCGATCGCGTCGTGGACGCAGTGCGCGAGGTGCTCGTCGAGCAGGGTCAGCGCGACGGACTCGAGCGCCTTCGTCGCGGCGGAGACCTGGGTGAGGACGTCGATGCAGTACGTGTCCTCCTCGACCATGCGTTGCAGGCCGCGGACCTGCCCCTCGACGCGCTTGAGTCGCTTGAGAACGGCGGCCTTGTCGGCGCTGTAGCCCGGTGCGTGGGTGTCCATACCGAAACGATACCCCTGGGGGGTATGGTCTGCCAAGTGCGGACGGTCACACTCGTCGGGTGACTGATGCACAGATGGATTCGGGCCTCGGCGGCGTCCTCGGCTTCCGGTACGAAGAAGTGAGCGGCGGCAGCGTCGTCGCCACCTGGACGGTGGGCCCGCAGCACCTGCAGCCGTTCGGGATCGTCCACGGTGGCGTGCACTGTGCCGTCAACGAGAGCACGGCCAGCATCGGCGCACAGGCCTGGCTGCGCGACCAGGGCCTCGTCGTCGGCGTCAACAACAACACCGACTTCCTGCGCCAGGCTCGCTCGGGAGAGACGCTGCGGAGCGTCGCGACCCCGATCCACCAGGGGCGTACGACGCAGCTCTGGGAGATCGAGACGACCAACGCCGAGGGCAAGCTCGTCTCGCGCGGCCAGGTCCGGCTCGCGCACATCCCGGGCACCCCGCCGCCGGAGTTCCTCGCGGCGATCGACGCCTGACCCGCACGCTCGACCCGGCGCCGCCCGTCCGGGCGGCGGAACGGGTTCGTCGCTGCTGGCGTTGCGGCCTACACTGAACCCGTCGCGACTGGCGTTCAGGTGGGTCGACCACCAGGGAGCGACACCACAGCAAAGACCGCGGGACCGTTCGCCTGGGCCCTGGGTCGACCGCCACCTCCGAGGTGGTGCGACCTGACCAGGAGAGTGAGCCCGTGACGACCCAGACGCTCTACACCATGACTGCTGATCTTCCCGTGAGCACGCCGCCCCTCGGTGACGGCGACATCCGCGTCCTGCTGCTGGAGAACATCCACGAGGACGGCGCCGAGTTCCTGCGCGCCCAGGGCTACCAGGTCGAGACCCGCAAGGGCGCCCTCGGTGAGGACGACCTGGTCGAGGCCGTGCAGGGCGTGCACCTGCTCGGCATCCGCTCCACGACGTACGTCACCGAACGCGTCCTCGCGAGCGCCCCCGACCTGCTCTCGATCGGTGCCTTCTGCATCGGCACCAACCAGATCGACCTCAAGGCCGCCGCCCAGCGCGGCGTCGCGGTCTTCAACGCGCCGTACTCCAACACCCGCTCGGTCGTCGAGCTCGCGATCGGCGAGATCATCTCGCTCGCCCGCCGTCTCCACGAGAAGACCAACGACATGCACGCGGGGGTCTGGAACAAGTCCGCCCAGGGCAGCCACGAGATCCGCGGCCGCAAGCTCGGCATCGTCGGCTACGGCAACATCGGCAGCCAGCTGTCGGTCGTGGCCGAGGCGCTCGGCATGCAGGTGTTCTACTTCGACATCGCCGACAAGCTCGCGCTCGGCAACGCCAAGCGCTGCGCCACGATCGACGAGCTCCTCGAGACCGTCGACGTCGTCACGCTCCACGTGGACGGTCGTCCCGGCAACGCGGGCCTGTTCGGCGCTGCCGAGTTCGCCCGGATGAAGCCGCGGTCGTTGTTCCTCAACCTGTCGCGCGGCATCCTCGTGGACACGAAGGCGCTGCGCGCGCACATCGAGTCGGGCCACATCGCCGGAGCCGCTGTCGACGTCTTCCCGGTCGAGCCCAAGAAGCAGGGCGACCCGTTCGAGTCCGACCTGCGTGGTCTCCCCAACGTCATCCTCACGCCGCACGTCGGCGGGTCGACGATGGAGGCGCAGCAGGACATCGGTCGTTTCGTCGCCGGCAAGCTGCACTCCTACCTCGCCGAGGGATCGACGGATCTCTCCCCGAACCTGCCGCACCTCCAGCTCCCCTCGTACGGGGAGCACCACCGCCTCGTGCACATCCACCACAACGTGCCGGGCGTGCTGTCGGCCATCAACGTCGTCCTCGGCGACCACGGCGTCAACATCGACGGACAGACGCTCGGGACCCGCGGCGACATCGGTTACGTCCTCACCGACATCGACAAGCAGCTCGAGCCGGAGACGCTCACCGCGCTCGGCACGCTGCCGGAGACCATCCGGCTGCGTCAGCTGAGCTGAGGCGGACCCGCAAGGAAGGTTGTGACGGCGCGGGAGACGCCCTGTGCGTCCTCGAGCATCGGCAGGTGGCCCGCACCGAGGTTGCCGCGCCACGACGGCGCGAGGTTGCCGGCGAACCTGGCCTGGAGCGCGGGCGAGAGCTCGCGGTCGTGGGTCGTCGTGACGTACGCCCGCGGCTGGGTCAGCGGTGCTCGACCGACCCTGCCCCGGTAGAGGTCGACCGACTCGGGCGCGAAGTCCGCGACGATGCGAGCGGCCGTCGCGTCGTCCAGGCCGGCGGCGACCCCGCGTCGGATGGCGCTGTCCGGCGGCCGAGTGCCCGCGAATCGCATGGCGAGGCTGAGCACGTGGCGCTGCGGGAACGGCATCGACGCGACGAAGGACGCGCCCGGTCGTGGGACCACGGCGCACACCGCGAGCAGCGCGGTGACCCGGTGCGGGGCCCGGCGGGCGAGCTCCGCGCCGATGACGCCGCCCGACGAGTGGGCGACGACGGCGAAACGCTCCCAGGGCGCGGACCGCAGCGCGGCGTCGACGTAGTCGGACAAGGGGGCGTCGCCGGTGCCGGGACGGGGAGCGACGACGGTCTCGCGCAGGGCGAGGAGGTCGCGCGTCTCGTCCCAGATCCAGGCGGGGAGCCCGGCACCGCTGAGCAGGAGAACGGGTGAGTGGGAGGTCATGCCTCCATCCTCGACCACGGCTCTGTCATCGTTGTGTCACCATTTAGCGGTGAACCGCACCGACCGGCTCTACGCGATCCGCGAGGAGCTGCGGCGCGCCGGCACGCAAGGCCGCACCGCCGAGCAGCTGGCAACGACGTACGAGGTGAGCACGCGGACGATCAAGCGCGACGTTGCAGCGCTGCAGCACTCGGGGTTCCCGATCTGGGCACGCCTCGGCCGCACCGGCCGCTACGTCGTCGACCCGGCGGCCACGCTGCCACCGGTCAACTTCACCGACGCCGAGGCGTCCGGGCTCGCAGCCGCGATCGCCGCGCACCGAGGTCAGCCCTTCGACGACCAGGCGCGCGCCGCGCTCGTCAAGGTACTCGGGGTCATGGACCCGCAGGCGCGCCTGCGGACCGCCGCGCTGACCGAGCGCATCTGGATCGATCACGCCACTGTCGACGCCGATGCGCGGACCCGACGTGCGGTCGAGCAGTCGCTGCGCGACAAGCGCGTCCTGTCGCTCCGCTATCGCGGCGGCGAGGGCGTGGTGTCCGACCGTCGGGTGGACCCACAGATCCTCGCCTTCACCCGCGACCACTGGTACCTCGTGGCCCGCTGCCGCGAGCGGGAAGGCATCCGCTGGTTCAGGCTCGACCGCATCGTGCGCGCGCAGATCACCTCGGAGCCGTCGGTGGACGAGCCCGTCGAGAACATCGGGGCACCGCCGGCAAGCGCGGCGGCCGTCGCCGACGTGTGAGGAGACGGACGACGCGTCACTCCGCCATCGCGGCGAGCTTTTCGACCGTACGAAGGTTGCGCCCGGTGCCGGTGACTCCGCACAGCCGGTGCAGCCGCGTCGCGGTGATCGCGCTCCGGCCGGCACCGTCGGCGTACCAGATGTGCAGGTCCTGGCCGATCAGCGCGACGCGCTCAGGACCGAAGTCGTACGCCTCGACGGCGCTCTTTGCCTCGGAGGACGGGGCGGCAGCGAGGAACCAGACGTAGCAGAACTTGGATTCGTGGACGTCGTACGGGAACGCGTCGCGTGCGGCGCGCAGCTCGGCCGCCGTCCGCGCGATGGCGTCCGTCGTCACGCCCATGCGCTCCGAGATGCCCTCGACGAGCGCGGTGCCGAAGTCGTCCGCGTCGCCCGGTGGGACGCAGACGAGGTTGCCGGAGTTGACGTAGGTCTCGACGTCGTCGGCTCCGAGGTCGGCCGCGAGCGTGCGCAGCTCGGCCATCGGCACCTTGTTGCCGCCGACGTTGACCGCCCGCAGCAGGTAGGCGACCTTCTCAGAAATCGAAGCCGCCGAAGTCGAAGCCGCCTCCGCCGTCGCCGCCACCCCAGTCGCCGCCACCGCCACCATCACCGCCGGCATCACCTCCACCGTCGCCGCCGCCGTCGCCACCGGCATCACCACCGGCGTCGCCGCCCTCGCTGCCGTCGCCGTACGCGCTCGGGTCGAGCCCGGCGTCACCGGCGAACACGCCGCCGAGCATCGTGCCCATGAACAGGGCGGGCATGAAGGCGAACGCCGAGAAGTATCCGGCTGCGTACGGGGCGTACGCAGGACCGCCCTGCCAGTACGGGACGCGCTGCGGGCCGACCATCACCTTGCGGGTGTCGGGCTCGGCGCCAGCCTTGACGCGCTCGGCGTCGAGGGCGCATGCGGGGACCTCGCGAACGGTGCCGTTGTCAGGGGCGTACTCGACGTCCTCGACGGAGAGACCGTGGCGCGGGTCGAAGAAGCACATCGGCCGCTTCGCGGGGAGGGGGCTGTTGAGGACTCGGGCCTGGACGCACGCCATGGCGTAGCGTCCGTCCTCGAGGATCTCGGTCACGTGCCGGACTTCTTCCGGCTTCTCCAGCCGGTCGACTGCGTACTTCGCGGACTCGTACGCGTCGAGCGCCCGCTGGTAGTCGGCTTGCGCGCCCTCGTCGAGGGGGATGCCGATCAGGTCTGCGTCGAGGCGCTGGAGCTCTTCTCCGAGAGCGGTGACATCCTCGAACGCGGTCTTGCGGACCGCCGCGACCTGGTCAGCGAGCTCGGCGCTCTCACGCGCCTTCGTCTTGCGACGGTCGCTGACCAGGTACAGGGCGATCGCGGCGATGACGACAAGGATCACGAGCTCCATGCCGTCAGCCTACGCGTCTATCGGTTAACCGAACACGCTCACGCCGCCGGGGCCGACCAGGAGGCCGACGATGATGAGGACGACGCCCCAGAGGAACTGGCGACGCACGAGTGCGACGATTCCGGCCACCACGAGGACGACCGCGAGGATCCAAAGAAGAAAAGCCATGCTTCACTCCGTTCTCCCAGGCCGGGGGACCCAGGCTTATAAGGTGCGGCGGCTCGCCGCACTACTTCGACGCTAGTGGAGGTTCCCGGACCCGTCAGATTGAAACGCTGATTACCGTCCGATCGCTGTCACCGGAGCTCGGTCGGCACGGAGCCGGTTTAGGACAAACCGCATAAAGCGGGGCGGAACGGACACACAACCTGCGGTCGCACCCTTCCCGTTGGCGTGGAGGAAGATGCCCGAACCCCGGTAGCGCACCGCGTTCGGGGGCCGGTTGAAGTCGATGACGATCGACCAGACGTACTCGCGGCGGTAGTCGCGCAGGCGTTCGGAGGCGTTGCGGCTCGACCCCGGAAGCCACCACCGGAATCCACCGGCGCGCTTGTTGCGCAGGGTGTTGTAGTACGCCGAGCGGTTGTCCTGCACCCAGTAGTCGCCCTTGCGGACCTTCCGGTACGGCAGGGTGGCGCCGCTGGGGTGCGCCCGGATCCCGAACGCCTCCGTCATCGCGAAGGTGCCGAGAGGGGTGGTCCCGGTCGACTGCTTGCGCTTGGACGCGGCGACCAGCCCGCCGTACCCGATCCGACCGTTCGCCGTCCGCCGCTTGATCGTCCACCGTCCGTCGCGCAGGACCCAGTAGGTGACGCGGGCGCGGTAGGACCGCGTGCGGTTGACCGTCACCACCTGGCGCGTCCCTGCGCGCAGACGCACGGTGACGCCGTCGAGCCGGACGGTGTCGACAGCCCGGGCAGCTTCGGGCGCGGCCGGTGCGGCTTCGGTGACGACGCCGGTCGCACCCGCCACGGACCCCGGCATTGGGATGACGGCAAGCAGCGCCGCGGACGCGAGGAGCGCGGCGCTGCGTGACGGCATCACCCCACGATGCGCCTTTCGGGCGTGCCGCGCCACCTCTCCCCGGGCCGCGCCACGAGCACCCGGGCATCGCCGGACAGCCGCCAGGGGCCGAACGCCGCTGGGACGACCAGGGACTGCCCGCCGCCGACGGGTACGGAGGTGGCGCCCTCGATCACGCCCGTGCCCGACAGGACGACGAGCGCGGCGAACCCGGCGGGCACCTCCGGTGCATCGCCGGGACGTGCCGCGAGGAGGTGGAGGCGGAAGAACGGGTCGCCGCCCTCCGGCAGCAGCGGGACCGGTGCGGGACCGCGGGCGGTCAGGTCGTGGTGCACGGTGAGGCGTTCGAGGTCGGTCGCGTCGAGCGACGTCGTCGCCACCGCCTCCATCGCCAGGTCGAACCCGAGGTCGAGGTGCGACTCGTCACGGGTCGACGTGGTGATCGACCACTCGAGGAGGATCGAGAAGTCGGTCGGCTCCTGGATCTCCGCGACGAACACGCCCTCGCCGATCGCGTGCGGTGTGCCGGCGGGGACGAGGAAGCCGTCGCCGGGCCGGACCGGGATGCGGTGGAGGTGCCCGAGCAGCCAGTCGCTGTCCTGCGCGTCGCGCCGCGCGGCGAGCTCGTCGGGATCGACGTCGGTGCTCCAGCCCAGGTAAACGGCGGCGTCGTCGGACGCGTCCAGCACGAGCCACGCCTCGGTCTTGCCGTACGGGCAGTCGAGGTGGCGGGACGCGAACGCGCGGTCGGGGTGGACGTGCACCGGCAGCCGCTGGCCGGCGTCGAGCAGCTTCAGCAGGATGCCTGTGTCTCCGGGCGGGACCGCTGCCGTGCTTGCTGCGCTGACCGACGCCGCCCCGACCCAGCCCTCGGGATCGGCGGCGACGAGGTCGCGCACCAGGTCGCCGGCGACCGTACGGGCCAGTCCGACGGTCTCGGAGTCGGCACGCGAGACGGTCGCGCCGACCCACTCCTCCGGGCACCGTTCGACGGGCGGGAGGCCCCGGAGGGCGGCGATGCGGGCACCGCCGGCGTAGAAGTGGTGGACGAGGTTCGGCTGGAGCAGCTGAGGGATCGCGGTCACGGCATTGGCTTACCACGCGCGGCGGTCCACAGGGACCACCACTGGTCCCGCGTCATCGCCTCGGCGACCTGCTCCGCGGTGGCGCAGGCCCGGATGCGGCCGGGGTCGGTCGTCCCGATCACGGCGACGATCTCGGAGGGGTGCTTGAGGAGCCAGCCGAGGACGACAGCCTCGGGCGTGGCGCCGAGCGCGGTGGCGTACCGGTCGACGAGACGAGCCGTCGCCTCGTCCTCCGCTCCACGCGGCTGACCCGTGAAGCGGCCCTGAGCCAGCGGACCGTACGCCTGGACAGTGATCGCGTGGTCCGCGCAGTAGTCGAGCGTGCCCGCCACGGGTGCGTACGCCGTCGCGTCCGGGTGGTTCACGAGGACGCCGGCCTCGAGAAGGTCGCGGTGGTGCAGGCCGAGCTCGACCTGGTTGACGTCGACCGGACGGCGTACGGCGGTCCGGAGGTGAGCGATCTGGGCCGCGTCCATGTTGGAGACGCCGAAGGCGCGGACGGTGCCGGCGGCTGCGAGCGCGTCGAACGTGTCGGCGATCGCGGTCGGCGAGGTGAGCGGGTCCGGACGGTGCAGCAGGAGCCGGTCGACGTGGTCGATGCCGAGCCGGTCGAGACTTCCGTCGACCGAGGCGAGGACGTGCTCCTGCGAGAGGTCGTACGCGTTGCCGCCCTCAGCGCCGCCGATCACGATGCCGCACTTCGTCTGGATCTCCAGCTCCTCGCGCAGCCCCGGGTGACGGGCCAGGACCTGCCCGAACGCCGTCTCGGCACTTCCGCCGCCATAGATGTCGGCGTGGTCGAAGAGCCGGATCCCGATCTCGTACGCCGTCGTGACGGCCGCGTCGGCCCGGTCCACCTCGTCGCTCTTCGGCGTCGGCGTCGCGGACCCGAGCCCCATGCAGCCGTAGGCAAGTCTCATGCCGCCATCATGGCCCCCAGCCGCGATCGGCGACGTGACGGATTGCCGGGTCCGCGACCCTGCGCGAGACTCCGGCCATGCATCCGACTCGCAGATCCCGAACCGCCGTCGGCGTCCTGCTGACCCTCACCCTCACCGGTACGGCGCTGGTCGCGGGCACCACCGCGACCGCGACCGCCGCCCCTGCCCCGAAGCCGTACGTGCTGTCCGGGGGAGTCTCCTCCCCGGTCTACAGCTACGCCGACGCGATCCGCGAGACCGTCTGGGTCATCGCTCCCGACTTCGACGGCGACGGGGAGAAGGACAAGATCGCCGCCGACATCGTGCGTCCCCGCGAGCTCGACGCGACGGGCGTGGACGTGCCTGTCGTCATGGATGCGAGCCCCTACTACACGAGCCTGTGCCGCGGCAACGAGTCCGAGTGCAAGACCTTCGACGCGGCAGGCAACCTCGACAAGTTCCCGCTCTTCTACGACAACTACTTCGTTCCGCGCGGCTACGCGTACGTCGCCGCCGACGTCGCCGGCACCTCGCGCTCGACCGGTTGCGTCGACACCGGCGGCAAGTCCGACATCGGCTCGATCAAGGCCGTGGTCGAGTGGCTCAACGGCAACGCCGAGGCCGTCGACGCGGCCGGCAACCCGGTCGAGGCCGACTGGTCCACCGGCAAGACCGGCATGATCGGGAAGAGCTACGACGGCACGATCGCCAACGGCGTCGCCGCCACGGGCGTGAAGGGTCTGGAGACGATCGTCCCGGTGAGCGCGATCAGCTCCTGGTACGACTACAGCCGCTCGCAGGGCCTGCCGTACAGCTGGAACTACTCCAGCGGGCTGGCGAGCCGCGTCGACGACAACCGCACGCAGCCGCAGGACTGCTCGGCCACCTACCAGCGGATGAACGACGAGGACGCCGACGAGACCGGCGAGCACAACGCGTTCTGGGACGAGCGGAACTATCGAGACTCGGTCGAGCTCAGCGCCGAGAAGGTGAAGGCGAGCGTCTTCATCTACCACGGGCTGCAGGACACGAACGTCAAGACGCGTCACTTCTCCACCTGGTGGGACGCGCTGGGCAAGGCCGGCGTCACGCGCAAGATGTGGCTGAGCCGCGTCGGGCACGTCGACCCGTTCGACATCGACCGCGACGAGTGGGTCAGGACGCTGCACCGGTGGTTCGACCATGAGCTGATGGGGATCAGGAACACGATCCTCCTCGAGCCGCGCGTGAAGGTGGAGACCGCCCCGAACCACTGGGTCGACTCGTACACGTGGCCCGTCCGGCTGACGACCACGACGCTCCGCCCGCAGGCCGACGGCGCCCTCGCGCGGCCGGTCGAGAGGGCGACGGCGAGCTGGGTCAACTCACCGAGCCAGCGCGAGAACGCCGCCGTCGCCGAGGGCGAGAACCCCAACCGGCTCCTGTACGCGACCACGCCGCTGCTGACCGACGCCCGGATGAGCGGATCGATGGTCGCGAAGCTGCGAGTGACGACGCAGGTGCCGACCGGGCAGGTCGGGGTCATGCTCGTCGACTACGGCGAGGCCGAGCGTGTCCTCACCACCGGCGACGGCGCATCCACGACGACGACCGAGACCTGTGTGGGAGCGTCGACGGCCGCTGACGACGCCTGCTACTTCACGATGGCGCGCAACGTCGGGACGACGCCGCTGCAGGTGCTCGGTCGCGGCTGGGCGCGGCTGGACGGTGCCGGCACGCACGACGTGACGGTCACGCTCGACCCGGACGACGCTCTCGTGAAGAAGGGACACCGTCTCGGCGTGGTCGTCGTCGCGGCGGCGAACGGTCGGGTCCGCAACGTCGACACCACGGCGTCGACGTACACGCTGGACCTCGCGAAGTCGAGCTTCGTCCTGCCCGGCCTCGCGCTGCCGCACCCGAACTGGGCGTCGGGCTGGGGCTGGTTGCCGAAGCGCAGCGAGCTCGCGCCGCAGCAGGGCCTCCCGGCGACGCTGGACGAGACCGACTGACGCGGAGGCTCCGTCCCCGATTTGTGCGATAAGACAAGGAACTCTGCACCGGATTCCTTGTCCAACTGCACAAATCGGGGACGCGAGGCGCGTGGCCGGAACCGGTCACCCCGCGCCCGCAGTCTTGACCAGCGTGTGACGTGGCTCATATTTTCAACGGGCACGGAGTTGAATCGATTCAACGCCATGACCCCGGGAGCTGCCGTGAGCGCGACCAGAGCCGTCCTGTCCTCCGCGTCTCGCAAGGTGGTGGTCGTGGCCGCCGGACTGGCGCTCGCGGTCACCAGCCTGGGCGCCCCGGCCGCCGACGCGGCGTCGGCGAGCAGCCGACCGGATCGCTCGCCCGTGAGCGTCGGCGGTCTCGAGGTCGAGAACCAGCCCGCACCGCTCGGCGTCGACGCAGCCCGCCCGCGGCTGTCGTGGATCCTCAGCTCCGACGTCCGCGACCAGGCGCAGTCGGCGTACGAGGTGGAGGTGGCCAGCACGGCGTCGCTGCTGGACGCGGGCAAGGCGGACGCGTGGGACACCGGCAAGACGTCGTCCGCGAAGAGCTTCGGCATTGCCTACGACGGGCCGGCCCTCACCAGCGCGACCGCGTACCACTGGCGCGTCCGGGTGTGGGACGCGGCCGGGCGCCTGACGCCGTGGAGCGAGCCGGCGCGCTTCGAGACCGGCCTGCTCGACGCCGCCGACTGGGACGGCGCCCGGTGGATCTCACCCGCGTCGACGGCCGCCGGTGGCAGCTACCTGCGAGGCAGCGGCGACGTCGGCGGCTCCGTCACGAACGCCCGCCTGTACGTCGCGGGCCGGGGGAGCTTCGAGCGCGGGCCGGACGGCCAGGGCATCTGCTGCGAGCAGAACTTCGGCCTCGCGCGCGGCATCTACGAGGCCACGCTCAACGGGAAGCGCGTCGGTGACGACCGACTTCAGGGCGAGCCGGTCGACAGCCGAGTCCGCTCGCTCTACCGCACGTACGACGTGACCGACCTGGTCGAGGACGGCCGCAACGTGCTCGGGCTGCAGATCGGCGAGGACTCCGACGTGCTCGCGCTGCTGCGGGTCACCACCGCCGACGGCGCGACGACGACGCTCCGCACGGACGAGGGCTGGACCTCGCACGCCGGTCCCGTCGTCCGCGCGAACCGCTTCAACGGCGAGACGTACGACGCGCGCCGCGAGGTCGCGGGCTGGGACGAGCCCGCGTACGACGCCTCGACCTGGAGCGCAGCGACCGTCGTCGCCGGCGGGCTCGGCACCCTGACCTCGGCACAGTACGAACCGATGCGTGTGACCCGCAGCCACGAGGCGGTGGCCGTCACCAACCCTGCGGCCGGCGTGTACGTCTTCGACTTCGGCACGAACATGTCCGGCTGGACCCGCCTGCGTGCGACGCTTCCCGCCGCGGCGAAGGTGACCATCAAGCACGGCGAGCGCCTCAATGGCGGCCGCGTCGACAACAGCGTGATCGGTGCCGCGCAGACGAGCACGTACACGGCCGCGGGCGCGGGTGCCGTCGACTGGCAGCCGCGGTTCGTCTACGCCGGGTTCCGGTGGGTCGAGGTCAGCGGACTGACCGAGGCGCCGTCCGCGACGACGCTGGTCGCGCAGGAGATCCACAACGACGTCGCGCGGACCGGGACCTTCGACAGCTCCGACGCGATGCTCGACAAGCTCCACGCCGCCAACGTCCAGACACAGCTCAACGGGCTGCACGGCATCCCTGAGGACACCCCGACCCGCGAGAAGCGGGGGTGGATGGCCGACGCGCACATCGCTGCCGAGGCGCTCGTCAACAACCTCGACATGCAGTCGTTCTACGAGAAGTTCGTGAGCGACATGTCCGACGCGCAGCGCCCGGACGGCCAGGTCCCGGACATCGTTCCGGTCGAGCCGACCTCCGGCTGGCAGAACCGCTCCGACCCGGCGTGGGCCGCGGCGACCGTGCTCATCCCGGGCTACCTCCAGCGCACGTACGGCGACGAGCGCGTCGTCTCCACGCACTACGGCTCGATGGCGCGCTGGATCGCGTACGTCGAGACCACGACCGACGGCGGGCTCGTCACTCGTCCCTCGCAGCAGTGGGGCCAGGACTGGGTCGCCGTCGAGAGCACCGACGGGACGCTCTTCCGGAGCGCGTTCTACTTCTGGGTGCTCCGCGAGATGACCGCGATGGCGACGCAGACCGGCCACGACGCCGACGCCACGCGCTTCCGCACCCGCGCTGCCCAGGTCCGGGACGCGATCAACGCCCGCTACTTCGACGGCGTCGACGCGACGTACGGCCCGAGCCAGTTCTCGAACGCCTTCCCGCTGCTGCTCGGCGTCGTCCCCGACGGGCGTGAGAAGGACGTCCTCGCGACGCTCGTCGCGCAGGTCGAGGCGAAGGACGGCCACTTCACCGGTGGCCTGCCCGGCATCAAGTACATCCCGGAGGCGCTCGCCGCGTACGGTCGCTCGGACCTCGTGCTCGACGTGGTGCGCAACGAGGAGTACCCCGGCTGGGGCTACATGCTCGCGAACGGGCCGGGCACGATCTGGGAGGACTGGCGGGGCGTGTCGTCGCTGAACCACCCGATGTTCAGCTCGATCGACGCCTGGCTGTACGACCGGGTCGCCGGCCTCGGGCAGACCGCGGGCTCGAGGGGGTACGACCACCTCCGCGTCGACCCCGAGCTGCACGCCGAGCTCGACGAGGCGCGCGCGACGATCCGGACGCCGCGGGGCGACGCGTCGACCCACTGGTTCCACCGCGACGGCGGGCTCGTCCAGCGAGTCACCGTGCCGGTCGGTGCGACGGCCGAGGTCCGCGTGCCGGCTGCCGCCGCCGAGGACGTGCTGGAGGGGACGGGACGCGAGCTCGGCCACGCCGCAGACCGCCCGGGTGTACGAGACGTGAAGACGGTGGGCAAGGACGCGGTCGTGACACTGGGCTCCGGCTCCTACGAGCTCGTCGTCGACCGCACTGCCGGCGCGCTGCGCCGCGCGGAGGCGGGGCTCGCGGCCGTCCGCGCCGAGGTCGACCGGCTCCAGCGCAGCGGCGACCTCTCGTCCGCCGGTCGTCTCCGCATCCGTGCGGCGACCACGGCGGCCGACGCCTCCGTGCGGGTGGCGTCGGCGCTGCGGCTCAAGGGCAAGGACGAGGCCGCGGACGAGGCGACAGCGGTGGCGCTGCGCCTCACGAACCTGCTGGCGGCCGCGGTCGCCTGGGAGAACCGTCGGGGGTCCCTCAGCGACGAGGGGTACGCCACCCTCCGTCCGCTGGTCGACCGGGTGGCGCGTCTCCTGGCGCCGGAGGTCTCGCGTGCGAACGGCGTGACGGTCGCCGCGACGGCCGCGGGGCGGCTGCTGCCGGGCGAGACGGCGACGGTCGAGGTGCGCGTCGAGAACACCGGGCGTACGGCGCTCTCCACCGACGGCCTCGCGTTCGACGCGCCGGACGGCTGGGGCATGCGGACCGTGGAGGCTCTCCCGGCGCGGATCGCGCCGAGGTCCACCGCCACGGCACGCGTCGAGGTGTCGGTCGCGAAGACGCAGGAGCTCGGCCCCGTCGTCATCCCCGGCACCGTGTCGTACGAGGTGAAGGGCATCGAGGTCGACCACCCGTTCACCGTCGAGGCGGTGGTGGAGGCGCCGGTCGAGATCGGCACGCTGACCGTCGCGCCGCGCGTGGTCACCGCCCGCGAGTCCGCCACGCTCAGCCTGCCGCTGCGCAATCTGAGCACCAGCCGCGCGGCGAGCGTCGAGCTCCGGCCGGTGACGGTCCCCGACGGATGGACGCTCGCCGACGAGCGGGTGTTCACCGTGCCTGCCGACGGCACGGCCACCGCCACCCTCGCCCTCACCGCGACGGACGGTGCGAGCGCCACCGGCCGCGTCGTCCTGGACGCGTACGCCGACGGCGCCTTCGTCGGCCGCGTCCGCGGAGAGGCGTACCTGCGCGGGCCGGGGTGCTCCGCCGACGCCTCCGGCGAGGCGTGCCTGCCGGACGGCATGGACCTGCTCTTCAACTTCGAGGGCGGGCTCGACGGCTGGACCGCCGGCGAGGGGACGGCGACGGTCGAGTCGGTGCGCTCCTTCGCGAACGGGCCCGGCGGACCGCGGCTGGGGACGGGCGCCCTCGAGGCGAGCCCGGACGCAGGCCGGCCGGCCGACGCGTGGCGGAGCGTGGCAGTGACGCCGTCGTCTCCGATCGTGGTCGGCGACGCGACGAGCCTCCTGGCCTACGTCAACGCGTACGGCGGCGGAGGAAGTGTGTCGGATGTGCGCGTGCGTGCGACCGGTGAGGGCGCGGAGCCGTACGAGAAGGTCGTCCGGATCACGCCCAACCAGTGGACGAAGGTGGAGATCGACCTCCGCGAGTGGACGCCGACCTCAGTGACGGGGCTCGAGGTCGCGTTCCGTGGGAGCAGCTCGGGGGCCTGGGGCGGACGCTTCCAGCTCGACCAGGTCGCGCTCGACCGTGCCCCGCAGGTGCCCGACCAGGCCGGCAACCTCGCGGCAGGGCGACCGGTCACCGCGCGTCGGACGCTGAGCTGCTGCGGGTGGTCTGCGGCCAACCTCACCGACGGCGTCCGCGAGAGCACGCCGGCGTCGAAGGGCTACACGAGCGACCCGTGGAGCACCGTCCCCGCGTCCGAGGAGTGGGTCACCGTCGACCTCGGTGCCCCACGCGACCTGGGGAGCGTCTGGGTCTACCCGCGCACCGAGGTCCCGGGCGACGGACGGGGCACGAGCGGCGCGAACTTCCCGCTCGACTTCGACCTCGAGGTCTCCGACGACGGGACCACGTGGCGTACGGTGCGGTCGCTGGTCGGCCAGGCCACCGACGGCAGCCGGCCGCTGGGCTACGAGGTCGAAGGGAACGGTCGGTACGTGCGTCTGCGCACGCACACGCTCGGACGTCCTTCACCCGACGAGTCGGGGGCCGGCTACCACCGCCTGCAGCTGGCGGAGCTGGAGGTGTTCGGCCGCTGACCGAGCGGCCCGGCGAGGCGGTACGGGTCAGAGACGGGCGGCGAGCTCCGTGGCCTGGCGGATGGCGCGCTTCGCGTCGAGCTCGGCTGCGACGTCGGCACCTCCGATCACGTGCACGCTCACGCCGGCCGCACGCAGCGGGTCGGCGAGGTCGGTGACCGACTCCTGCCCGGCGCACACGACGACCGTGTCCACCTCGATCACCTGGGCGTTGCCGTCCCGGTCGAGGATGTGCAGGCCCGCGTCGTCCACGAACTCGTACGAGACGCCGGCGAGCATGTTGACGCCGGAGTCCTTCAGCGTCGCGCGGTGCACCCAGCCCGACGTCTTCGCGAGACCCTTGCCGAGCGGGGCGTCCTTGCGCTGGAGCAGCCAGACCTCGCGCTCCGGCGGCGCCTTGACCTTCGTGGCGAGGCCGCCGGGCTCGAGCGCAGGGTCGGTGACGCCCCAGCGCGCCATCCAGGCGCCGAGCTCCTCGTCGGGCTGGTGCAGCAGGAACTCGGCGACGTCGAAGCCGATCCCGCCGGCTCCGATGACAGCGACGCGACGCCCTGCCTCGACGCGGCCGTCGATGACGTCCGGGTACGAGGCGACGCTCGCGTGGTCGAGCCCCTTGATCTCCGGGATCCTCGGGACCACCCCGGTCGCGACGACGACCTCGTCGTACGCGCTCAGGTCGGCGACCGTAGCCCGCGTCGAGAGCCGGACGTCGACGCCGGTCACCTCGAGCCGGCGCGTGTAGTAGCGCAGCGTCTCCGCGAACTCCTCCTTGCCCGGGATGCGTCGCGCGAGACGGAACTGGCCGCCGACCTGGTCGTCCGCCTCGTACAGCGTGACGTCGTGCCCGCGGTCGGCCAGCTCGGTCGCGGCGGCGAGCCCGGCGGGGCCGGCACCGACGACGGCGATGCTCTTGCGCCGCGGCTTCGGCACGGGCAGGAGGCGCAGCTCGGTCTCGTACCCGGCGCGCGGGTTCACCAGGCAGGTGGCGCGCTGGTTCTTGAAGGTGTGGTCGAGGCAGCCCTGGTTGCAGGCGATGCAGGTGTTGATCTCGTCGGCGCGGCCTGCGGCGGCCTTGTTGACGAATGCCGCGTCGGCGAGCAGCGGGCGCGCCATCGAGACCATGTCGGCCTGGCCGTCGGCGAGGATCTGCTCGGCCACCTCAGGCGTGTTGATGCGGTTCGAGGCGATGACCGGGATGCCGACCTCGGGACGCAGCTTGCCGGTCACCCAGGCGAACGCCGCCCGCGGCACTGACGTGACGATGGTGGGGACGCGCGCCTCGTGCCAGCCGATGCCGGTGTTGAGGATCGACGCGCCCGCCGCCTCCAGCCGGCGTGCCAGCTCGACGGTCTCCTCCCACGTCTGGGCGTCGTCGACGAGATCGAGGAGCGAGATCCGGTACTGGACGATGAACCGCTCGCCGGCCGCCTCGCGGATCTGCCGCACGACCTCCACCGGGAAGCGCATCCGCTTCTCGGCGGTGCCGCCCCAAGCGTCCGTACGGTCGTTGGTCCGGGCCGCGAGGAACTGGTTGATGAGGTAGCCCTCGGAGCCCATGATCTCCACGCCGTCGTAGCCCGCGCGCTGGGCAAGCATGGCCGCACGCACGAAGTCGTGCACGGTGCGCTCCACCTCACGGGTGCTCATCGCGCTCGGCTTGAACGGGGTGATCGGGGACTGCTTGGAGGAGACGCCCTTCGAGAAGGGCGAGTAGCCGTAGCGCCCCGCGTGCAGCACCTGCATGAGGATGCGGCTGTCGTGCACGTGGACGGCGTCGGTGATCTCGCGGTGGCGGTCGGCCAGGCGGCGCGACGCCATCGTCGAGCCCATCGGGCTGAGCCAGCCTCGCCAGCTCGGGGCGTACCCGCCCGTGACGAGGAGTGCGGTGCCGCCCTGGGCGCGCTCGGCGAAGTACGCCGCCAGCTTGGGCACGTCGCTCGCCCGGTCCTCGAGCTTGGTGTGCATCGAGCCCATCATCACGCGGTTGCGCAGGGTGAAACCCGCGACCTCGATCGGCGAGAGGAGGTGCGGGTACGGGGTGGGGGCGGGCTGCTCAGCCATGGTGACCTCTGGTGTTCACTGGACGGGTGATCTCTCGACGTGCTGCGTGGTTCCTGGTGCTGGCCGGCGTGTTCAACGTCGTCATCTGGCCGCGGTTCGGGGTGGCGATCTGGAACGACGAGCGGGCCTGGGAGGGAACGGTCGGGGACTCGACGCCGACCGGGTTCCTGTGGGTGCATGCGGTGCTGATCGCGGCTGCCGTCGTGATCGCGCTGGGAGTGCTGTGGGTGGCGTTCACCGCGCTGCGCTCCCGTCGCTCGTAGGTCCCGCTGGTCGAGGCGCGGAGGGTCCTGCTGGTCGAGGCGCGGAGGGTCCTGCTGGTCGAGGCGCGGAGCGATCGAGACCCCCCAGCAGCTCCACGATCTCCTCGCACCAGTCGAGCCCGGCCTGCTCGAGGAGGATGCCGCCGCGCAGCACCGCGTACTGCGCGCGCTGGGCGTCGTCGAGCGCGTCGACGTCGGGGAACGTGCGCGCCTCGTCGGCGCGGTAGTAGGCGAGGCGCTCGCGGTGCGCGGTGGCGCGGCGGTGCACGTCAGCGAGGATCGCGTCACGATCGCCGTATGGGAGCCCTCGCAGCTTCACCGCGAACTCGCTGCGGGACGCCTCCAAAGCGCTCGGCGTGCGTGACCAGTCCTGGAGGGCCGACCGTCCGGCTTCGGTGATCGCGTAGACCTTCTTGTCGGGACGACCCTCCTGCGGGACGGCCTTCGACGCGACGAGCCCGTCGGACTCCATGCGGCCGAGCACCTTGTAGATCTGCTGGTGGCTGGCCTTCCAGAAGTGGCCGATCGACTTGTCGAAGCGGCGCGTCAGGTCGTAGCCGCTCGCCGTGCGTTCGGCGAGCGACACGAGGATCGCGTGCTCGAGTGCCATGCGGGCAAGTATCTATGCAACACGGCGCATATGCAACTAGTTGCACCGCGCAGGGCCCCTCGCCCCGTCCCCGTCCCCGATTTGTGCACTCGTGCAAGGTTTTCTGCGCCAAGAACCGGTACAAGTGCACAAATCGGGGACGAGAGGAGCGCGGGGTCAGAGGTGGTCCGGGACGATCAGGGCGTCGGGGTCCTGGCGGTGCGGCATCGCCTCCACGCCGGCTCGCAAGGCAAGCACGGCGGCCTCGACCTGCTTGCGACGTTTGCGTGGCGAGATGCGCTCCCAGGTGCCCGGGTCCGACCGGTCGGTGCGCTCACGCAGCACGGACTCCGCAGCGGCGTCGTACTCCTCGTCCGTGAACTCCGGCGTCGCGCCGACCGTCGGCCGCTCCGGCAGCGCGGTCAGGCTCGGCAGGAGCAGGGTGCTGGCCGCCGACAGAAGCTGGTAACGGCTCATCTTCGGCAGCTCCTCCCACGACGCCGCGCCCACCTTGCGGCGCATGAACCCGGGCAGCGCCTCGAACGCCTGGCGAGCCACCGCCTCGACGGCGATGGTCATCTCCCGCTCGGTGAACTTCATGGCACTCCTTCACATCGTCCTTGCCGCTGCGACGACGGTACTGGTGCCGCTGATCGCGAAAGCGGGTGCGGTCAGGCTGCTGCAGCCCGGGACGCGACGACGCGCATCGCCGAGCGCGCCGCGACGCGTCCCGCGCGGTTCGCGCCGATGGTCGACGCCGACGGGCCGTACCCGACGAGCTGCACGCGGTGGTCGCGCGCCGCCGTCGTCGGGGTGTGGGCGTCCTCACGAGCGACGAGGCGTACGCCGCCGGTGTCCTCGCGCAGGTGCAGCGGGGCGAGATGTCCGAGCGCCGCGCGGAACCCGGTCGCCCACACGATCACGTCGGCGTGCCGGAACGACCAGTCCGCCATCCGCACCCCGTCCGGCTCGATCCGCGTGAACATCGGGTGCCGGTCGTACGCGCCCATCGCGGCCGCGCGCTGCTCCTGCGGCCGCAGCATCAGACCGGTGACGCTGACGACGCTCTGCGGCGGCAACCCACGCCGTACGCGGTCCTCGACCAGCGCCGCCGCGTCGCGGCCGGCATCGGGGTTGAACTCGCCGACGCGCCAGACCGGCTCGCGGCGCGTCACCCACGTCGTCGACGCGGTGACCGGTGCGACCTCGCCTAGGATCTGGACGGCGGACGCGCCGCCGCCGACGACGACGACGTCGAGCCCGGCCATCGCCTCAGGGCCCTCGTAGTCGACGGTGTGCAGCTGCCGCCCGCGGAACGACGACCCTCCGGGGTACGACGGCCAGAACGGCCGCTCCCACGTCCCGGTCGCGTTGATGACGGCGGGGGCGCGCCAGGTGCCGACGTCAGTGCGGACGAGGAGGTCGCGACCAGCGGTCTCGCTGGTCGAGGCCGGAGCGCCAGCGGAGGATCGAGACCCCGCCGATGCCTCGGCGTCCTCGACCCGGAGCACCCGGACCGGGCGTACGACCGGGAGGTCGAACCGCGCCTCGTACGCCGCGTAGTACGCCGGTACGAACGTGCGCGCCGGCTCGTCGTTGACCCGCTCGGGGACGTCGAGACCGGGGAGCATCGCGATGCCGTGGACGTCGCTCATCGTCAGGCTCCGCCAGCGGTGCTGCCACGCGCCACCCGGTGCAGGGTTGGCGTCGAGGACGACGAACGAGGCGCCGAGGCGCTTCAGGTGGTACGCCGCCGACAGCCCTGCCTGCCCCGCACCGATGACGACGACGTCGACGCGGCGCGTGGGGTCCGGGGAGGTGGTCACGTACGGGACAACCAGCCTGCGCCCGTGGGTGTTCCGTACGTGGCACGCGCCACGGCTAGCGTGGGCCCATGACCGGTCCGCACTCCGACCCCGAGCACCTCGCGTTCGTCCACCTGCACCACGTCCAGCTCGCGATCCCCGCCGGTGGGGAGGACGCGTGCCGCGCGTTCTGGGTCGGCCTGCTCGGGATGCACGAGCTCGAGAAACCGCCGGAGCTCGCGGCACGCGGGGGATGCTGGTTCCGCTCGGGCGGCATCGAGGTCCACCTGGGTGTCGAGAAGGAGTTCGCGCCCGCACGCAAGGCGCACCCGGGGTTCCTGGTCGCGCGGATCGACGACGTCGCGGAACGGCTGACGGCCGGTGGCGTCGACGTGCGGTGGGACGACGCGTTCCCCGGCCACCGTCGCTTCTATGCGGATGACCCGTTCGGCAACCGGCTCGAGTTCCTGCAGCCGCTCGGCTGAGCGGGGGCGTCACCGGTTGTTGGCGGGGACTCCCTCGGCAGCGAGGCGCACCGCCTCGGTGATCCGCTTCTCGCGGGTCGCCGGTCGCTTCGCGTCGACCAGCCAGCGCAGGACCTGCTTGCGCTGGCCGGGAGTGAAGGACTCGTACTGCTCCCGCGAGCCAGGGACCGTATCGAACGCTGCGGCGAGGTCGTCCGGGACGATCAAGGCCTCGACGCTGTCGAGGATCGTCCACGAGCCGTCAGCCTTCGCGCGGTCGATCGCCGCCTGTCCCGCCGGGTCATGCGCCCGGACTCGACCACGCGGGCGACTCGCTCCTTCGACAGGCGGCTCCACACCGAGCCACGCCGACGGCGCGTCATCCACATCATCGAGTGCTCGTCGTCGAGCGTGGCCGCCTGACCGTCGATCCAGCCGTACGCGAGCGCCTCCTCGATGAGCTCCTCGTACGACACGCTGCGCGCCGCCGCCGTCCGTTCCCACACGATCCACACGCCAGGATCGGGGTCGTCGTGGTGCTCGGCCAACCAGTCGCGCCACTGCCCGGGCGAGGTGACCGGCAGGCGCGGCGCGTCTTGGAAGCTGCTCATGCGTAGCGACGCTACCGTCGCTCTGCACGGCGCGGGAGAACTGTCGGCGCCTCCTCGTACGGTCGAACACATGTCCACGCCGTCGCCGCTCCGGTCAGCCCCTCCCGCCGCCCCCCGCACTCCTGACGAGCTGAGCACGCAGCTCGTCGACCGCCTCACCGCCCGCGACGTCGACGGGGTGGTCGCCCTGTACGAGCCGACGGCTGTGCTGGAGCTCCCCGACGGCCGCGTCGCCGTCGGTCACGACGACATCCGTGACTTCTACACACACGCGCTCGCCGCGCACCGGCCCGTGCGTGCCGGCATCCCGCGACGTCCGCTCGTGCGCGGCGACCTGGCGCTGACGACGACGGTCCTCCCGATGAGCGCCGGGGCGGGCGGCGCCACGTGCGAGGTCGCGCGCCGACAGCCCGACGGCACGTGGCGGTGGATCATCGACCGGCCGACGGTGCGGTGAGTCGTCCCCCGCTGGTCGAGGAGGGCGAGGAACGAGCCCGTCTCGAGACCACGCGCTGGTGGTCTCGATCCTCCGCTGGCGCTCCGGCCTCGACCAGCGGGGGTGCTGGCGCTCCGGCCTCGACCAGCGGGGGGCTGGCGCTCCGGCCTCGACCAGCGGGACCCCCTTTTTCGCTGGTCGAGGAGGGCGAGGAACGAGCCCGTCTCGAGACCAGGTGTCTCAGGGGACGAAGCGGTAGCCCAGGCCCGGCTCGGTCACGAAGTGCTGCGGGTTCGCAGCGTCGTCCTCGAGCTTGCGACGGATCTGCGCCATGTAGACACGCAGATAGTGGGTCTCCTTCTCGTACGCCGGTCCCCAAACCTCTCGCAGCAGCTCCGCCTGGCGCACGAGGCGGCCAGATCGCCTGAGCAGCGTGCTGACGATCCTCCACTCCGTGGGGGTGAGGTGGATCTCTGCTCCGTCCCTCGTCGCGGTGCCGTCGTCCGGGTCGAGGACAAGCCGGCCGATCGTCACCGCCGAGGCGGGGACTTCGGCGAGGCCACCACGCCGGACGGCGGCGCGCACCCGGGCCAAGAGCTCCTCCATCCCGAACGGCTTCGTCACGTAGTCGTCGGCACCCGCGTCGAGCGCCTCGACCTTGTCGTCGGACTCGTGCCGGGCCGAGAGCACCACGATCGGCACCCTGCTCGTCGCGCGGACCCGCCGGATCACTGCCACGCCGCTGAGGTCCGGGAGGCCGAGGTCGAGAAGGATCACGTCAGGTACCCGGTCCTCGACAGCCTGCAGCGCCGACCGGCCGTCCCCGGCCGTCTCCACCTCGTAGTCGCGAGCCCGCAGGTTGATGCGCAGCGTGCGAAGGATCGCCGGGTCGTCGTCGACCGCGAGCACGACCGTCATCGCGGGTCCTCCTCGCCCTCGTCGGGGACCTGTACGGCCGCGGCGTCCGGTGCCTTCGCCTGCGGCAGGGTCACGACGAACGTCAGACCGCCGCCTGGTGTCTCATCGACCTCGAGCGTGCCCGACATCGCCTCGGTCAGGCCGCGGGCCACGGCGAGGCCGAGCCCGACGCCATCTCCTTGCGGGACGTCACCGAGCCGCTGGAAGGGGGCGAAGAGCCGGTCGTACGCCTCCGGTTCGACCCCTGGCCCGTGGTCGACGACGCGGATGCACGTTGTCGCTCGACCGCCGAGCTCCGTGTGCGCCGAGCCCTGGACCGTCACGCGCCCGACGGTGTGCTTGAGCGCGTTCTCGCACAGGTTCGCGAGGACCCGCTCGAGGAGCCCCGGATCCGCGTACGCGAGAGGCATACCGGGGTCGACTCGCACGTCGATGCGAGGCGCCTCCGAGAGCGGACCGACCGCGCGGTGCACCACCTCGACAAGGTCGACGTCGGTCAGCAGCACGCTGAGCGCACCGGTCCGCAGCCGGCTCATGTCGAGCAGGTTCTCGACGAGGGCGTCGAGCCGGTCGGCCGACTCCTCGATCGTCATCAACAGGTCGGCCTCGTCCTCGTCCGACCACACGATGTCCTCGTTGCGGAGGCTCGTGACCGCTGCTTTGACCGCGGCCAGCGGGCTCCGCAGGTCGTGCGAGACCGCGGCCAGCAGCGCCGTACGGGTCCGGTCGGCCTCGGCAAGCTCGTGGGCCCGGGCTTGCTCCTCCGCCGCCCGCAGCCGCTCGCCCACGACCCCGGCATGGGCGGCGTACGCCGTGACGAGCCGTCGTTCTGAGGCGGCCAGGGTCCGCCCACGCAGGACCAGCGTCGTGGTCTCGTCGATCGGCACGTCGACGTCGGACGCGCTGACCGACGAGGGAGCGTCGCCGTGTGCGACGACGGTGGTCCAGGCGTCGTCGCCGTGCCTCGCCAGGATCGCGGCACCGCGCATCCCGAAGACCTCCGTCGCCTGGGCGAGGAGGGCCGGGAGGCTCTCGCCGGCCCGCAGCAGGCTGTGCGACAGCACCGCGAGGGCGTCTGCCTCGGTCGATGCGCGTCGTGCCTGCGCCGCGCGGCCGGCCGCAAGGTCGACGACGGATGCGACCGCCACGCCCACGACGACGAAGACGGCGATCACCGCGACGTACTGACCGCCGGCGATCGTCAGCGTCTGCGTCGGAGACACGAAGTACCAGTTGAGGAGCAGGGCGGACAGTGCCGCGGCGAGCAGGGCGGGCACCAGGCCGCCTACGAGTGCCACGACCACGACGACGCTCAGCATGACCATCGACTCGAGCGTGAGGTCGTGAAGGTCAGCGGTGGACAGCAGCACGAAGGTCGCGACTGCCGGTGCGAGCACGCCGAGGACGTAGCCCAGCACCGTACGCCGCGTGCCGAGGTCGGGGCGGCGCTGACGGTTGCGCGTTCCGCGGCCCGCCTCGCCGTGGCTGACGATGTGGACGTCGACGTCGCCCGAACCGGCGATCACGCGCTCGCCGACGCCGGGCCGAAGTGCGGCCGACCATCGCGCCCGGCGTGACGCGCCGATCAGGATCTGGGAGGCGTTCTCCGCGCGGGCGAACTCGAGGATCCCGGTGGCGACGTCGTCGGCGACGACGGTGTGGAAGCTGCCGCCCATGTCGTGCACCATCGTGTGCTGTCGGGCGAGCTGGTCCGGCGAGGTGCTCGTCAGACCGTCGCCGCGAGTGACGTAGACGGCCATCCACTCCCCGCCCGCTGTCCGGCCGGCGATCAGAGCGGCACGGCGGAGCAGGGTCGGCGACTCCGGACCTCCGGTGACCGCCACGACGATGCGTTCTCGGGTCGGCCAGGTGGAGTCGATGCGGTGCTCCTGCCGGTACCGGGTCATTCCTTCGTCGACCCGGTCGGCGACCCACAGCAGCGCGAGCTCGCGCAACGCCGACAGGTTGCCCTCGCGGAAGTAGCGGGAGAGCGCCGCGTCGACCTTGTCGGCGGCGTAGACGTTGCCGTGGGCGAGGCGACGCCGCAACGACTGCGGGCTCATGTCGACGAGCTCGATGGCATCGGCGTCGCGCACCACCTGGTCGGGCACGGTCTCGCGCTGGCGTACGCCGGTGATGGCCTCGACGACGTCGTTCAGCGACTCGAGGTGCTGCACGTTCACGGTGGTGACGACGTCGATGCCGTGGTCGAGCAGGGTGACGACGTCCTCCCAGCGCTTCGTGTGCTCGACCCCGGGCACGTTGGTGTGTGCGAGCTCGTCGACGAGGGCGACCTCGGGCCGTCGCGCGATCACCGCGTCGAGATCGAGCTCCTCGTACGAGGAGCCCCCGTACGCGACGGCCCGACGGGGGACGACCTCGAGGCCGTCGAGCTGCTCGGCGGTGTGCTTGCGGCCGTGGGTCTCGACGTACGCGACGACGACGTCGGTGCCGCGATCGGTGCGGCGGCGGCCCTCGTCGAGCATCCGGTACGTCTTCCCTACGCCGGGCGCGGCACCGAGATAGACCCGGAGCCGCCCGCGACGCGTGGGCGGGTGGTCCATACCGGCCATCCTGTCAGTCCGTCACAGCGTCGCGGATCGCGATGTTCAGGAGCAGGACGTTGACGCCCTCCTCGCCGAGCACGCCCAAGGCCCGCCCGGCCGTGTACTCGGTGATGAGGCGGTGCACGGTCGCGTCGCTCAACCCGTTCGCCTCGGCGACGCGCGCGGCCTGGATGTCGGCGTACGCGGGAGAGATGTGCGGGTCCAGACCCGAGCCCGAGGCCGTGATCGCGTCGGCGGGGACGTCGGCCGGTGCGACGCCCTCCTCCGCGGCGACGGCGTTGCGACGCTCCTCGATCGAGGCGAGGAGGTCCGGGTTGGACGGACCGAGGTTGCTCGCCGCGCTCGCCAGGCCGTCGTACTCCGTCGCCGACGGGCGCGAGTGGAACAGCGCGGGGTCGTCGAAGGCCTGACCGATGATCGCGGAGCCGACCGGTGAGCCGTCGACCTCGACGATCTGACCGTTCGCACGGCCGTTCGCGACGACCTGGGCGACGGCCCAGACGGCCGCCGGGTACGCGACGCCGAGGATGACGGTCAGAACGAGCAGCAGCCGAAGGCCGGTCGCGGTCTGGCGGATCAGTCCGGCACCGAGCGGGCCCCGCCCCGGGGTCGCATCGGTGTCCCGGGCGGGTGAGGTGGTGGTGGCCATGCGGGTTGTCCCTTCCATGTGGCTGGTTCCGTCCGGCTCAGAGCGCGGAGCCGAAGAGGCTCGAGAGGAGGAGGTCGATGATCTTGATCCCGACGAACGGCGCCGCCAGGCCGCCGAGCCCGTAGACGAGCAGGTTGCGTCGCAGCAGGCCCGCCGCCGAGGTGACGCGGTACTTCACGCCCCGGAGTGCGAGCGGAATCAGCGCGACGATGATCAGCGCGTTGAAGATCACCGCGGAGAGGATCGCCGACTCGGCGCTGTGCAGCCGCATGATGTCGAGAGCCTCCAGGCTCGGGTACGCCGCGACGAACATCGCGGGGATGATCGCGAAGTACTTCGCCACGTCGTTCGCGACCGAGAACGTCGTCAGTGCGCCGCGGGTGATGAGCAGCTGCTTGCCGATCTCGACGATGTCGATGAGCTTCGTCGGGTCGGAGTCGAGGTCGACCATGTTGCCGGCCTCCTTGGCGGCCGACGTGCCCGAGCTCATTGCGACACCGACATCCGCGGCGGCCAGGGCCGGGGCGTCGTTCGTACCGTCACCGGTCATCGCGACCAGGCGACCGCCTGCCTGCTCCTGACGGATGAACGCCATCTTGTCCTCGGGAGTCGCCTCCGCGAGCACGTCGTCCACGCCCGCCTCGACGGCGATCGCCTTTGCGGTGATCGCATTGTCACCGGTCACCATGACGGTACGGATGCCCATCCGCCGCAGCTCGGCGAACCGCTCGACCATGCCGGGCTTGACGACGTCCTTGAGGTGGACGACGCCGAGGACCTGCCCCGACGTCGGCGCCCCGCTCTGCGAGGGACGTACCGCGACGACCAGCGGCGTCCCGCCGTCGGCGCTGATCCGCTCGACGGCCGACTCGACGCTCGGGGGGAGCGCGGTGTCGCCGAGCCAGGCGAGGACTGCCGACGCGGCGCCCTTGCGGACCTGCGACCCGTCGGCGAGGTCGAGCCCGGACATCCGGGTTGTCGCCGAGAACTCGACGACCTGCGCCCCGCGAGGGAGCGTGGAGTCCGCTGCGCCCTGCGTGAGGGCCAGCTCGACGATGGAACGGCCCTCGGGAGTGGGGTCGGCCAGGCTGGAGAGGCGAGCGGTGTCGCGCAGGACATCGGGGTCGAGCCCCGCCTGCGGGACGAAGGCGGTCGCGCGTCGGTTGCCGTAGGTGATCGTGCCGGTCTTGTCGAGCAGCAGCGTGCCGACGTCGCCGGCGGCCTCGACGGCCCGCCCGGACATCGCCAGCACGTTGACCCGGACGAGCCGGTCCATGCCTGCGATGCCGATCGCCGAGAGCAGGGCGCCGATCGTGGTGGGGATCAGGCACACGAGCAGCGCCACCAGGACGAGGGTCCGCTGCGGAGCGCCGGCGTACTCGGCCATCGGTGCCAGCGTCGCTACCGCGAGCAGGAAGACTATCGTGAGGCTCGAGAGCAGGATCGTCAGGGCGTTCTCGTTGGGCGTCTTGCGCCGCGACGTTCCTTCGACCAGCGCGATCATCGTGTCGATGAACGTGCTGCCCGGAGCGGCGGTGATCTTGACGACGACGCGGTCCGACAGCACGGTCGTACCGCCGGTCACCGCAGACCGGTCACCGCCGGCCTCACGGATGACCGGGGCGGACTCGCCGGTGATCGCCGACTCGTCGATCGAGGCGATGCCCTCGACGACGTCGCCATCGCCAGGGATGACCTCGCCGGCCTCGACGACGACCAGGTCGCCGATCGTCAGGTCGGTGCCGGGAACCTCTGTCTCGGTTCCGTCTCTTCCGACCCGTCGCGCGACCGTGTCCTTGCGGGTGGCGCGCAGAGACGCTGCCTGTGCCTTGCCGCGCCCTTCGGCCACCGCTTCGGCGAGGTTGCCGAAGATCACCGTGAGCCACAGCCAGACGGCGATGGCGATCGTGAAACCGTCCGGGTCGGCCACCGCGAGGACCGTCGTGAGGACGGACCCGATGAGCACCACGAACATCACCGGATTGCGCCACATGTGGCGCGGATCGAGCTTGGCCATGGCCGTGGGGACCTGGCTCACGAGCTGGGAGAGGGTCATGCGAGGGCCTCCGCGATCGGACCGAGAGCGAGTGCGGGGAAGTACGTCAGGCCGGTCATCACGAGGACGACGCCGACGAGCAGGCCCGCGAACAGGGGTGTGTTGGTGGGGAGGGTGCCGGCGGTAGCGGGAACCTTGCCCTGCCGGGCGAGCGAGCCGGCCAGGGCGAGCACGAACAGGATCGGGACGAACCGACCGAGCAGCATCGCGGCGGCGAGCATCAGCTGGAAGAAGGTCGACGTCACCGTGATTCCGCCGAATGCGCTGCCGTTGTTGTTGGACGCCGACGTGAACGCGTAGACGACCTCGGAGAACCCGTGGCCTCCCGGGTTGCCCATCACGTCAGCCGTGCCGGGCAGCGCGATGGTGATGCCGACGCCGACGAGAACGAGCGCCGGCGTGGTCAGCGTGTAGAGAGCGACGTAGCGCATCTCCGTCGACCGGATCTTCTTGCCGAGGAGCTCCGGGGTGCGTCCGACCATGAGGCCAGCGACGAAGACCGCGAGGATCGCCATCACGAGGATGCCGTAGACGCCCGCTCCGACACCGCCGGGCGAGACCTCGCCGAGCATCATGTTCACCAGCACGGCTCCGCCTCCGGTCGGCGTGAAGGAGTCGTGGGCGGAGTTGACCGCGCCAGTGGAGGTGCCGGTCGTCGCCGTGGCGAAGAGCGCCGACGCCCATTCGCCGAAGCGTGTCTCCTTGCCCTCCATCGCCGCGCCGGCGACCTGCGCAGACTGCCCGTGGGCGCCGACCTCGGCCCAGGTGGTGATCGCGAGCGAGGTGAAGAAGAGGACACCCATCGCACCCAGGACGGCGTAGCCCTGGCGACGGTTGCCGAGCATCGTGCCGAGCGTGCGGGTCAGGGCGACCGGGATCAGCAGGATGAGGAAGATCTCGAGCAGGTTGGCGAACCCGTTCGGGTTCTCGAACGGGTGCGCGGAGTTGGCGTTGAAGAAGCCGCCCCCGTTCGTCCCGAGCTCCTTGATGGCCTCCTGGCTCGCGGCCGGTCCGGTGGTGATCGTCTGCTGCCCGCCGGTGATCGTGTCGACGACCTGGTCGGCTGTGAAGCTCTGGACGACACCGGCCAGGACGAGCAGCACGGCTCCGACGAACGCGATCGGCAGCAGGACGCGCAGCGTGACGCGGACGAGGTCCACCCAGAAGTTGCCGAGCTTGTCGGAGCGGTTGCGGGTGAAGGCACGGATGAGTGCGACCGCGACGGCGATGCCGACGGCGGCGGAGACGAAGTTCTGCACCGCGAGGCCGGCCGCCTGCGCCGTCCAGCCCAGCGTCGACTCACCGGCGTACGACTGCCAGTTCGTGTTGGTCACGAACGAGACGGACGTGTTGAGCGCCATCTCCCACGGCATCCCGTCCATGCCCCGCGAGTACGGCAGGAAGGATTGCAGCACGAGCAGCAGGTAGAGGAGGACGAGGCTCACGACGGAGAACCCGACGACGGCGAGCGCGTACGACCGCGTGGTCTGCGTCGCGTCCGGGTTGATTCCGGCGAGGCGGTAGATCGGGCGCTCGACACCGAGGTGCCGTGGGCTCTCGAGCGTCCGGGCGATGTAGTCGCCCAGCGGCCGGTAGGCCAGCGCGAGCAGCGCGAGGAGGGCAAGCAGGCTCAGCACGCCTGCGAGGGCGTCGTTGATCGGCGGAGCGGCCATCAGAAGCGCTCCGGGTTGACGAGGGACGCGACGAGGTAGCCGATCAGAAGGACCACCAGGGTGATCAGGAGGCCGGTGTCAAGACTCATGAGCTCGAGTCAACGCGGCGTCATCGGCGTTCCCACGGTCCTTGACGGGGCCTTGACCGGTCTTGACGCGATCTTGACGGAGGTCGGCGTCAGCCAGAATGTTAGGTGCTAACATTTACACGTGGACAAAGGGACACCGAAGCGGCGCCGTACGTCATTGCGCATCGCGTCCTGCGCGCTCGACCTCTTCGAGGAGCGCGGATTCGAGGCCACTACGGTCGCCGAGGTCGCGGCAGCGGCGGGGGTGACGGAGATGACGGTCTACCGCCACTTCCCGAGCAAGGACCGGCTCGTGCTGGACGACCCGTACGACCCGCTTGTCGCGGCATCCGTCGGTCGGCAGGACCCCCGTCTCGCCCCAATACGACGCGCAGCCCGCGGGCTCCGGGAGGCGTGGTCCTCGCTCCCCGAGCCGGCGACCGGCACGACTCGACGTCGCGTCCGGCTCGTCGCCGGGAGCGAGGTTCTGCGTGGCGCGGCGTGGCGCAACAACCAGCAGACCGAGCGGCTGATCGCGGATCAGCTGGTGCGTGACGGCGTCGACGACCTGTCGGCGGCGGCGGCGGCGAGCGCGACCCTCGCGGCCCTGATGGCTGCCCTGTTCCTCTGGGCCCAGGACGGCGACCTCACCCTCAGCGACGCGATCGGTCGCGCGCTGGACGTCGTGGAGGGCCGCGATGGGTGAGGCGCGTCTCGAGGCGCGACGACTGGTTCGTGGGTTCGCCGACGGTGAGGGCGTCTCGGGAGTCGACATCGAGGTACGCGCCGGAGAGATCCACGCTCTCGTCGGACTCAACGGCGCGGGCAAGACGACGCTGATGAGGATGCTCCTCGGGATGCTTCGCCCGACCGACGGCGTCGTGCGCGTCGATGGCCGCCCTCCTGGTTCGCCAGACTCGTGGCGACGGGTCGGCCACATGGTGGGCGGCCCGTTCGCCTATCCCGAGATGACGACCCGTACGAACCTCGTGGTGGCCGCCCGCCTGCGGCTCGTGCCGGAGCCCGAGATCACGGGAGTCGTCGACGAGATCATGGCGGAGCTCGACCTGGGACCTGTCGCCGACAAGCGAGCGCGCATGCTCTCGCAGGGCAACCTCCAGCGGGTGGGGCTCGCGGTCGCGCTCGTCCACGACCCGCTCGCGGCCGTCCTCGACGAACCGACCAACGCCCTCGATCCAGCCGGGGTGCTGCTGCTTCGGGCGTCGCTGCGCCGACGGGCCGACGCCGGCGCCGGCATCTTCGTGTCGAGCCACCACCTCGACGAGGTCGCCCGGGTCGCCGACCGCATCACAGTGATGAACCGCGGTCGCGTGGTCGGCACTCTCGATCCGCGGGAGACCGAGCTCGAGCGCAGGTTCTTCGCGACCGTCCACGCCGACGACCTGAGCAGGTCGCGATGAGACCGCTCCGCGCGGCTCTGCGGGTCGAGACTACGAAGGCCCTGGCATCGACGGTGCTCCGCGCGACAACCATGATCCTCGTGGGCGGCGTCGTCCTGCTCACAAGCACGATGACGTGGGCGGCAGCTGCGGGCAACGAGCAGGTGCTCGCACAGCTCGGACCGCTTGCCGACCTCGTCGGCTGGGAGCGGTACACCGCGATCTCCGCGCAGATCACGGCGGCAGGGGGACTGCTCGCCCTCGGGGTCGCGCTCAGCTGGTCGGTCGGAAGGGAGTTCGCGGACGGCACGATGAGCGGCCTCTTCGCCCTGCCCGTGGCACGGCGCACGATCGTCGCCGCGAAGCTGATCGTCCACGTCGCCTGGTCGGTGTGCGTCGCCGTGCTCCTTGCGATGGCGCTCCTCGCGGTCGGCATCGCCTCAGGACTCGGCATGCCGGACGGAGACGCGACGCAAGCGCTCGCCCGGCTGTCCGTTCTCGTGGTCTTGTCCTCGCTGCTGGTCTTCCCCGTCGCGTGGGCGGTCACGGTCGGCCGTTCGCTTCTCGTCGGAGTCGCGGTCGTCGTCGGCATCGTCGTCGTCTGCCAGGTCGTGGTCGTCGCCGGTGGCGACGGCTGGATGCCGTTCGCCGCGCCGGCCCTCTGGGCCATGGACCCGGCGGACGTCTCGCCGGGTCAGCTCGTCCTGGTCGCCGCCGTGCCGGTCGTGTTCGGCGTGCTGTCGCTGCAGGCGTGGAACCGCCTCGAGCTGGATCGCTGACCGGTCTCGCGGGTCGGGCGCCTCACGTCCTCGTACGGATGCGTGCCTACGCTGGTCGACGTGCCTGTGACCGCTGACGACGTCGATGCCGCGTACGAACCTGTCTCCGGCGTCGCACTTCGTACCGCGCTCGAGCACAACTCGAGGCTCAGCGAGGCGTCCGGCGCGCAGGTCTGGCTGAAGCGCGAGGACCTGCAGGTGGTCCGGTCCTACAAGCTGCGCGGCGCGTTCCACATGATCGCGCGCCTCGATCCCGAGGTGCGTGACCGCGGACTGGTCGCGGCCAGCGCAGGCAACCACGCGCAGGGTGTCGCGTACGCCGCGCGCAGCCTCGGCACCTTCGCGCGGATCTTCCTGCCGCGCACCACGCCTCGCCAGAAGCGTGACCGGATCGCGTCGCTGGGCGGCAGCTCCGTCGAGCTCATCGTCGGCGGTGAGACCTACGACGCGGCCAGCGCGGCTGCGTACGAGGACGCCTCGCGCAGCGGCGCCACCGTCGTGCCGGCCTTCGACCACCCGGACGTGATCGCTGGGCAGGGCACCGTGGCGCGTGAGGTCGTGGAGCAGTTCGCCGCCGCGCACCGGCAGCCTGAAGGCGCCCCGGACGTGATCGTGGTTCCGGTCGGGGGCGGCGGTCTGGTCGCGGGCATGGCGGCGTGGCTCGCCGCGCGCCACCCCCAGACGCGTGTCGTGGGCGTGGAGCCGTCGGGCGCGGCGAGCATGGTGGCCGCGGTGGCGAGCGGTGGACCGACGACGCTCGACGAGGTGGATGCGTTCGTCGACGGCGCCGCGGTCCGTCGGGTCGGCGACCACTCGTACGCGGTGCTCGCGGACCTCGCCCGCTCGGGCCGTCCCGTCGAGCTCGTGACCGTGGACCCGGGGACGGTGAGCGAGGAGATGCTGGCGCTCTTCGAGGTGGACGGCGTGATCGCCGAGCCTGCGGGAGCGCTCGCCGCTGCGGCGCTCCGGCTGCCTGGTGTCGTGGCACCGGGGGAGTCGGCGGTCGCGGTCGTGTCGGGAGGCAACCACGACGTGAGCCGCTACGCGGAGGTCATCGAGCGGGCGCTGGTGTCGCGTGGCGTGAAGCACTACTGGCTGGTCGAGTTCCCGCAGGAGCCCGGGGCGCTGCGCCGGTTCCTCGACGAGGTGCTCGGGCCGGACGACGACATCACGCTGTTCGAGTACGTCAAGCGTCACAACCGGGAGACGGGGCCTGCGCTCGTCGGCATCGAGCTGGGTTCCCCGGACGCGCTCGGCGGACTGATCACCCGGTTGGCGGACTCGCCGGTGCGCGCGAAGAAGCTCTCGCCGGACGATCCGGCGTTCCAGTTCCTCGTCTGACCGTCAGCCGACGCCGATGCGGTGATGTCAGCTCGTCGGGGTCCCAGGGGCCCGGGCGGCTCCGCGCGGCGTGAGCAGACCTCGGGCAACGCCCGCCAGCAGGATCATCCCGATGCCCAGTCCGAGGTGGAGCCAGCTGTCGGCCTCGTCGACGGCGACGACGTTCGCGCCGTGGTCGTGGTCCACGATCACCCCGTACACCCACAGCACCAGGTAGGCCACCCCGCCGTACTGGGGGTAGCGGATCGAGCCGGTCGTGGATCGGGCGACGGCCAGGCCGACCGCGCCGAACAGCAGGTGGACCACGTTGTGCAGCACGGAGACCTGGAAGACCCCGAACAGCTGTGCGCCGCTCTCGTGTCCGGCGAACGTCATCGTGTCGAGGTCGGTGGTGATCCCGACGACGAAACCCACGGAAGAGTTGCGTACCCGTGGTGGCCGCGGTCAGGCAGAACGAGGGTAGGCTCCCCTAAGCCAATCCGCCACACTGCTGGCTCCGCCCGCCGAGGAGCACCACCATGACCGACGTCGCGACGCGTCCCGCGCCCGCGGTGCCGGCGCGCCCCAGGCGACTCCTCAGGCTCGGCGTCTCCTGGGTGCTGCTCGTCGGCCTGCTGCTGGTCGTCTGCTTCTTCAGCATCTCGATGGGGTCGCGAGACATCACGCTGCGCACGGTCTGGGACGCGTTCGACGCGTTCGACCCGTCGTCCACCGAGCACGCGGTGATCCGCGAGATGCGGGTGCCGCGCACCCTGCTCGGGCTCACCGTCGGCGCGGCGCTGGGGATGAGCGGCGCGATCCTGCAGGGCGTCACGCGCAACCCGCTCGCCGACCCCGGGATCATGGGCATCAACGCGGGAGCGGCAGCCGCGGTCGTCGCGTCGGCGTCGCTGCTCGGCATCGGGTCGCTCTCCGGCCAGATCTGGGCGGCCTTCGTCGGCGCCGGCCTCGCGACGGTGGTCGTCTACGGCGTCTCGTCGTTCGGGCGGGAGGGGGCAACGCCGGTCAAGCTGGCGCTCGCCGGAGCAGCAGTCACCGCTGGGCTCACGGCGTTCACGTCGGCCCTCGTCATGACGAGCACCGAGGCGCTCAACGAGCTGCGGTTCTGGCAGGTCGGTGCTCTCGCCGGACGCTACATGCCGGTCTTCTGGCAGACGCTGCCGTTCATCGTGATCGGCCTCGTGGTCGCCGTCGGGGCAGGCCGCGCCCTCAACGGGCTGGCGCTCGGCGAGGACGTCGCGGTCGCGCTCGGGCAGCGCGTCGGCGTCACCCGAGCCGTCCTCTTCGTCACCGTCGCCGTGCTCTGCGGCGCCGCGACCGCGGCCTGCGGACCGATCGTCTTCGTCGGCCTCGTGGTGCCCCACGTCGCGCGCATGATCTGCGGGCCCGACTATCGCGCGATCCTCGCCTTCAGCCTCGTGCTGTCCCCGATCGTGCTGCTCGTCGCCGACATCCTCGGGCGCCTCGCCGTGCCGGACGGTGAGCTCCAGGTGGGCGTCGTGCTCGGCGTGCTCGGTGCCCCGTTCTTCGTCCTGCTCGTCCGCTACCGGAACCTGACCGAGCTGTGAGCGCCACCGCGACCCGCCCCGGGCCACCCGTGCCGTCGTCGGCTGACGTGCCGGCCGCCCTCGCCGCGCACCGCCACCGGCTGCAGCGCCGTACGACTGTGGTCCTCGTCGGTCTGTCCGTCGTCGTGGTCGCACTGTTCGTCACGATGCTGATGGTCGGCAGCTACCGGCTGCCGTTGATGGACGTGGTCGTGTCCGTGCTGCACATCGGCCACGACCCGGCCGTGGACTTCGTCGTGCAGGGCATCCGACTCCCCGTCGCTCTCGCGGCCCTCGGGGTCGGGCTGGCCCTCGGCCTGGCCGGGGTCGTCTTCCAGACCCTCCTCGCGAACCCGCTCGCCTCTCCCGACTTCGTCGGCGTCTCGTCCGGGGCGAGCCTCTTCGCGGCCGGCGCGATCATCGTCGTCTCGCTCTCCGGCTTCGCCACCTCGATCGCGGCGCTGGTCGGCGCGCTGGTCTCGGGGCTCCTCGTCTACGCGCTGGCGTGGCGCGGCGGCGTCACCGGCTACCGGTTCATCCTCATCGGCATCGGCATCTCGCAGTTCATGCTGTCGCTGACCGGCTACCTCGTGGCGCGCGCCGACATCCACGCCGCGCGCGAGGCGATGACGTGGATCATCGGCTCGGTCGGGATGGCCGACGCGGGCACCCTGCGCGCCCTGTTCGTCGTGCTCCTCCTCTCGGTGCCGCTCACGGGGCTCCTCGCCCGCCCGCTGCGCGGGCTCGAGCTGGGCGACGACTCCGCGTCGGCGCTCGGGATCCGCGTCGAGACCGCTCGCTGGGCCCTGATGACCCTCGCGATCGTGCTGGTCGCGTTCGCCACCGCGGCGGCGGGACCGATCATGTTCGTGGCGCTGGTCGCAGGACCGGTCGCCCACCGCCTCCTGGGCCCCGCTCCGGGCGCGCTGGCGGCGTCGGCACTGGTCGGAGCAGCCCTCGTGCTGTCCTCAGAGCTGGTCGCCGCGCACCTCCTCCCGACGGCGCTGCCGACGGGAGTCGTGACCGGCGCGGTCGGCGCGCCGTACCTGCTGTGGCTCCTCGTGAGCGTCAACCGTGGAGGACGAGGCGGATGAAGCACGACCTGCGAGCCGACGGGCTCTCCCTCGGGTACGACGAGCGCACCGTCGTCTCCGAGCTGACCGTGGCCGTGCCCGACGGCGCGATCACCGTCATCGTAGGCGCGAACGCCTGTGGCAAGTCGACCCTGCTGCGCGGGCTCGCGCGCCTCTTGAAGCCGCAGGTGGGAGCCGTGATGCTCGACGGCGTCTCGGTCACCGACATGCGCAGCATCGAGCTCGCGAAGGTGCTCGGGCTGCTGCCGCAGTCACCGGTCGCGCCCGACGGCATCACCGTCGGCGACCTCGTCGGGCGCGGACGCTACCCGCACCAGGGGTGGTTCCGCCGGTGGACCGCCGACGACGAGGCCGCGGTCGCTGCGGCGCTCGAGGCCACCGACACCGTGGCGCTCATCGACCGTCGCATCCAGGACCTCTCCGGCGGGCAGCGGCAGCGCATCTGGGTCGCGATGGCGCTCGCGCAGGACACCGACCTGCTGCTGCTCGACGAGCCCACGACGTTCCTCGACATCGCGCACCAGGTCGAGCTGCTCGACCTCCTCACCGACCTCAACCGCGAGCGCGGCAAGACGATCGTCATCGTGCTGCACGACCTCAACCTCGCCAGCCGCTACGCCGACCACCTGATCGCGATGAAGGCCGGGCGCATCGTCGCCGAGGGCAAGCCGCACGGCGTCATCACACCCGAGGTCGTGCAGGAGGTGTTTGGGCTGCCGTGCGAGGTCGTCCCGGATCCGGTCAGCGGCACGCCGATGGTCGTCCCCCGCGGACGTCACCACGCGGGATAGGTCTCGATCGCTTCGCGCCTCGACCAGCGGGGGGTGGGCGTGCGTGGTTTTCGGTGGTCGAGGCCGGAGCGTCAGCGGAGGATCGAGACCTGGGTCTCGATCGCTTCGCGCCTCGACCAGCGGGGGTGGGTCAGATGTCTGTCACGGCGGTCAGCAGGAACGCGGAGTCGACCGTCGCCCGTACGGAGTGACGTTCCCGCGGCAGCTCAGACAGCATCCCCGTCTCGAGGGCGATCGTCTGGGACTCGCCGATGATCTCGATCGCACCCCTCAGGACCAGCACGCTCCCGGCCGGCGGCGAGTCGTGTTCCGAGAGCACCGCGCCCTCGGCGAGACCGAGGACGCTCTGGCGCAGCGGCCCGTCCTGGAGCACCAGCTCGGCGCTGCGACCGTGCGGCGCGGAGCTCGAAGCGTCCACGTACTCCTGGGTCAGCGCGGCGATGTCACGCATCGCGAACCTCCGTCTCCCGTGAGGATCTCGGTCCGGCGAGCGTAGCCCGAAAGTGCCCGGTCGGCTTCCGGATGCGGCCCCCGGGTCGGAGCCCTAGCGTGATCGCGAGGAGGCCCCGATGACGGACACGACCCGCGAAGGACGAGCCCGATCACGACGCCGAGGAGCGTCGTCCGGCACGGACGGCCCGGCCTCGGAGGCCCTCCTCGCGCTCGGTGACTTCTTCACCCGGTGGGACGAGTCCGCCGATCGGCGCGCGGTCTACCGGGAGGGTGGGCGCCGCGGTGACGTCTTCTACCGCGACCGCTGGAGCCACGACAAGGTCGTCCGCTCCACGCACGGTGTGAACTGCACCGGCTCGTGCTCGTGGAAGGTGTACGTCAAGGACGGCATCATCACGTGGGAGGCGCAGCAGACCGACTACCCGAGCACCGGCCCCGACCGGCCCGAGTACGAGCCTCGCGGATGTCCGCGTGGTGCGGCCTTCTCCTGGTACACGTACTCGCCGACCCGCGTCCGCTACCCGTACGGCCGCGGGGTGCTGATCGAGATGTACCGGGAGGCGAAGCAGCGCCTCGGCGACCCCGTCCTCGCGTTCGCCGAGATCGCGGCGGACCCGGAGAAGCGGCGCCGCTACCAGAGCGCGCGCGGCAAGGGCGGCCTCGTACGGATCTCGTGGGACGAGGCGATCGAGATCGCGGCGGCAGCCCACGTCAACACGATCAAGACGTACGGCCCGGACCGCTGCGCAGGCTTCTCCCCGATCCCGGCGATGTCGATGGTGTCGCACTGCATCGGTACGCGGTTCATCCAGCTCATCGGCGGCGTGATGACGTCCTTCTACGACTGGTACGCCGACCTTCCCGTCGCGAGCCCGCAGGTCTTCGGTGACCAGACCGACGTCCCGGAGTCGGGCGACTGGTGGGACGCGTCGTACCTCCTGATGTGGGGCTCGAACGTCCCGGTCACACGCACACCGGACGCGCACTGGATGGCAGAGGCGCGCTACCGCGGGACCAAGGTCGTGGCCGTGTCACCGGACTACGCCGACAACACGAAGTTCGCCGACGAGTGGATGCCCGCCCAGGCGGGGACGGACGCGGCACTCGCGATGGCGATGGGCCACGTGATGCTGACGGAGTTCTACCTGCAGCGGCAGGTGCCGTTCTTCACCGACTACGTCAAGCAGTACACCGACCTGCCGATGCTGGTCACCCTGAAGCAGGCCGAGGACGGGGCGTACGTCCCGGAGACGTTCCTGACGGAGGCGGACCTGGGTGGGTCTCGATCGACTTCGTCGCCTCGACCAGCGGCATCCGAGAACGCCGAGTGGAAGACCGTCCTCATCGACTCCCGTACGGGGGAGCCGGTGGTCCCGAACGGGTCGATGGGTTTCCGCTACGGCGAGTCCGGCGAGGGCAGCTGGAACCTCGACCTCGGCGACGTCGACCCGGCACTGTCGGTGATCGGGCCCGACGCGCAGCCGGCCGAGGTGCTGATGCCGTCCTTCGACGCGCCCGACGGCTCGGGCAGCGTGATCCGGCGCGGCATCCCCGTACGCCAGGTCGCCGGCCGCGCCGTCACGACCGTGCTCGACCTGCTCCTCGCGCAGTACGGCGTCGGCCGCGACGGTCTGCCGGGCGAGTGGCCGACCGGGTACGACGACGCGACCTCGCCGTACACGCCGGCGTGGCAGGAGGAGATCACCTCGGTCCCGGCGGCGCAGTGCATCCGCATCGCCCGTGAGATCGCCCGCAACTCGGAGGAGTCGGGCGGGCGCTCGATGATCATCATGGGTGCGGGCATCTGCCAGTGGTTCCACGGCGACGTCACCTACCGGGCGATCCTCACCCTCCTGATGCTGACCGGCGCGATGGGGCGCAACGGTGGCGGCTGGGCGCACTACGTCGGGCAGGAGAAGTGCCGCCCGATCACCGGGTGGATCTCGCTCGCGAACGGCCTGGACTGGTCACGTCCGCCGCGGACGATGACCGGCACCTCGTACTGGTACATGCACACCGGGCAGTGGCGCTCCGACGGGTCGCGCCAGGAGGTGCTGACGTCACCGCTGGCCGAGGGACACCTCGAAGGCCTGCACACGGCGGACGTGATCGCGAAGTCCGCACGGATGGGCTGGATGCCGTTCTATCCGCAGTTCGACCGCAACCCCCTCGACCTCGCGGACGAGGCGACCGCTGCCACCGCCGACGGCAGTGCCGCCGATGCCGGCACGTGGATCGCGGACCGTCTCCAGGACGGCAGTCTCAACGCGGCGATCGACGACGTCGACGCCCCGGAGAACTGGCCGCGCACGCTGGTGCTGTGGCGCTCGAACCTGTTCGGGTCGTCGGCCAAGGGCAACGAGTACTTCCTCCAGAACCTGCTCGGCACGCAGTCGAACCTGGAGGCGACGGACGCAGCGGAGGGCCCGCGGACGATCCGCCGGCGGGAGGAGCAGCCGCAGGGGAAGCTGGACCTGCTCGTCTCGGCCGACTTCCGCATGACGTCGACGACGCTGCTGTCCGACATCGTCTTCCCGGCCGCGACCTGGTACGAGAAGTACGACCTGTCGTCGACCGACATGCACCCGTACGTCCACGCGTTCACGCCGGCGATCGACCCACCGTGGGAGGCGCGCAGCGACTTCGACACGTTCACCGCGCTCGCGCGGAAGCTGTCGGAGCTCGCGGCGACCCACCTCGGCACCCGCAAGGACCTGGTGACGGTCCCGCTCCAGCACGACACGCCGGGTGAGATCGCGCAGCCGGGTGGCCGCAGCCTCGACTGGCGCGAGGGGCAGACCGACCCGGTCGCCGGCAAGACGATGCCGGCGGTCGCCGTCGTGGAGCGCGACTACACCGCGATCGCGGACAAGCTCGTGACGGTCGGTCCGAAGGCGGAGCAGCTCGGCTTCACGGTCAAGAACATCACGTACGACCTCGAGGAGGCCGTCGCCTCGATCGCGGCGAAGCACGGCGTGATGTCGTCCGGCGCGGGAGCCGGGCGTCCGGCGATCGACACCGACGCGCGCATGGCCGAGGCGATCCTGACCTTCTCCGGGACGACCAACGGACGCCTCGCCGTCCAGGGGTTCCGCGACCTCGAGCGGCGTACGGGTCGGCACCTCGTCGACCTCGCCGAGGGCGCGGAGGAGAAGCAGATCACCTTCTCGATGACGCAGGACTCGCCGCAGCCGGTGATCACCTCGCCGGAGTGGTCGGGCTCCGAGACCGGCGGCCGCCGGTATGCGCCGTTCACCGTGAACATCGAGCGACTCAAGCCGTTCCACACGCTGACGGGCCGGATGCACTTCTATCTCGACCACGCGTGGATGCGCGACTACGGCGAGCAGCTCCCGACGTACCGGCCACCGCTCGACATGCACCGCCTGTTCGGCGACGTGGAGGTCCCCGCCGATGGTCGAGGCCGGAGCGCCAGCGGAGGATCGAGACCCCTGGCGAGCGACGACGGTGCCCTCCAGGTCGCGGTCCGCTACCTGACGCCGCACAGCAAGTGGTCGATCCACTCCGAGTACCAGGACAACCTGCTGATGCTGTCGCTGTCGCGCGGCGGGCCGACCGTGTGGATGAGCGTCGAGGACGCCGAGCGGATCGACGTCGTCGACAACGACTGGGTGGAGTGCGACAACGCCAACGGCGTCTACGTCGGACGCGCGATCGTCAGCCACCGGATGCCCAAGGGCGTCGTCTTCGTGCACCACGCCCAGGAGCGCACGATCGACGTCCCGAAGTCGCAGAAGACCGGACGGCGCGGAGGCATCCACAACTCCGTCACGCGCCTGCTGGTGAAGCCGACCCACCTGATCGGGGGGTACGCGCAGCTGTCCTACACGTTCAACTACCTCGGGCCGACGGGCAACCAGCGCGACATCGTCTGCACGGTGCGCAAGCGGACTGCTCCGGTGAGGTACTGAGGAGGTGGCGACTACATGAAGGTCATGGCGCAGGTCGCGATGGTGATGAACCTCGACAAGTGCATCGGCTGCCACACCTGCTCGGTCACCTGCAAGCAGGCGTGGACCAACCGCGCCGGCGTCGAGTACGTGTGGTTCAACAACGTCGAGACCCGCCCCGGTCAGGGCTACCCGCGGCGCTACGAGGACCAGGAGCGCTGGCGTGGCGGCTGGGTGCGCAACAAGCGGGGCCGTCTGTCGCTGCGGACGGGCGGTCGTACGCGCAGGCTGTTCAGCATCTTCGCGAGCCCCGTCCAGCCGGAGCTCTCGGACTACTACGAGCCGTGGACGTACGACTACGAGAACCTCACCCGCGCCCCGCTCGGCGACGACTTCCCCGTGGCGCGGCCGAAGTCGCTGATCACCGGCGAGGACATGGCGATCACGTGGTCGGCGAACTGGGACGACAACCTGGGCGGCGGGCCGGTCGCGGCGCTCCAGGACCCGATCGTCGAGAAGGTGCGCCGCGAGTCGGAGGACAAGATCCGGTTCGACCTGGAGCGGACGTTCATGTTCTACCTGCCGCGCATCTGCGAGCACTGCCTCAACCCGTCGTGCGTGGCGTCGTGCCCGAGCGGCGCGATCTACAAGCGGCAGGAGGACGGCATCGTCCTCGTCGACCAGGACCGCTGCCGCGGCTGGCGGCAGTGCATCACCGGCTGTCCGTACAAGAAGATCTACTTCAACCACAAGTCGGGCAAGGCCGAGAAGTGCACGTTCTGCTACCCGCGCGTCGAGGTCGGCATCCCGACCGTGTGCGCCGAGACCTGCGTCGGACGGCTGCGCTACATCGGCGTCTTCCTGTACGACGCCGACCGCGTGACGGAGGCGGCGTCGGTCGAGGACGACCAGGACCTGTACGAGGCGCAGCTCGACCTGATGCTCGACCCGTACGATCCCGCGGTGATCGCGGCGGCGCGCAGCGAGGGCATCCCGGAGGACTGGATCGACGGGGCCCGACGCTCGCCGGTCTACGCGCTGGCGAAGAAGTACCGGGTCGCGCTGCCGCTCCATCCGGAGTACCGGACGATGCCGATGGTCTGGTACGTCCCGCCGCTCTCGCCGATCGTCGACCTGCTCGCGGACCAGGGGCACGACGCGGAGGACGCAGGGACGCTGTTCGGCGCGATCGAGGCGCTGCGGATCCCCGTCGAGTACCTCGCCGAGCTCTTCACCGCCGGCGACACGGCGATCGTCACGGACGTCTTGCGCAAGCTCGCCGCGATGCGGTCGTACATGCGCGGGATCAACCTCGGCAAGGAGCCGGACGCCTCCATCCCGGAGTCGGTCGGGATGTCCGAGGAGTCGATGTACGCGATGTACCGGCTGATGGCGATCGCGAAGTACGACGAGCGGTACGTGATCCCGACCGCGCACACCGAGCAGGCGCACGACCTCGAGGAGATGGGGTGCTCGCTGGACTTCGACGAGGGCCCCGGCATGTACGAGTCCGGGCCGGTCGGCGAGGCGAGCGGACGGCCCGTTCCGGTGGCGGTCGAGACCTTCCACGCGCTCAAGCAGCGGCAGGAGTCCGACACGATCGCCGCGCCCGACCCGCAGCAGAGCGGACAGGTGAACCTGCTCAACTGGGACGGTCTCGGAGCCCCCGAGGGGTTGTTCCCCGACAGGGGTGAGCGGTCATGAAGAAGACGGCCGGCAGGAACGACGTACGTGTGGTCCATCGCGCCGCGGCCATCCTCCTCGCGTACCCGACACCGGAGGTGTACGAACGCTTCCCGCTGGTCCGCGCGGCTCTGGAGGAGGCCGAGCCGTCGCGCCGGTCGCGGACGTCGAGGAACGAGCCCGTCCCGAGTCCGCGCACCGACCTCCTCGCCTTCGTCGACGCGGCCGAGAGCACGCCGGTCGATGCACTCGCCCGGCGCTACGTCGAGGTGTTCGACCTGGACCGCAAGCACCCGCTCTACCTGTCGTACTTCACCGACGGCGACACGCGGAGGCGCGGCGAGGTCCTGGCCGAGTTCAAGCAGACCTATCGCGACTCGGGCCTGGTCGTGGACACGCGCGGCGAGCTCCCGGACTACCTTCCGATGGTCCTTGAGCTCGCCGCCCACGACCCGGGCCGGGGCACCGCGCTCCTGAACCGCTACCGGCCGAGCGTCGAGCTGCTGCGGCTCGCGCTCGAGGCCATCGACGCGCGCACGCCGACGCCGTGGGTGCACGTGCTCCGCGGGGTCTGCGCGGCGTACGACGGACCGGGGCCGCGCGACAAGGCGGCGGCGATGGCGATGGCAGGGCCGCCGACGGAGACCGTCGGGCTCGATGCGTACGACCCGCGTCTCCTCCCGCTCTCATCGGGAGGCGACGCATGAGAACCGTCCTCTGGGGCGTCATCCCCTACCTGGTCCTGGTGGTGTTCTTCGGCGGTCTGCTGTGGCGCTACAGGTACGACCAGTTCGGGTGGACGACGCGCTCCTCGCAGCTGTACGAGTCGAAGCTGCTGCGGGTCGCGTCGCCGTTGTTCCACTTCGGGATCCTCGTCGTCGTGGTCGGGCACGTCGTCGGGCTGCTGATCCCTGAGTCGTGGACGGACGCGGTCGGCGTCAGCGAGCACATGTACCACGTGATGGCGCTCTCGCTCGGGGCCGTCGCCGGCTTCGCCACGCTGGTCGGTGTCGCGCTGCTGATCTACCGGCGCCGCAAGACCGGCCCGGTGTTCATGGCCACGACGAAGAACGACAAGCTCATGTACGTCGTGCTGCTGGCCGCGATCGTCGCCGGGCTCGCGACCACCGTCGTGAGCGTGTTCGACCCGGACGTCACCGACTACCGGCACACGGTCTCGCCGTGGTTCCGCAGCCTGTTCGTCCTCCAGCCCGACGTCGACGCGATGGCGGCTGCGTCCACCTCGTTCCATGTGCACGTGCTGGTCGGCCTGGCGCTGTTCGCGATCTGGCCGTTCACGCGGCTCGTGCACGCCTTCACGGCGCCCCTGCACTACCTGTTCCGTCCGTACATCGTCTACCGCAGCCGCGACGACATCCCGACCGCCCGCGCACCGCGACCCGGCTGGGACCCCGTCGGCACGCGGGACCGGGACCGCTGATGTCCACCGAACCAGGGGAGACCACGTGACCACCGCGACCGAGGGGCCCGCACTCGTCAAGGCCGACCAGACGCGCAACCTGATCCTCGCCACGTGGGCGTTCGCGATCAGCTTCTGGGCGTGGAACATGATCGGCCCGCTGGCCGGGCGGTACGCCGTCGACATGGACCTGAGCGCCAACCAGAAGTCGTTCCTGGTCGCGGTACCGGTGATCGTCGGCTCGCTCGGGCGGATCGCGGCGGGCACGCTGACCGACCGGTACGGCGGCCGGTTCCTGTTCACGGTGCTGCTGGTCCTGACGGCTCCGTTCGTGGTGCTGGTCGCGGTCGCCGGCGAGGCCAACTCGTACCCGTTGCTGATCCTGTTCGGCTTCTTCCTCGGCATCGGCGGCACGACGTTCGCGGTCGGCATCCCGACGGTGAAGGCCTGGTTCGAGAAGCCGCGGCAGGGCTTCGCGACGGGGCTGTTCGGCGCCGGCATGGGCGGAACGGCTCTGTCGTCGTTCTTCACGCCGCGCTTCGTCGAGAACTTCGGCTACATGACGACGCACGTGATCATCGCCGTCGCTCTGCTGATCACCGCGGGGATCTGCTGGGCGTTCATGCGGGACTCCCCGCGCTGGACCCCGTCGACCGAGCCGGCGGCACCGAAGCTGATGTCGGCGCTGAAGGAGCCGGTGACGTGGCAGATGGCGATCTTGTACGCGGTCACGTTCGGCGGCTTCGTCGCGTTCTCGACGTACCTGCCGACGTACCTCGGCGACGTCGTGACCTACGGGTACGACCTCACGGAAGCGGGTGAGCGTACGGCGGGGTTCGCGATCGCGGCCGTGATCGCGCGGCCCATCGGCGGGACGTTGTCGGACAAGGTCGGGCCCCGTGCGGTCACCCTCGTGTCCCTCGCGGGCGCCGCTGTCATGGCGATCGTGCTGGCGCTGCGACCGGAGCCGGAGTGGCCGGCGGGCATCTCGTTCGTGCTGATGGCCGCGTTCCTCGGGCTCGGGTCGGGCTCGGTGTTCGCCTGGGTCGCGCAACGCGCGCCTGCCGACAAGACCGGGTCGGTCACCGGGCTGGTCGGCGCCGCGGGCGGGCTCGGCGGGTTCTTCCCGCCGCTGGTCATGGGCGCGACGTACAACGAGCAGGACCAGACGTACACGATCGGTCTGATCCTGCTCTGCGCGACCGCCGTGGCCGCGTTCCTGTTCACCCTGATCGGACTCCGCGAACGTCCCGCCGGTCGTCGCAGAGCCTGACCGCGTCGGTCACCTCGGTTCACTCTCCGTTGGGCCCCACGGAGAGTGCGTGCCCCACCTGAAATCTCCGGTGGGGCAGCGCCTCTGCGTGGGGCCCAACGGAAGTTAACGATGAAGCGGCGGAGGAGGCGGCGCAGGCAGCGAGCTCAGGCGGCGGCGCGGGCGGCGCGGGCCTGCTCGACGACCAGGTCCGCGATCAGCTCGGGCGCATCGATCATCGGGACGTGACCGCAGTCGGGCAGCGAGACGTGGGTGGCCCAGGGCAGCCGTCGGCGCGCCTCCTGGGCCTGGGACGGCAGGAGGATCCGGTCCTTCGTCCCCCAGGCCACCGTCGTCGGGACCGACGGGCGCCCGTCGTAGCGGTATCTCGCGCCCGACCGGAGCACGCGCGTGAACGCCGTGCAGTCGCGGAGCGCGAAGGTGTCGCCGAGGAAGTCGTCGGGCTCGATGCGTCCGGGGTGGGCGAACAGCGTCGACATCGCCGCGGCGCGCGCCCAGCGTCGGGTCGCGATGCCGCGGACCACCTTGTCGGGCGCTCCTGACGTGCCCTTGAGGCTCATGAGCAGCAGGAACGCCCACAGGCGACCCGGCTCGGTCCAGAACCCGGCCGGCGACAGCGCGGTGGCCGTACGAACCGTTCCTCGTGCCGCCAGCTCGAGGGCGATCGCACCGCCGAGCGAGTTGCCGACGACGTGCGGCTGTACGAGGCCGAGATCGGCGACGAACTTCTCGAGCGCGTCGACGAAGTCGACCATCGAGTCGGCTCCCACCTTGGGGAGCGCGGGCGACGCCCCGAATCCTGGCAGGTCGATCGCGATGACGTCGTGGTGGGCGGCGAGCAGGTCGACGACCGGGTTCCACGCCTCCTTGCGGTGGCCGATCCCGTGGACGAGCACGAGCGGCTCGCCGGTTCCGCGTCGGGAGTAGACGATGCTCACCGAGGCCTCCTGTCACCTGTGATGTGACATCGAGCATGTCACGCAGGTGATGGTAGCGGATGCGCGTGGGCGAGCAGATTGTGCAAACAATCGGACAAGCCAGACAATCAGCCGCTAGCGTCCCCATCATGTCGTCTCGGGGGAGGCTCAGGCAGAAGCGCGCTCTGGGCAAGGCTGCGCTCGCCGCCGGCGTGGTCGGCCTGCTCATCGGCCAGGCGGTCTTCGGTGGTCCCGCCGGTGCCGTGGCGAGCGCGTACGGGACCTGGGGCGCATTCAGCGGCTCGTCCAACGCCTACACCGGGGTCATGACGCTGTCCGGCCTCGGCTTCCCGGCGGCCGACGTGACGTCGGACTCGCGCGGTGGCAACGTCGGCCCCGCCACGTCCGCATTCTTCAACGCGGCGACCCCCGTGGGCCAGGCGTACGGGTCGAGCCAAGGCACGCCCTACGTGGTGCTGCGACCGAAGGCGGACAACGCGACGGCCCCATCGACGACCACGTACGCGTTCGCGAGTCCGACGCCCGCGCAGCAGTGGGGCTTCGCGTTCGGCGACGTCGACGCCGACGCGGTGACGATCAGCGCCGTCGCCGTGACAGGCGCGGGCGGGGTCCGAGCGGCGACCGGTGCTGAACTCGGGTACCAGGGCGGGTTCAACGCATGCGAGTTCGGCACGCCGCGGCCGAACGGCTGCACGGCCAGCATCGCCGACGTGCCTGACTGGGATCCGGCGACACGCACGCTGACAGGCAACCCCGATGCCCTGGACTCGATCGGCGCGTCCGGATGGTTCCAGCCGACGGTTCGGCTGCGGTCGCTGACTGTCTCCTTCGTCCAGCGCTCGGGGTTCCCGTCGTACCAGACGTGGTTCTTCAACCGGACGCACGCCATGGCAGGGTCGGTCGCCGACGTCTCCACCGGTGCCGGTGAGTGCCCGCTCGACGAGACGACGGTCCGGCTGCTCGACCAGAACGGTCGTGACCTCGGCACGACGCCGGTCGCCGCGGACGGGTCGTACTCGTTCGGCGAGGTCGCCTCTCAGGTCGGCTACCGCGTCGTCGTCGAGCCTCCCGAGGTCTGCGCCGTCGTCGGTCCGGCAGAGCAGCTCGCGGATGCGAGCGACGACACGACCGTGCCGCCCTTCCAGGTCCGCGAGATCGTCCCGCAGCCTGTGTCGGGCACGGTGACCGACGACGACGGTACCCCGCTCGCTGGGGTGACGGTGACCCTGCAGGGGCCCGGCGGAGGGACGATCACCACCACCACGAACGGTGAGGGCCGCTACCTCTTCGACGACAACCCGGTCGGGTCCGGCTACGTCGTCAGTGTCCAGCCGCCTGCTGGCTACACAGGAACCACCGAGCGGCCGCCCTTCGCCGTGGACGACGCGCCGGTGACCGGCCAGGACTTCGTGCTCACCGCGCCGGTGTCGGTGAGCGGCACGGTGACCGGCGGCGGCGAGGGGCTCGGCGGGGTGATCGTGACCCTGACGCCTGACGGCGGTGGACCGGCGGTCACGACCGTCACCGGCGCGGACGGCACGTACACGTTCGACGGTGTCCCTCCCGGCGACGGCTACGCGATCTCCGTGGAGCCACCGGCGGGGTACGACCCTGAACCGCCGCTCGGCGACGTGACCGTCGGCGACGACGACGTGACCGGTCAAGACTTCGCGCTGACGCGACCGGGGTCGCTCGGCGGGCAGGTGACCGGTGAGGACGGGCCGCAGCCGGGCGTCTCGGTCGTGGTCGACGGGCCGGGCGAGCCGGTGACCCTGACGACCGACGAGGACGGAGGCTACTACCTGGGCGACCTGCCGGCTGGGACGTACACGATCGACGTGACGCCGCCCGACGGGTACGAGGTCGTCGGAGAGGCGACGCTGACCGTGACGATCACCGATGCCGGCGAGGTCGCGGGCGGGCAGGACTTCGTCGTCCGTGCGGTCGCGACCACGGCGCCACCGACGGCGCCGACCACCGGCCCGACAGCATCCCCCGGCGGCTCGGCCGGGACGCCGGACCCTCCTGCCGACGAGCCGTCCGACCCCAGCGACGGCACGGGTGACGACAGCACCGGCGACAGCGGCGAGCTGCCCGACACCGGCGGTACGGCGCTGGCCGCCTTGCTGCTCGGAGGCGCGTTCGCGGTGGTCGGAGGCGGGGCTCTGTGGGCCGGCAAGGGGCTGCGCCGTCGCGACGACGAGGGCTGACGCCCGTACCTGCACAGAACCTTCACAGGTCGTCCCCGCCTCCCGGCCGGCAGCGCTCCTAGCATTCGAGCATGAGCAACCCCAGCCGTCGGGTCCTCGTCGTCGAGGACGACCCGGTCATCAACCAGGCCGTCTCCGACCGTCTCGAGGTCGAGGGGTACGAGGTGCTTCGCGCCGCCGACGGCCCCTCGGCGGTCGCCGCGTTCGTCGAGCACGCCCCGGACGTCGTCGTCCTGGACGTCATGCTGCCCGGGTTCGACGGCCTGGAGGTCTGTCGCCGGATCCAGGCCGAGCGACCGGTGCCGGTGCTGATGCTGACCGCACGGGCGGACGAGGCGGACGTGCTGGTCGGCCTCGGGGTGGGAGCCGACGACTACCTCACGAAGCCGTTCCGGATGCGTGAGCTCGTGGCGCGGGTGTCGGCGCTCCTGCGCCGCGTCGAGCGCGCCTCCGAGATCGCCGGCAGACGGGCGCTCGAGCTCGGAGACGTCCGGGTCGATGCTGCGGCACGCCGGGTGTGGTGCGGAGACGCGGAGGTGAAGCTCACCCCGACCGAGTTCGACCTCCTCGTCTGCCTCGCTGCGTCGCCGGGCACCGTGGTGACGAGGGAGAAGCTGATGTCCCAGGTGTGGGGTTGGGTCGGAGCGTCCGGCACCCGCACGGTCGACAGCCACGTGAAGGGGCTGCGCGCCAAGATCGGCGCGGACCGGATCCGGACGGTGCACGGCGTCGGGTACGCGTTCGAGATCGGCAGTGCGTCGTGACCGCCCAGCCGCTGGCAGGCCTCACCTCCCTCAAGGTCAAGCTCGGTCTGCTGGTCGTCGCGAGCGTCGTCGTCGCGCTCGTCGTCGCGTCCCTCGGGCGGGCCGGCGGGGTGCCGGCCTGGCTCAGCATCCCGGTGACGATCGCGCTCGCCCTGGCGGTCACGCAGCTGCTCGCGGTCGGCATGACGTCGCCGCTGCGCGAGATGACCGCGGCGGCGCGACGGATGGCGGTCGGCGACTACGCCGTACGGGTCACCGCGACGTCGCGCGACGAGGTCGGCCAGCTGGCACGCGCGTTCAACACGATGGCGCGCGACCTCGCGGAGGTCGACCAGCAACGACGCGAGCTGGTCGCCAACGTCAGCCACGAGCTGCGTACGCCGCTGACGGCTCTCTGCGCCGTCCTCGAGAACCTGGTCGACGGCGTCGGTCCTCGTGACCCCGCCTCGTTCGCCGCTGCGCTCGCTCAGGCCGAGCGCCTCGTGGGCCTCGTCGAGGACCTGCTCGACCTCGCCCGCGTCGACGCCGGCAAGGCCCCGCTCGTCCCCGAACGCGTGGAGATGCGCGACCTTCTGGACGACGCGGTCGCCGAGAGCCGTGTCCTCGGGCGCGACGTGTCGTACGCGGTGCACGTCGATCCGGACGACCTCGTCGTGCACGCGGACCCTGCCCGTCTGCGCCAGCTGGTGTCCAACCTCCTCGACAACGCGTCGCGTCACAGCCCGGCGGGCGAGACCGTGAGCGTCAAGGTCACCCTGCACGGCGACCGCTACCGGCTCGAGGTCCACGACCGTGGGCCCGGGGTCGACCCGTCCGACCGTGACCGCGTCTTCGAGCCGTTCGGCACCCTGAACGCAGCCGAGGGCACGGGCGGCACCGGCCTCGGGCTGGCGATCGCCCGGTGGGTCACCGACCTCCACGGCGGCACGATCAGCTTCGTCGACCCCGAGCCCGGCACCGACGGTGCCCGCGTGAGTGTCGACCTCCCGCTCCACCCCCACGACCGCCCCGTCACGCGTCAGGAGGACGCCATGACTCCCGTCCCGCCACCTCCGCACGGACGTCCTCTTCCTCCGCTGGTCGAGGCGCGAAGCCCTTCGAGCAACCCTCGCGAGCTCGGGTCCCTCAGGACGAGCGATCGAGACCCGTCCCCGGCACCGTCGCCGGTCGGAGCCCAGCCGCTGCTCGACGACCTCTTCGGCAGCTTCTGGCCCGAGCGCGGCACCCCCGCGCGACTGGCGGTCCTGCTCGGTGCGCTGGGCGTCGGTGTCCTCGCCGCGATCGTGCTGCCCTTCCGCAGTCTCGGGATCGGCACGTTCCTCGTCCTCATGGGCGCGGGTGCGGTGATCCTCGCGTCCGAGCACCGACGTCGTGACCCGTTCGTCGTCGCCTGTGCGGTGGTCTGCGTGCTCCTCGCGGCGACGAGCGTCGTCCGGGCGGCGGAGTGGATCGTGGTGCTGTGCCTGCTTGCCGGCGCGGCGGTGTGCGTGTGCGCGGTCACCGGCGCTCGTTCGCTGCCCGGCTTCGTCCTCTCCGGCCTGTCCTGGCCGCTCGCCGGACTGCGCGGGCTGCCGTGGCTGGGACGGACGCTGACCGTCCTCACCGGATTGGGCCACGGGGCGGCGCTGCTCCGTACGGTGGTGTGGTCGGTGCTCGGCCTCCTCGTGTTCGGGGCGCTCTTCGTCTCGGCGGACGCGCTGGTCGCCGAGTGGGTCGACGTGCTCGTCCCCGACCTGACGATCGACACGTTCGTGCTCCGCGCCTTCGTCACCGTCGCTGTCGGCGGCACGGTGCTCGCCGCGGCGTACCTGGCGCTCAACCCTCCCCGCGTCGACCGACCGGCCGCTGCCGCGCGCTCGACCGGTGCGCGGTTCGAGTGGCTGACGCCGGTGCTCGCCGTCAACGCCGTGTTCGCGGTCTTCCTGGTCGCCCAGGCGACGGTGGTCTTCGGTGGGCACGCGTACCTGCGGGAGACGACGGGCCTCACGTACGCCGAGTACGTGCACCGCGGGTTCGGACAGCTCACGGTCGCGACCGCGCTGACGCTGGTCGTGGTCTGGGCGGCGACGCGCCGGGCGCCGCGCGAGACCGCCACGGACCGCGCCTGGCTGCGGGGGACGCTCGGGCTGCTGTGCGCGCAGACGCTGGTCGTGGTCGCGTCGGCGCTCTACCGCATGCACGTCTACCAGGAGGCGTACGGCTTCACCCAGCTCCGGGTCCTGGTCGACGTGTTCGAGGCGTGGCTCGGCCTGCTTGTCGTCGCCGTCCTGGTCGGCGGCATCGCGCTCCGGGCCAGGTGGCTTCCGCGGTTCGCGCTGCTGAGCGGTGCGGTGGTGCTGCTGGGCCTGGCGGCGATCAACCCGGACGCGTGGGTCGCCGAGCGCAACCTCGAGCGGTACGCCGAGACGGGCAAGATCGACTGGGCCTACTTCGCCGACCTCTCCGACGACGCGGTCCCGGTGCTCGCCGACCTGCCGGCGGCGGACCGTGGGTGTGCGCTCGCCTACTGGGAGCCCGCGGACGACGACTGGCTGGAGTGGAACCTCGGGCGCGCGCGAGCAGCCGACGCGATGGAAGGTGGGGCGGTCGGCGAGTGGAGCGGGACCTGCGCGGAGGACCTGTCGAGCACCGTGCGGCAGGCCCCTTGACAATAGTGACAGTAATGCTGTCACAATCACCGGGTGACCGAAGCCACTCAGCAGGGCCCGCTCGCCGGGATCCGCGTCGTCGAGCTCGCCGGCATCGGCCCCGGTCCCTTCGCGGCGATGCTGCTCGCCGACCTCGGCGCCGACGTCATCCGTGTCGACCGTGCCACCCCGGGTGGGCTCGCCGTCCTCCCGCAGGACCGGGACGTGATGGCCCGTGGGCGCCGGTCGATCGCGGTCGACCTCAAGAACCCCGCCGGCGCCGGGGTCGTCCTCGACCTCGTCGAGCGTGCCGACGTCCTGATCGAGGGCTTCCGGCCGGGAGTCGCCGAGCGTCTGGGCTTCGGGCCCGACGTGTGCCTCGCGCGCAACCCGCGCCTGGTCTACGGACGGATGACCGGGTGGGGCCAGGACGGGCCGCTCGCCTCCAGCGCGGGTCACGACGTCAACTACGTCTCGGTCGCCGGTGCGCTCGACCCGATCGGCCGCGCCGGAGGACCGCCGCAGATCCCGATGAACCTCCTCGGCGACTTCGCCGGCGGGTCGATGTACCTCGTCGTCGGAGTCCTCGCCGCACTCGTCGAGGCGCGCTCGTCGGGGCAGGGTCAGGTCATCGACGCGGCCATCGTCGACGGCACCGCCCACCTGCTCACGATGATCACGAACCTCAACCAGGTCGGCGCCTGGAGCGACCAGCGGGGCACCAACCTGCTCGACAGCGGCGCGCCGTTCTACGACGTCTACGAGACGTCCGACGGCCGCTGGATGTCGGTCGGTGCGCTCGAGCCGCAGTTCTACGCGGAGATGACCGGCATCATGGAGCTGAACGACCTCCCCGACCGCAACGACCCGCGCGCGTGGCCGCAGCTGCGCGAGCGGATCGCCGCGAGGTTCGCCGAGCGCACCCAGGCCGAGTGGGCCGCCCTGTTCGAGGGCACCGATGCCTGCGTCGCCCCTGTCGTCCCGATGCGCGAGGCGCCGAAGCACCCGCACCTCGCCGCTCGCGGCACGTACGTCGAGCACGAGGGGGTCGTCCAAGCGGCGCCCGCACCGCGCTTCTCGCGCACGACGACCGCCCTCGGTCGTACGCCCTCGCTGCCCGGCACGCACACCCGCGAGACCCTCGCAGCGTGGGGCGTCGGCGACGTCGACGCGCTGATCGAGTCCGGCGCCGTGGTCCAGCGCCCCTCCGCCTCCTCCGACCCGAAGGACTCCGACATGAAGGACCGCCCATGAAGCGCACCATCTTCACCGAGGACCACGAGGCGTTCCGCGACGCGTTCCGTACGTTCGTCGCGAAGGAGATCACCCCGCACCACGACCAGTGGGAGATCGACGGCATCGTCTCGCGCGACATGTGGCTCGCCGCCGGGCGGCAGGGCTTCCTCGGGTTCATGATGCCCGAGGAGTACGGCGGCGGTGGTGTGAGCGACTTCCGCTTCAACGCGATCATCGAGGAGGAGCTCGCGCACGCGGCCGCGACCGGGGTGGGCTTCGCGCTGCACAACGACCTGGTGTCCGGATACCTGCTGTCGTACGCGACCGACGAGCAGAAGGCCCGCTGGCTCCCGTCGTTCTGCACGGGCGAGACCATCACCGCGATCGCGATGACGGAGCCCGGCACCGGGTCCGACCTCCAGGCGATCGCAACCACGGCGATCGACCAGGGCGACCACTACCTCGTCAACGGCCAGAAGACGTTCATCTCGAACGGCATCCTCGCCGACCTCGTCATCGTCGCCGTGAAGACCGACCCGACCGCCGGCGCCCGGGGCGTCTCGCTGCTCGTGCTGGAGCGCGGCATGGAGGGCTTCGAGCGCGGACGCAACCTCGACAAGCTCGGCCTGAAGGCTCAGGACACGGCCGAGCTCTTCTTCACCGACGTGAAGGTGCCGAAGGAGAACCTGCTCGGCGAGGAGGGCAACGGCTTCGTCTACCTGATGGAGAAGCTGCCCCAGGAGCGCCTCACCATCTCGGTCACCGCTGCCGCCGCGTGCCGCGCCGTGATCGACATGACGCTGGCGTACGTCAAGGAGCGCAAGGCCTTCGGGCGGCCGATCGGGTCGTTCCAGAACACGCGCTTCGTGCTCGCGAGCCTCGAGACCGAGGCGCAGATCGCCCAGGTCTTCGTGGACCAGTCGATCCTCGCGCTCAACGCCGGCGAGCTGACCGTCGCCGACGCCGCGATGGGCAAGTGGTGGACCACCGAGCTGCAGAAGAAGACCGTGGACCAGTGCCTCCAGCTGTTCGGCGGCTACGGGTTCATGAGCGAGTACCCGATCTCCAAGGCGTACGCGGACACCCGCATCCAGACGATCTACGGCGGCACGACCGAGATCATGAAGGAGATCATCGGGCGCACGATGGGCATCTGACGCCCCCTCGGGGCGGGCGGCCCGTCAGCCGACCAGCTCGGGCTCCGGCTGGTGGTTGACGACGACGATGCTCGTCCGGGCGTGCCGCCAGAGCTCCTGGCTCGCCGACTCCTCGAGCAGCGCCGGCAGCCCTCCCGCGGTCGGCGGGCCGATGACGAGCGCCCGGGCGTCCACCGCGTTCGCGTACTCGGCGACCATGCGCCCCGCGCCGCCGTGCCCCTGCGCGTGCAGGAGGACGTGGCCGACGGCCGGGACCCCCTCCTGCGCGAGCGCAGCCAGGTGCTGCGACACCAGCGCCTCGGCTGCGGCGACGGTCTCGGTGTCGACGGCCGCCTCGGGCGTCACGGCCGTCTCCTGCGCGTGGACGACGTGCACGGTTCGGCCGTAACGCTGGGCGAGCCGCCCTGCCGCAGCGACCACGTCGCCGGCGCGGTCGGTGGAGTCGACGGCGGCGACGAGCACGCGGTCGGTCGCGGCGGGTGGCAGCGACGCTGGTTGCGCGACGACGCGGTCGACCGGCCCGGGCGCGGGCACCTGCTCGAGGTCCTCGGCCTGTGCGGCTTCGGCAGCGTTGAGCGCCCTGTGCGCGGTCGCGAGGATGCCGATCCCCAGCACCAGGGCGACGGCCGCGACGTAGAACGGCATGTGCATGTCGAAGCGCTCGACGAGCTTGCCGGCGAAGAACGGCGCCAGTCCGCCGCCGATGAACCGGACGAACCCGTACGCGGCAGAAGCGATCGGGCGCTCGACGGGCGAGATCGTCATGACCGCCTGGGTCGTGACGGTGTTGTTGATGCCGATGACGACACCGGTCGCGACGACCGCGGCGATGAGGACGGTCCGCTGCTCGACGAACAGGCCGATGAGCAGGACCAGGACTCCGAAGACGGCGAGGTTGGCGTACAGGGTGCGGGCGATCCCGAAGCGCGCCTGCAGGCGCGGTGCGCCCACGACGGAGAAGAACGCGACGAGCAGACCCCAGCCGAAGAACACGAACCCGAGCTCGATCGCCCCGAGCTCCATCGGGTACGGGGTGTAGCCGAGGACGGTGAAGAACGCCCAGTTGTAGCAGAGCGCCGTGAGCGAGAGCGTGAGCAGCCCGCGGTGGCGCAGGGCGAGCAGCGGGGCGACCAGCGAGGTCTTCTGCTCCGGCTTCGGTGTCGGCTCGACCAGCACGACGGTCGCGATCAGCGCGACTGCCATCAGCGCCGAGACTCCGTAGAACGGCCCCTTCCAGCTCACCTCGCCCAGCAGCCCGCCGATCAGCGGACCGACGGCGATGCCGAGTCCGAGCGCTGCCTCGTACAGGATGATCGCGCCCGCGAACCCGCCCGACGCGGACGCGACGATCACCGCGAGCGACGTCGCGATGAAGAGCGCGTTGCCCACGCCCCAGCCGGCGCGGAACCCGACGATCTGGTCGACGGTGTCCGACGACCCGGCGAGCGCGGCGAAGACCACGACGATGACGAGGCCCGCGATGAGGGTCTTCTTGGCGCCGATGCGGCTGGAGATGAAACCGGTGAACAGCATCGCCACGGCCGTGACGACCAGGTAGCTGGTGAACAGCAGCGAGACCTGGCTCGGCGTCGCCTGCAGGTCCTCGGCGATCACGGGCAGGATCGGGTCGACCAGGCCGATGCCCATGAAGGACACGACGCAGGCGAACGCGACGGCCCACACCGCCTTCGGTTGCTTGAACGGGCTCGGGACCGCGGTCGAGGAGTGGGACGTCACGAACGCTTCCTTCTTTCAGACGGGGGCAGAACGGGGGAGGGCTGACCCTCGGGGGTGGGGATGACGAGGCGGGTCAGCGCCTCGAAGGCCGGCCGGGCGTCGGCCAACGCCTGCTGGTCGGCGGGCGAGAGGTCGGCGAGGAGCTGGGTGAGGAGCTCCGTGCGGGTGCTGCGTCGGTTCGCGAGCCACGCGGAGCCGTCGTCGGTGATCGCGACGAGGACCACGCGGCCGTCGTCGGGGTCGGCCTGGCGGCGTACGAGACCGCCACTCTCGAGCCGCGTGACGAGCTGTGTCATCGCGGGCTGCGAGACGCCCTCGGCAGCGGCCAGCCGGGTCAGGCGCGCGGGGCCTGAGCGCTCGAGCGTCCCCAGCGTGCCGACCGCCGTGAGGGAGAGCCCGGACGGCGCGAGATGGCGGAGGAGGGTGACGAGCCGTTCGAGCGCGACGGCAAGGTCGTGCGCAGGAGCAGATTGCATAAGGAAGTTATATCACTTGCTTATGCATCACCCCAAGCGTCGTCCGTGATCGGTCTTTCGAGGTCGCCTCACGCACGCCGAACCGACAGGATGGCGACATGAGCACGTCACCGCAGAAGACAGGGACGATCGTCGTCGGCAGCGACGGGTCTGCCGGAGCGCGCCGGGCGCTGCACTGGGCCATGACCGAGGCCGACCTCCGCGGCGCCGCGGTGCAGGTCGTGGTCACCGTCGACCCGCAGCGCTCGTCGGTGGAGACGATCGCCGACGCGCAGGAGATCGCGCGCGAGACGGAGGAGGCTGCGATCCTTCACGGCGGCGACGTCGAGGTCTCGGTCGGGGTCCACGAGGGGTTGCCGGTGGACGTCCTCCTGTCCGTCGCTGCCGGCGCGCAGATGCTGGTCCTGGGCAGCCACGGCACGTCGTCGATCAAGCACAACGCGCTCGGCTCCGTCAGCGACGTCCTCGCCCGTACGGCGCCGTGCCCGGTCGTGATCCTGCCGATGGGGGCCGCCTGACGCGCACGCCTCCACCGTGAGCCGGACGATGCGGCAGGCCCGGCGCTAGGGTGCGGCCATGACTCCCTCCGAGCGTCTCTCCGTCGAACAGCTCGCCGAGCGGGTCGGCATGAGCGTGCGGACGATCCGCTTCTACGCGGGCCGCGGGCTGATCCCGCCTCCGGTGCGCGAGGGCCGCAACGGCTTCTACGGCGCGGACCATCTCGCCCGTCTCGAGCTCGTCCGCGAGCTCCAGGCGCACGGCTTCACGCTGTCGGCGATCGAGGGCTACCTGGAGCGGCTTCCCGCCGAGGCGACGCCGGGTGACGTCGCCCTCCAGCGGACGATGCTCGCGCCGTGGCTCTCCGACCTCCCGGAATCGGTCGACCGGGCGACGCTCGAACGGCGTGCGGGGCGGTCCCTGTCCGACGACGACATCGAGCTGCTGGTCGCGCTGCGCGTCGTCGAGCCGACGCCGGACGAGGACGTCTTCCGCGTGGCACCCGCACACCTGTCCGTCGGGATCGGTCTGATGAACCTCGGCCTGCCGGTGGACGGAGCAGTCGAGGCGGAGCGGATCATCGAGACGCACGCCCGCGCGATGGCGGAGGAGCTCACCGAGGTCTTTCGGGAGAAGGTCCTCCCGCACTACCGCGCGAGCGGAGAGCCGCCCGAGGCGATCGCGGCGATCATCGAGCAGTTCAAGCCGCTGACCGTGCAGGCGCTCGTGACGGCCTACGAGAGCGCGGTGAACGAGACGAAGCGGGCGACGATCCGACGGCGGACCTGAGGCGACAGCGTACGATTGCGCGAAGAAACCGTCAGGTCTGTCTGCAAGTGAGGTCACTCGTGGGAGTTCCCGCCTGGTTCACCGACGCGCTCGCCGAGCCGTACCACCGCCACGACATCGACGTCGACGGCGCACGCATCGCGTACCGGACGTGGGGCGAGCCCGGGAAGCCCGTCGTCGTGCTCGTCCACGGCGGCGCGGCGCACGCGGGGTGGTGGGACCACGTCGCGCCGTTCCTGACCGCGTCGCACCGCGTGGTCGCGATCGACCTGTCCGGACACGGTGACTCCGGGAGGCGGCCGGCGTACGGCATCGCGACCTATGCGCGCGAGCTGATGGCGGTCGCGAGTGCCGAGGGAGTGGGCCGTGGCGCCTCGGGGACCAAGCCCGTCGTGATCGGTCACAGCATGGGCGGCTTCGTGACGCTGGCCGCTGCGCGCGACTACGGCGCCGACCTCGCGGGCGCATGCGCGATCGACTCGCCGGTGCGCCAGATCACCCCGGAGGCGCGGGCGTGGCAGCAGTCCCGGCGCCGGCTGCCGGGAACGCGGGTCTACCCGACGTGGGAGGCCGTGGTGGCCCGCTTCCGGACGCTGCCCGAGGACGGGGCGACGCTGCCGTACGTCGAGGAGCACATCGCCGCAGGGTCCGTCCGCGAGGTCCCGGACGGATGGACGTGGAAGTTCGACCCGAAGATCTTCTTCAGTGCGCAGATGGAGCCGGAGGACCTCACGTCGACGGTGTGCCCGACCGCGCTGATCCGCGGCGAGCGCGGGATGGCGACCACCGACATCACGGCCGCCGTCGCCGAGCGGCTCGGCGGGCACGTGCCGGTGACGGTGGTCCCGGACGCCGGGCACCACATCATGCTCGACCAGCCGGTCGCGCTGATCGCCGCGCTCCAGGCCCTGCTCGGTGAGTGGTCGCGCCCGCCGCGGAAGTGATCGGGACCCGGTTGGCACTGTGACAGTACCGCTGTCATAGTGGTGTGCGTATCATTGACATGGCCGTTACTGACAAGTAACTTCTGCCGGGTCGCCAACGAATCGAAGGACCGCCATGACTGAGGCATTCATCTACGACGCGATCCGCACCCCTCGCGGGCGCGGCAAGAAGACCGGATCCCTGCACGAGGTGAAGCCCATCAGCCTCGTGACCGGGCTCCTCGAGGAAGTCCAGAAGCGCAACCCGACACTGGACCCCGCCCAGGTCGAGGACGTCGTCCTCGGCGTCGTGACGCCGGTCGGTGACCAGGGCTCCGACATCGCCAAGACCGCCGCGCTCGCCGCCGGACTGCCCGACACGGTCGCCGGCGTCCAGCTCAACCGCTTCTGCGCCTCGGGCCTCGAGGCCGTCAACCAGGCCGCGCAGCGCGTCCGCTCCGGCTGGGAGGACCTGATCCTCGCCGGTGGCGTCGAGTCGATGAGCCGCGTCCCGATGGCGACCGACGGCGGCGCCTGGGCGCTCGACCCGCGGACCGCGTTCGACACCGACTTCGTCCCGCAGGGCATCGGCGCCGACCTGATCGCGACCGTCGAGGGCTTCAGCCGCACCGACGTCGACACGTACGCCGCCGAGTCGCAGGCCCGCGCGGCCAAGGCGATCGCCAACGGCTACTTCGCCAAGTCGGTCATCCCGGTCACCGACATCAACGGCCTGACGATCCTCGACCACGACGAGTTCGTGCGTCCCGGCACCACCGTCGAGTCGCTGTCGTCGCTCGCGCCGTCGTTCGAGGCCATCGGTGACTTCGCCGGATTCGACTCGGTCGCGCTCGAGAAGTACCACTCGGTCGAGAAGATCAACCACGTCCACCACGCCGGCAACAGCTCCGGCATCGTCGACGGCGCCTCCATCGTCGTGATCGGCAACGAGGAGGCCGGCACGCGCAACGGCCTGACGCCGCGCGCCCGCATCCTCTCCACCGCCGTGTCCGGCTCCGAGCCGACGATCATGCTCACCGGCCCCGCGCCCGCGACCCGCAAGGCGCTCGCGAAGGCGGGCCTCGAGGCGAGCGACATCGACCTGTACGAGATGAACGAGGCGTTCGCCGCCGTCGTGCTCCGCTTCATGAAGGACATGTCCGTCCCGCACGACATCGTCAACGTCAACGGCGGCGCGATCGCGCTCGGCCACCCGCTCGGTGCGACCGGCGCGATGATCCTCGGCACGCTCGTCGACGAGCTCGAGCGTCGTGACCAGCGCTACGGCGTCGCCACGCTGTGCGTCGGCGGCGGCATGGGTATCGCCACCGTCGTCGAGCGCCTCTGACCTCCTCGCCCACCAGACTCACACGGAGCAGCCACACATGACTGAGAACGCAACCGCGGACGCCGTCCGTTACGAGCGCGGCGAGGACGGCATCGTCACCCTTGTCCTCGACGATCCCAACCAGAGCGCCAACACGATGAACGAGGCCTACCAGGCCTCGATGAAGGCCGCCGTCGAGCGCCTGAAGGCCGAGAAGGACGACGTCGTCGGCGTCGTCATCACCAGCGCGAAGAGCACCTTCTTCGCCGGCGGCGACCTCAAGCTGATGACGCAGATGACACCGGCCGACGCGCCGGAGGTCTTCGCCGGCGTCGAGGAGATGAAGGCGTCGCTGCGCGCGCTCGAGACCCTCGGCAAGCCCGTCGTTGCCGCGATCAACGGCGCCGCCCTCGGTGGCGGCCTCGAGATCGCGCTGGCCACCCACCACCGCATCGCGGTGGAGGGCGGCTACGAGATCGGCCTCCCGGAGGTCACCCTCGGCCTGCTGCCCGCCGGTGGCGGCGTCACCCGCACCGTGCGCATGTTCGGCCTCCAGAAGGCGCTCATGGAGGTGCTGCTGCAGGGCCCGCGCATGAAGCCGGCCAAGGCGCTCGCCACCGGGCTCGTCGACGAGCTCGTCGCGACCCAGGACGAGCTCGTCCCGGCGGCCAGGGCGTGGATCCTCGCCAACGTCGACAACGCCGACGCCTCCACGCAGCCGTGGGACCAGAAGGGCTACCGGATGCCCGGTGGCACCCCGTCCACCCCCAAGCTCGCGCAGTTCCTCCCGGCGTTCCCCGCCACCCTGCGCAAGCAGACCAAGGGTGCCCCGTACAAGGCGCCGCGCAACATCATGTCGGCGGCCGTCGAGGGCGCTCAGGTCGACTTCGACACCGCGTCGCGCATCGAGTCGCGCTACTTCGTCGACCTGGTCACCGGCCAGCAGTTCAAGAACATGACGCAGGCGTTCTTCTTCGACCTCGGTGCCATCAACGCGGGCGGGTCGCGCCCCGCAGGCATCGCCCCGACGAAGGCCTCCAAGGTCGCCATCCTCGGCGCGGGCATGATGGGCGCCGGTGTCGCGTACGTCTCCGCGCGTGCGGGCATCGACGTCGTTCTCAAGGACGTCTCCCTCGAGGCTGCCGAGAAGGGCAAGTCGTACAGCACCAACCTCCTCGACAAGCAGGTCGAGAAGGGGCGCCTGACGGCTGAGAAGCGCGACGAGATCCTCGCGCGCATCCACCCGACCGCCGACTACGCCGACCTCGCTGGCTGCGACTTCGTCATCGAGGCCGTGTTCGAGTCGGTCGACCTCAAGAAGCAGGTCTTCGGTGACCTCGAGCCGATCGTCAACGCCGACGCGCTGCTGGGCTCCAACACGTCGACCCTGCCGATCACCATCCTGGCCGACGGCGTCAAGCGCCCCGAGGACTTCATCGGGATCCACTTCTTCTCGCCCGTCGACAAGATGCCGCTGGTCGAGATCATCGTGGGCGAGAAGACCTCCGACGAGGCGATCGCCCGCGCGCTCGACTACGTCAAGCAGATCAAGAAGACCCCGATCGTCGTCAACGACAGCCGCGGCTTCTTCACCAGCCGCGTCTTCGGCACCCTCACCATGGAGGGCGCCGAGATGCTCGCCGAGGGCCTCGACCCGGTCTCCATCGAGCGCGCCGCGACGACCAAGGGCTTCCCGGCGCCGCCGCTGGCGATGATCGACGAGGTGACGCTGACGCTGCCGCAGAAGATCAACGCGGAGGCCAAGGCCGCTGCCGAGGGCGAGGGCAAGGCGTTCCCGGACAGCCCGGCGATGGACGTCATCAACATGCTCGTCGACCAGGACCGCAAGGGCAAGGCCGCCGGTGCCGGGTTCTACGAGTACCCCGCCGACGCCAAGAAGCACCTGTGGTCGGGCCTCTCGCAGTTCCGCAAGGAAGGCGCCGAGATCCCCTGGGCCGACATGCAGGAGCGCTACACCTTCATCATGGCCATCGAGACGGTCCGCTGCCTCGAGGAGGGTGTCCTCCGTACGGTCGCCGACGCCAACATCGGCTCGATCTTCGGCATCGGCTTCCCGCCGGTGTTCGGTGGTGCGCTGCAGTACATCAACGGCTACGAGGCCGCTGACGGCCGCATCGGCGTGAAGGCCTTCACCGAGCGGGCGCAGGAGCTCGCAGAGGCGTACGGCGAGCGCTTCACCCCGCCGGCGATCCTGCTCGAGAAGGCGGCGAAGGACGAGTCGTTCGTCTGATCCCTGCTTCGACCGCAGGGCCCCGCGACCGCACGGTCGCGGGGCCCTCGTGCGTCCGGCGCCAGGTGAGGAGCAGCGCGAGCGCGAGCATCAGCTCGATGACGTCGCCGCCGTAGTACATGAGGTTGCCGCCTGCCTGCAGCTGCGCCACGGGCTCACGGACCTGCACGAAGAGCCCCGCGTACAACAGCTGGGCGACCGTCGCGTGCACGGCGATCGCTGCGCCGAGCACGACGAGCCGTGCAGGCACTCCGGGGCGACCGGGCGCGGGGTCCGGCCCTGCGACGACCCACGCGAACAGGACGCCCGCCAGCAGCATGTGGAGATGGACCAGCACGTGCACGGCCTGGCTGCGGGTGGTCAGGTCGTACAGCGGGGTGAAGTACAGCAGCACGAGGCCGCCGCTGCTGAGGGTGAGCGCCACGACCGGACGCGTGACCACCCACACCGGACGGGAGCGAAGGAGCCGGCCGAGGCCGACGGCGCTCCGGTGCGGGAGGGTGCGCAGGGCCAGCGTGACCGGCGCGCCGAGGACGAGGCCGAGCGGCGCCAGCATCGCGAGCAGCAGGTGCTGGGCGACGTGGCCGGAGAAGCTCGCATCGGCGAACCTGTCGACGCGCGGCGACAAGGCGAACGCCAGCACCGCGGCTCCGGCGACGAACATCGCGGCCCGGACGTACGGCCATCCGCGTCGTCGGCGCTCTGCCACCGCCGCGACCACGTACGCCAGGGCCACCACGCCGACGAGCGCCGAGCCGCCGAGCGTGACGACCGTGCCGACGACGTCACCGGAGCCGCCCTCGTGCCCGCCGGGTCCGTGCGCCAGCACGGCTCCTGCGTACGTCATCGGCGCTCTGTCGCGGACGCGTCGCTGAACGTGGCTCCGCGCTGCAGCAGCCAGCCACCGAGCACGAGGAGTGCGCCGAGCGCGAGGAAGCCGAGGTCCCACGCGAGCTGGTCGGGACCGGTCCGGACGTGGTGGATGCCGAGCAGGTGGTGGTCCACCACTCCTTCGACGAGGTTGAAGAGGCCCCACCCGACGAGGGCCCACCCCCACAGTGCGCGCGACGCCCATACGCGGCCGCGCGAGTGCTGGACCCGCGAGTAGAGGACTGCCAACCCGGCCAGGACCATGACCCACGTGAAGGCGTGGAAGATCCCGTCCCAGAGCGTGTTGATCTCGAGGCCGTGGACGGTGTCGGCGGGGTAGTACGGGACGCCGACGTTGTCCGTGTCGGTCGACGTGAGCAGGTGGTGCCACTGCAGGACCTGGTGGAGGACGATCCCGTCGACGAAGCCGCCCAGCCCCACACCGAGGAGGATCCCGGGGAGCGTGAGTGACGGTGGTCGGGCGGACCGGTCCGTTCGGCGGGCGCGTGAGGCGGTCGGCGTGGCCATCGGACGGGCTCCCTTCGTCGGCATCGACTCGGTACCCCGGGCCGGTCGTGCGAAAACGGGCGAGATCGAGGGTTTGGCAGTTTGGTATACCGTTTTTGCATGACCGCCGAACCGTTCCGACCGCTGCGGGACGACGTCCGCTCCGCCGTCCGTGAGCGCATCGTGCGCGGCGACTACGCCCCGGGCACCCGCCTCGTCGAGCGCGCGATCGCGAGCGACCTCGGGGTGTCGCGCGTCCCGGTCCGCGAGGCGCTGCACGCCCTCGTCCGCGAAGGCTTCGCCGTCGACCGCGCGACCCGCGGGATCGAGGTCCGCCAGTACGACACGGCGCAGATCGCCGAGCTCACCCAGGTCAGCGGTGCGCTCGAGGGCGTCCTCGTCCGCCGGCTCGCGTCCGACGCGCCGACGGCCGACCTGGAGCCGCTCCGTCTCGTCCTCGACGAGGCCGCCGACGCGCTGGGGCTCGGAGACCTCGACGCTGCCGTCGCCGCCAACGCGCGCTTCCACGAGGTGCTCGTGGAGATCGACCCGGGCAGCATCGTCGGCGAGATCCTCGACGGACTCACCGAGCGGCGCCGTTGGCTGCTGCGCCAGCACACCGATCCTGCGACCGTCCACCACGAGCACGCCGACCTGTACGCCGCGCTGGTCGCCGGGGACGCCGAGCGCGCCGTCGCGATCGTCGACGCCCATGCCCGTGACTCCGCCGTACGCGCGGTGTCGTCGATGGGCCCGCGATGACCCGTCCCGTCGCGGCCGTCGTCGCCGCACTCGTCGTCGTGCTGGCCGGGTGCACCGGGACGGAACCCCGCGCCGGCCGAGAGCCGGCCGGCTCGGCGGCGACCAGCGCCGTACCGTCCCCCAGCCCGTCCACCAGCCCGTCGACCCCTGCGAGCCCGACCACGGCTCCCTCCGCGAAGGACCCGTACGTGAACCTCTCCCAGGACGAGCTCGACTCCCGTCTCCTCGCCGCAGCGTGGAAGAACGACGTCGCGACCGCGCGCCGCCTCATCGACGCGGGCGCGGACGTCAACGCCAAGGACGACACGGTCCAGAGCCCGTACCTGGTGTCGACCAGCGAGGGCTACCTCCGCCTGCTCGAGCTCACGCTGGCCCACGGCGCGGACGTGAAGAGCCTCGACTCGTTCGACGGCACCGGCCTGATCCGTGCGGCCGAGCGAGGTCACGCCGACATCGTCGGTCGTCTGGTCCAGGCCGGCGTCGCCCTGGACCACGTCAACAACCTCGGCTGGGTGGCGCTGCACGAGGCGCTCGTGTTCGCCAAGGCGGAGCGGGCGAGGGACTACGTCGACACGACGCGGGTGCTGGTCGCGGCAGGCGCCGACGTCACGGTGCCGTCCCGCCGCGACGGGGTCTCGCCCGTACAGCACGCGCGCAGCCGCGGCCTTGACGCGCAGGCCGAGCTCCTGCGGCGGGCAGCCGACGCCGAGCGCATCCCGCGGGCCCAGGCGAACGGCCGCCTGCTGCGGGCGGCGGAGCGGGGCGACGCCGACGCGGCCGCTCTCGCGCTGCGGGCCGGCGCCGGTCTCGAGACCCGCAACGAGCTGCAGCAGACACCGCTTCTCCTCGCCAGCGCGAACGACCGCACCGCCGTGGCGCGCCTGCTCGTGAACCTCGGCGCCGACCCCGATGCGCTCGACCACCGCCACGACACCCCGTGGCTCGTGACCGGCGTGACGGGAAGCGTCGACATGCTGGAGATCCTGCTGCCGGCCAGGCCGGACCTTGCGATCAAGAACCGGTTCGGCGGCCTCTCGCCGATCCCCGCGTCGGAGCGGGGGCACGTCGACTACGTGCGCCGCGTCGCGCAGACCGGGGTCGACCTCGACCACGTCAACGACCTCGGCTGGACGGCGCTGCTCGAGGCAGTGATCCTCGGCGACGGGTCCCGGCCGTACCAGCAGATCGTCCGGATCCTCGTCGACGAGGGCGTCGACACCGCGATCACCGACAAGGAAGGGCGCACCGCGCTCGACCACGCCAGGTCCCGCGGATTCGACGCGATCGCGCGCACCCTGGAGGGTGCTGCGCGCTGAGTCGGCCGGCCCGGTCGGACGACTCCGGCTTGCGGACACGTCGAGGGCGTGCGTTTGATCGGTCATGGCCGACTCGTTCACGTCGCAGATCTTCCGGCGGATGCCGGTCGGGCGGCACCCGCACACCGAGGAAGGCCTCAAGCGCACGATCGGGCTCGTCCAGCTGGTCGGATTCGGGGTCGGGGCGACCGTCGGGACGGGCATCTTCTTCGTCCTCACCACCGCCGTTCCCGACGCCGGACCAGCCGTTGTCGTCTCCTTCGTCATCGCGGCGATCACCGCCGGGCTGACCGCACTCTGCTACGCCGAGCTTGCCGGCAGCGTGCCCGTGTCGGGGTCCTCGTACTCGTACGCCTACGCCACTCTTGGCGAGGTGGTCGCCATGATCGTGGCGGCGTGCCTGCTGCTGGAGTACGGCGTGTCCGCGTCCGCGGTGGCGGTCGGCTGGTCGGAGTACCTCAACCAGCTCCTCGACAACCTCTTCGGCGTGGAGATCCCGCACGCGCTGTCGTACGCCCCTGAGGCCGGAGGCGTGGTCAACCTGCCGGCGATGGTCCTGGTCGCCCTCTGCGCCATGCTCCTGATCCGGGGCGCGAGCGAGTCGGCGACCGTCAACACGGTGATGGTCGCGATCAAGGTCGGCGTCCTCGTGCTGTTCGTCGCCATCGCGGCTACCGGCTGGGACAGCAACAACCTCGCGGACTTCGCCCCGTTCGGCGTCGCGGGCATCCAGACGGCGTCGGCGACGATCTTCTTCTCGTACATCGGGCTCGACGCCGTGTCGACAGCAGGCGACGAGGTGAAGGACCCGGCGCGCACCATGCCGCGCGCGATCATCCTGTCCCTGATCATCGTCTCCACCCTGTACGTCGCGGTGGCGCTGACCGCGGTCGCGGCCCAGCCGTGGCAGGACTTCGAAGGGCAGCAGGCCGGCCTCGCGCAGATCCTCGAGAACGTCACCGGATCGACCTGGCCGAGCACCGTGCTCGCGGCGGGCGCGGTCATCTCGATCTTCAGCATCACCCTCGTCGTCCTGTACGGGCAGACGCGCATCCTCTTCACGATGGGCCGCGACCGGATGCTCCCGCCGATCTTCGCGCGGGTGAACCCGCGGACGCTGACCCCGGTCCCGAACACGATCATCGTCGCGACGGTCGTCGCACTCATCGCCGGCTTCGTGCCGCTGGAGTGGCTCCTGGACACGGTGAGCATCGGCACGCTGGTCGCGTTCATGGTGGTCGCGGTGGGCGTGATCATCCTCCGGCGCCGTGCTCCCGACCTCGAGCGGTCGTTCAAGGTGCCGCTGTACCCGGTGGTTCCGCTGCTCTCGATCGCGGCGTGCCTCTACGTCATCACGGGTCTGGCGCTGGTCACCTGGATCGTGTTCCTGGTGTGGGTGTCGATCGCGCTGGCGTTCTACTTCTCGTACGGCTTCAAGCGCTCCACCCTGCGCAACCCGGCGAGCGACGAAGAGGTCGCGCCGTGACCGTCGTGGCCGGGATCGGGCCGGACGGGCGTGGCGCCGGAGCGGTGCACCTCGCCGGCCGGATCGCGGCGTCGACCGGCGAGGACGTCCTGATCTGCAGCGTGGTCGCGGACGCGTGGGGCCGGGCGTCCGCGGTGGCCGGAGCCGATGCCGACTGGCGCCGCCACCTCGAGGCGGGGGCGGTCGAGGCCGTCGCCGAGGCGCGTACGATCCCGCCGCCGGAGGTTCAGGTCGACGCCGTGGTCCGTACAGCCCGCTCGGTGCCGCGCGAGCTGGCTGCCGAGGCCGAGCGCGTCGACGCGACCATGCTCGTCGTCGGGTCGGCAGGGGATGCGCTGATGGGACACGTGGCGCTCGGCAACGTGAGCACGTGGCTGCTCCACCGGGCGTCGACGCCGGTCGCACTCGCGCCCCGGTCGTTCTGGTCGGAGCCGTCGGACCGTCTCGAACGCCTCGTCCTGGCTGTCGACTCCCACGACGCGGTCGACTCGGCGCTCGACGCGACCACGTTCCTGGCGCGGCACGCCGGTGTCGGGCTCGCGCTCGCGACCTTCGGCGTACGACGTCTGCCGGCTTTCCCGGACGGCGGTGGCCGTCGCGCCGACGACGCGGTCTACGAGGCGTGGCGCGAGGGGATCGACGCTCTCCACGAACGCGCCGCGACCCTGGTGGAGAGGAGCGGCGTCCGGGTGACCGACCGGATCGTCGCCGTCGCCGACTCGTGGCGCGGCGCGGTCGACAAGGTGCACTGGCGCGAGGGCGACCTGCTCGTCATGACGTCGAGCCGCGAGGGGCCGGTCCGGCGGATCTTCCTCGGCTCGAACGCCCCGCGCATCATGAGCCACGCGCCCGTACCCGTGCTCACGCTTCCTCGGCGGTAGGCCTTCCGCCCGCCGCGTTACGCGCCCCCGTTTGAGGTGTGAACACCCGCAACGCCGCATCGCACCCCGTACGAGAGGTGGGAACGGCAGGTTTGAGGTGTGAGCACCTCAAACGGGAAGAGCCACCACCGATCAGCGCGTGCCGCTCAGCCCGTGGCGGAAGCGCCCGCGTCGCGCAGCACGGCGTGCACCGTCGTCGGTGGCCCAGAGCGCGGCCAGCTCCTCCTCGACCACGGCGCTGACGCGTCGGCAGAACGCCTCCGGTTCGTCCGCGGCGTCGGGCGTCTCGGCGACCACGCGGTCCACGACGCCCTCCTCCGACAACGCCGCAGCGCCCACGCCCTGGGCGCGCGCCATCTCCGCGGCCCGGTCCGGGGTCCGGTGCACGATCGCGCTCGCCCCTTCCGGCGGGAGCGGGGAGAGCCACGCGTGCTGCGCGGCGACGACCCGGTCGGCCGGAAGCAGGGCGAGCGCTCCGCCGCCGGTGCCCTGTCCGAGCAGCACGGTCAGCGTCGGCACGGGGAGCGTCACCATGTCGGCGAGCGAACGCGCGATCTCACCGGCGAGCCCGCCCTGCTCGGCATCGACCGACAGCGCCGCACCCGGGGTGTCGATCACGCTGACCAGCGGCAGACCGAGCTCGGCGGCGAGCCGCATCCCGCGGCGCGCCTCGCGGAGGGCGTCCGGGCCGAGGGGGCGTACGGTCGTCTGCTCGCGCCGGTCCTGACCGAGCAGCACCGCCGGCGCCTCGCCGAAGCGCACCAGGGCGAGGACGAGTCCGTGCCCCGCCTCGCCCTGCCCGGTGCCGTTGAGCGGGACGACGTCGGCGGCGCCGTGCCGCAGCAGCGCGCGTACGCCGGGACGCTCCTCGCGCCGCGACGCGAGCACGGCCTCCCACGCGTCGGTCGGCGGCGCGGGGTCCGGCCCGGTCGTGGTGGCCTCCGACGAGGCCTGTCCGGCGGTCGGCCGAGGCGTCTGCAGCACGCGCAGCGCCCGGTCCACGATGTCGGCCAGGTCCTCCGGCGGGAGCACGGCGTCGACGATCCCGTGGGCGTAAAGGTTCTCCGCCGTCTGCACGCCCTCCGGGAACGCCTCGCCGTACAGCGCCTCGTACACGCGCGGCCCCAGGAACCCCAGCAGCGCCCCGGGCTCGGCGACCGTGATGTGTCCGAGTGAGCCCCACGACGCCATCACGCCGCCGGTGGTGGGGTTGCGCAGGTAGACGAGATACGGGAGACCGGCGTCCTTGTGCGCGCAGATCGCCGCCGTGATCTGGACCATCCGGACGAACGCGGGCGTCCCTTCCTGCATCCGCGTGCCGCCCGAGACCGGTGCGGCGAGCAGGGGGAGTCCCTCGGCGGTGGCGCGCTCGACCGCGACCGTGAGTCGCTCCGCCGCGTCGACGCCGATCGACCCGGCGAGGAACCGGAACTCCCCGACGAGGACGGCGACCCGGCGACCGCGGATCGTCCCTTCGCCCGTCAGTACGGCCTCGTCGGTGTCGGCGCGCTCCTCGGCGCGGGCGAGGTCGGCGGCGTACGACGCGTCGACCGCGCCGCGGATCACCGGCGCATCCCAGGACCGGAACGACCCGTCGTCGAGGACCAGGTCGATCAGCTCCTGGGCGCCGAGCCGCGTGCTCATGCCTCGTCCGTCTCGCACGCGTCGAGCCACGCGGCGACGGAGGCGTTGTGCTGTCCGAGCCGCGGGGGCGCGAGGTGGGTCTCGCGCGCCCCGGCGTAGGGGTGGTCGTCGAGGCGCAACGCCGGCCCGGGGAGCTGGACGGTGCCGAGGCTCTCGTGCTCGACGTCGATGAGCAGACCTTGCGAGCGGGTCTGGTCCCAGGTGTAGACGTCGTCGAGGGTGCGGACCTTGCCGGCGGGGATGCCGGCGTCGGCGAGCCGGGCGAGCCACACCTCGGCACCTTCGTCGGCGAACCGTGCCTCGATCAGGGCGATCAGCTCGTCGCGGCGGCGCACGCGTTCGGGGTTCGTCGCGTACGGCGCGGCGCCGGCGTCGAGCCCGATCAGCGGGGCGAAGCGGGCCCAGAGGCCCTCGCTGCCGACAGCGATCTGCACGGGCGAGTCGGCGGTGCGGAACAGGCCGTACGGGGCGATCGACGGGTGGTGGTTGCCCATCCCTCGGGGGACCTCGCCGGCGACCGTCCACCGGGTGCCCTGGAACGCGTGGACCCCGACGATGCTGGCGAGCAGGCTGGTGCGGACGACGCGTCCACGACCTGTGGTGTTGCGCTCGTGCAGCGCCGCGACCACGCCGTACGCGGCGTTCATCCCGGCCAGCAGGTCGCCGATCGGGACGCCGACCTTGGTCGGCTCGTCGGGCGACGGGCCGGTCAGGCTCATCAGCCCGGCCTCGCCCTGGGCGATCTGGTCGTACCCGGCGCGCCCGCCCTCGGGCCCGTCGTGCCCGAACCCGGTGATCGAGCAGATCACCAGGCGGGGGTTGAGCTGGTGCAGGCGCTCCTCCGAGAAGCCGAGCCGGCTGAGGACGCCCGGCCGGAAGTTCTCCAGCAGCACGTCGGCCTGGCGTACGAGGCGCGTCAGGAGCGCCCTGCCGTCGTCGCTCTTGAGGTCGGCGGTCACCGACTCCTTGTTGCGGTTGCAGGACAGGAAGTAGGTGGACTCCTCGTCGCCGGGCTCGCCGACGAACGGGGGACCCCAGCCGCGGGTGTCGTCACCGGTCGGTGACTCGACCTTAATGACGCGGGCGCCGAGGTCGCCGAGCATCATCGCGGCGTGCGGGCCGGCGAGGGCACGGGTGAGGTCGAGGACGACGATGTCGGACAGCATGCGGTGCTCCTGCTGATCGGTGGACGAGTCTGGCGGTCGGTACGGCGCTGGCGGCGAGGTCGGTCAGGGACGGTGGGCGGCGGTGAGCTCCCAGGTCTGGGTGAACCAGACTCCATCGTCGCGCTGCTCGGGGCCGAAGCCGGTCGGGACACCGCCGGCGAGCTCTTCGGCGAACGCGCTGCGGACGCGGTCGGCGCGCTCGGAGGAGGTGAGGGACTGGGCGAGCCACGGCTCGAGCGGGCGGGTGTACGAGCGCTGGTCGGTGCGGTCGACCGCGGCTCCGAGGCCGCGGAGGAGCTCGGCGACCTCGCCGAGGACGGGCGCTCGCAGGTGGGAGTCGTCGCGCCAGGTCTCGATCGCGTCCTGGCGCGCGGCGATCGCCGGGTCTGCGGAGGAGGCGAGGTCGTGGACCACGAGGCGGCCTCCCGGACGGCAGGCCGCGAGCATCGCGCGGAGGAGGCCCCGAGGGTCCGGCACGTGGTGCAGCGAGAACCGGGTGACGGCGACGTCGATGCTGCCCGCCGGGACGGTCGCGTCCACGGCGTCAGCGAGGACGAACTCGACGTTGGTCAGTCCGGCAGTCGCAGCAGCGGCACGACCGCGCTCGACCATGGCCGGAGTGGTGTCGATACAGGTCACGTGAGCGACGTGCGGAGCGAGGGCACGGCCGACGAGTCCCGTCCCCGCAGCGAGGTCGAGGCAACGGTCGGACGGTTCCGGTGCTGCGGCCTCCACGAGCCAGGCGAGACCTGCCGTGAACGCCGCGTTCAGCGACGGCTCCTCGAAGGTCGCCGCTTGAGCGGTGAAGGACGCCCGGAGGCGGGCGGCGTGGTCGCCGCCCGCCCCGCGGGTGTGCTCGTGGTCGGTCACGCGCTCGGCAGGACCAGGATCGCCCAGGTGACGATCGGGGCGACCACGACGATGGACATGCCCCACTGCATGAGGCGCTTGAAGACCATCTCGCGCTCGCTCTCGTCCGAGTTCGCGACGATCAGCGCGCCGTTGGTCGAGAACGGGCTGCAGTCGACCACCGAGCTGGAGATCGCGAGCGCGGCGATCAGCCCGATCGGGCTGACCTGGTCGGTGAGCAGGAACGGGACGGCCAGCGGGATCAGCGCTCCGATGATGCCGGTGGTCGACGCGAACGCCGAGACGACGGCGCCGATGAAGCAGATCAGCAGGGCCGCGAGCAGCGGTGCGCCGACATCGGCGACGCGGTCGCCGAGCCAGGTGACGACACCGTGGTTCTGGAGGAGGTTGACGTACGTGACGATGCCGCCGACCAGCAGGATCGTGCCCCAGCTGATCTTCTCGACCGCGCCGCGAGCCGACGGCGGGAAGAGCAGCGTGAGCACCACGGCGACGGTCAGGGCGGTGAACCCGACGTCGAGGTCGAAGGCGAGTGCGCCGACGATCAGCGCGACCAGGCCGAGGAGGGTGGTCGAGCGCTCGAGGTTGAGGCGGGTGTCGTCGTCGACCTCGTCTGAGGCGGCATCGGTGTGGTGGAGTCCGCGCTCCACGACGGAGCCGGGCGTGCCCGCGACGGTGCCGCGGGTCGCTGCGCTGCTCGCGGCATCGGCGGTGGCGCCGATCTCGGCGAGCGCTCGCTCGTCCTTGCCGCGCTGGATCAGCTCGCGTCCTCCGAAGACGAAGTACGTGATCGTGGCGACGAGGGTGGCGGCGATCATCGCCGAGAGGAAGAGGAACGTCGCGCTGCCCTCGATGTCGTTGGAGTCGACGACGCCGTTCGTGATGCTGCCGAAGATGCCGATCGGCGAGAAGCTGCCGCCGGTCGCGCCCTGCACGACCATCATCCCCATCATCACGGAGTTGATGCGGTAGCGGTGCGCGAAGCCCATCGCCACGGGCGCCACGATCGCGACCGCGGCGGGGCTGACGGCGCCGATGCCGGTGACGACCGCGCAGACGAAGAACATCGCCCACGGGACGAGGGCGACGCGGCCTCGTACGGCGCGGACCGCGCCATGGACGATCCAGTCGACGGTGCCGTTGTTCTTCGCCAGTGCGAAGAGGTAGGTGACGCCGACGAGGATGACGAAGAGGTCTCCCGGGAAGCCGGCGATGATCGCGTCCGTGTCGTCACCGAAGACGCTGAGGCCCACGATGAAGGCAGCCACGAGCGCGAGGGCGCCCATGTTGATGCTGCGGACGGTCGCGATCAGGAAGACCAGCGCGAGCGCGGCCAGCGCGACGATTTCGGTGGACACGGAGTCCCCTCCTGTGTTTTTGAGACAGTTCAGCGAGACGGTTCAGCGTGAGACAGGTCAGTGTGGTCCAGACCACAGGTTCAGTGGCCTAGCCTCTGGTCCAGTGGCCCAAATGTCAAGTACGCTCTGGTCCATGAGGCGGTGCTTATGAGCAGGACGGACGGTCAGCGCGGGCCCGGTCCCGTCCCGCGTCCGCGGCTGTACGAGCACCTCGCCCAGCACATCTCGGACTTCATCGAGGCCCAGGGCCTGGTCGCCGGGGACCGTCTCCCACCGGAGCGTCAGCTGGCCCGCGACCTCGGGGTCAGCCGGGCCACCCTGGCCCAGGCGCTGGCTGCGCTCGAGATCCAAGGACGGGTCGAGGTCCGCCACGGGGTGGGTGCTCTTGTGCGCCAGGCGCCGGTCGCGGAGCAGGACCTGTCCGGCCGGATCGCCGCCCATCCGAGGACCGAGGTGGCGCTGGCCCGGGAGGCCGTGATGGCAGGCGTCGCGCGAGCCGCTGCCGCCCACCCGCAGAAGGCGATGCGGATCGCCATGCTCGGTGCCGACGGCACGGTCCCGCCGTTCGACGAGGTGTGGCGCTGCGTCCGGCGGCTCGCGGGCACCAGCCTCCTCGGGGAGCTCGAGGACGTCCTCGCGGCCCAGTGCCCGGACCCCACCGAGACGCCGGAGGTCCGAGCGCGTCTCGACGAGCTCGCCACGGCGGTCGTCCGCGGCGACGGCGAGGCGGCGGCCCGAGCGTGCGTCGGGCTCCTCGTGGTGCCTGCCGCCACGCGCGACGACGACGTCGCGCTGCCCGTCGAGTGAGGTCGCGGGGGTGTCTCGGATCTTGGCTTGAGGTTAGCCTCGCCTAATCAGTCCGCTAAGGTGAGGCCCTGCTGCACGCCGCAGCTTCCCCCATCTTCACCACGGAGACACCGATGAACCGACGCGTCAGCGTCCTCGCCGCCGGCCTCGCGCTGGCCTTCGCCGCCACCGCGTGCGGCTCCTCCGACTCCGACGACGCCAACGCCGACACCGGCGCCTGGTCGTACGTCTCGGGCGACGGCAAGACCTACGAGGCCGACGAGGTGCCGGAGCGGATCATCGCCCACGCCTACGCCGCCGCCGCGCTCATGGAGCACGGCATCAAGCCGATCGCCGTCTATGCCGACGGACCGATCAAGGACGACGTGGGCCTCCAGGGCGTCGACTTCGACGGCATCGAGGTCATCGGCGAGACCTGGGGCAAGATCGACGTCGAGAAGGCCGCCGAGCTCAAGCCTGACCTGATCGTCGGCGACTACTGGCCGGTCGAGAAGGCGTACAGCGGTGTCGAGGACGGCGTCGAGGAGGCCAGCAAGCGCATCGCCGAGCTCGCCCCGATCGTCGGCCCGGCGCAGGGCGACTCGATCGTCGACCTCATCGAGGGGTACGCCGATCTCGCGGAGTCGCTCGGCGCGGACGTCGACGGCGGCAGCGGTGCCGACGCCAAGGCGGCCTTCGAGTCGGCGCGCGAGGCGTTCTCGGAGGCTGCGGCCGCCAAGCCCGGTCTCACCGCGCTGGCGGTCGGCCCCTACGACGACACGTACGCCGTGGCGGTGCCGAAGTACGCGCCGGAGCTGCTGGACTTCCAGGAGTGGGGCCTCGACGTGATCGTGCCGGAGAAGCCCGACGCGGACTTCCCCTACTGGCAGTCGCTGAGCTTCGAGAACGCCGACACCTACCAGCCCGACCTGCTGCTGTTCGACGACCGCAACTACCCGGGCAACTTCGAGACGCTCGAGGCACAGCCGACCGCGTCGCACATCAAGGCGTTCGCGGCTGAGCAGTACACGGAGTGGCCGGCGTACTGGCTGCACACCTACACCGACTACGCCGCCCAGCTCGAGGAGCTCACCGCCGCCATCGAGAAGGCCGACCCGAACATCGGTTCCTGAGTTCGCGAGCGAGACACTCTGCGTGCGTTCGCGAGCCACTGTCGTACGGCGGTGGCTCGCGGACCTGCAGAAAGTGGCTCGCGGACTAGCCTGGAGGCCGTGGATGGGCGAACGCTCCTGCTCGGCGACTGGACGCCGCTCGTTCGCGACGGGATCGACGTCCTGCGCCTCGGCCTGGTGCTCGCCACCGGAGCCGCACTCGTCCTCGGGGACTCCGGCGCCGCGCTGGCTCTCGGGTTCGCCGCCGCGCTCGCCCTGCTGGCCAGGGTGGTCAACCTGCCGCGCATGTACGACCTAGGCTTCGTCCTGGTGCTGACGCTGCACGCGACGGGTGAGTCCCTCGGCTGGTACGACTCGCTGGAGTGGTTCGACCGCGTCGTCCATGTGGTGCTGCCGTGCCTGGTCGCGCCGGTGCTCTACATCGGGCTGGCGAGGCTCGAGGTCCTGCCCGATCCGCGCGACGACACGCACCCGCGCCACTACGTCGGCATCGCGGTCGTCGCCTTCTGCTTGGGCATGGCGGTCGGCGGGCTGTGGGAGATCGTCGAGTTCTCCTCCGACGGGGTTCTCGATACGGCGCTGTCGGAGGGCAACGCCGACACGGTCGGCGACCTCGTCGCCGACGCCGTCGGCTCCCTCGTCGGTGCCGTCCTCCTCGTCGCCTGGGCGGTGTGGGGCTGGGGATCCGTGCGTCGCGTCAGCGGCGACAACACCTATGAGGACGTCGACGCCTGACCCGGACACCGGCGAGCCGGCGCACACTAGGAGGAGCCGCGCTGCACGAGGCTCGTCGGGAGGACCACGCTGCGTGACTCGGCCGCCTCGGACTCCGTGAGCGACGCCAGCAGCATCTCGGCCATCTCGCGTCCGAGGCGCTCCACCGGCTGGTTGACCGTCGTCAGCGGAGGGTCGCTCACCGCGGCCATCGGCGAGTCGTCGAACCCGACGACGGCCACGTCGCCCGGGACCGTACGACCGGCCTCGCGCAGCGCCCGCAGCGCCCCGAGCGCCATCGGGTCCGACGCGACGAAGACGGCGTCCAGGTCCGAGCGCTGCTCGAGCAGCCGACGCATCGCCCGCCAGCCGCCGAGCTCAGTGAAGTCACCGACGGAGACCAGGTCGGGGGAGTCGGGGATCCCGGCTGCGGCGAGCGCCTCGCGGTAGCCCTGGAGCCGGTCGCGGCCGGCCTGCATGTCGGGCGGGCCCGCGATCGTCGCCACGGTCGTACGGCCACGCGCGAGCAGGTGCGCCGCGGCGCCGCGGGCTCCGCCGACGTTGTCCACGTCGACCCAGCTCGCCTGCTCGTCACCGGGCGGACGGCCGCCGTGGACGAGAGTCAGACCCCGGTCGCGGAGCCGCTGCGGGAGGTCGTCGCCCTCGTGCTGCGAGAGCAGGAGGGCGCCGTCGACGTGCTGCGGGCTGAGGTACGCGGCGGGCTCGTCCGTGCGTTCGGCCGCACCGTGCACCAGCACCAGCACCAGCTGCCGGCCGTGCTCGTCCATCACGCGCGAGATGCCGCGTACGACGCCCGCGAAGAACGGCTCGCTGAACAGCCGCTCCTCCGGCTCGGAGATCACGAGCGCGATCGCGCCCGTACGCCGCGTGACCAGGGAGCGTGCGGCCTGGTTGGGGACGTACCCCAGCTCGGCGACCGCCTTCATCACGGCGTCGCGCGTCTGCGGGGCGACCGCGGGTGAACCGTTGATGACCCGCGACGCCGTGCCGCGTCCGACGCCCGCGAGCGCCGCGACCTGCTCGAGCGTCGGGCGTTGTGGCGTACCGTCCGCCCGACTACCCGTCATCCGTCCAGTATCCCGCTTCGAGGGCCCGCCCCGCTCCTGTGGGCCTCGAGGAGCGCGGCGTACCAGACGGCACTGTCCTTCGGGGTGCGACGCTGCGTCTCGTAGTCGACGTGCACGAGCCCGAACCGCTTCTCGTAGCCGTACGCCCACTCGAAGTTGTCCATCAGCGACCACGCGAAGTAGCCGCGGACATCGACGCCGTCGGAGATCAGCCGAGACGTCGCGGCGAGGTGGTCGCGCAGGTAGGCGAGCCGCTCGGGGTCGTGCACCCGTCCGTCGACGTCGACCACGTCGTCGTACGCGGAGCCGTTCTCGGTCAGGTAGATCGGGACGGCCGGGTAGGTCTCGTGGACCCAGCGCACGATGTCGTACAGCCCGTCCGGGTCGACCTCCCAGCCCATGGCCGTCACCGGGAGCCCTCGCGACAGGAACTCGACGCCGGACGAGCCCGGGTACGCCGACGGCGCGACGACGTGCCGCGTGTAGTAGTTGACGCCGAGGAAGTCGAGCGGTGCGGCGATGATGTCGGTGTCGCCGTCGCGGACGAACTCCAGCGCGCTCGTGGCCCGGACGTCCTCGACGACGTCGGCCGGGTAGCCGCGCCCGAACAGGGGGTCCAGGAACCAGCGGTTGGACAGACCCTCGATGCGGCGGACGGCGTCGTCGTACGCCGGACGGTCCGGACCGTCGTACGTCGGGGGGACCGCCGGCGCGGTCGGGTAGAGGTTGACGGTGATGCCGAACGGCACCGACGGTGCTGCGGCGCGGACCGACTCGGACGCCAGCCCGTGGCCGAGCAGCAGGTGATGGGACGCGGCGAGGGCAGCCGCGCCGTCGCGGCGCCCGGGGGCGTGCACGCCGTTGCCGTAGCCGAGGAACGCCGAGCACCAGGGCTCGTTGAGCGTGATGAGGCCGTGGAGCCGGTCGCCGAGCGCCTCGGCGACGATGCCGGCGTACTCGGCGAACCGGTACGCGGTGTCGCGGACCGGCCAGCCGCCGGCGTGCTCGAGCTCGATCGGCAGGTCCCAGTGGTAGAGCGTCGCCCAGGGGGCGATGCCGTTCTCCAGCAGCGTGTCGACGAGCCGGTCGTAGAACGCGAGCCCGGCAGCGTTGGCGGGACCCGACCCGCCCGGCTGGATCCGCGGCCACGCGACCGAGAACCGGTACGTGCTCAGCCCGAGGTCGCGCATCAGCGACACGTCCGACGGCACGCGGTTGTAGTGGTCGCAGGCGACCTCGCCGGTGTCGCCGTCGTGCACGCGCCCGGGCTCGGCGGAGAAGACGTCCCAGATCGACGGGGTCCGGCCGTCGGTGGAGACAGCTCCTTCGATCTGGTACGCCGCGGTCGCAGCGCCGAACGCGAAGTCCCGGGGGAACGCCGTCGCGAGGGCGGTGAGCGGATCGGTGACGAGGTCCGTCATCCCTTGACTCCACCTTCCATGATTCCGCCGACGATGCGGCGGCCGAACAGGACGAAGACGAGGACCAGCGGCACGGTGGCGAGCAGCGTGCCCGCCATCACCAGGGCCTGGTCGGTGTAGTAGCCGCCGGAGAGCCGCGACAGCGCCACCTGGACGGTCGGGTTCTCGGGGGCGAGCGTGAGGTAGGGCCACATGAAGTCGTTCCAGCGCTCCATGAACGTGAGCAGTCCGAGCACGGCGACGGCCGGCCGCAGCGCCGGGAAGATCACCTGGAAGAAGATGCGGGTCGTCGACGCGCCGTCCACCCGGGCCGCCTCGATCAGCTCGTCGGGGATGGCCTGCATGACGTACTGGCGCATGAAGAACACACCGAACCCGGTGACGAGGAACGGCAGCACCGCCGACCACAGGCTGCCGGCGAGACCGAGCCAGCCCATCAGCATGTAGAGCGGGACGAGCCCGAGCTGGACCGGCACCATCATCGTGCCGATGACGCCCAGCAGGAGGATGTTCTTGCCGCGGAACCGCAGCTTGGCGAACGCGAACCCGGCCAGCGCGGAGAGCGTGACGACGCTGATCGTCGCGACCGTCGCCACCATCAGCGAGTTGAGCAGCGCCTGCGCGAAGACGACGTCGGGGTTCTCGAACACCCGCGTGACGTTGTTGCCCAGCTCGCTGCCCGGAGTCAGCGGCGGCGGGTTGGACGTGATGTCGCTGTTGGGTCGCGACGCCATCACGACCATGTAGTAGAGCGGGGCGATCGAGCCGAGCACGACGAACGTCATGACGAGGTACGTCAGCGGCGACGCGCGGTGGATGCGCGAGCGGCGCCGCTTGCGGCCCGGGGGCTCCGGCTCGTCGGTGGCCGTCAGCGTCGGCAGGGTCGCGGTCATCGGTGTGGTCATCGGGCGCTCCTCAGTCCGCCGAGCGGATTCGTCGTACGAGCAGGGAGTTCACCAGCGAGACCAGGACGATCACGGCGAACAGGACCCAGGCGATGGTGGCGGCGTAGCCGAAGCGCTGGCCGGTGAAGGCCTGCTCCACGACGTACATCGCGCTCGTCTGGAACTGTCGGATGTCGCCGCCGGTGATCGCGTTCGCGCCGGGGTTGAACAGCAAGGGCTCGGTGAAGAGCTGGATCCCGCCGATCGTGGAGACGGTGACGACGAACATCAGCGTCGGGCGGAGCATCGGGATGGTGATCGACCAGAACTGCCGGGCGGCGGAGGCGCCGTCGAGCCGCGCGGACTCGTACAGGTCCTTCGGGACGGCCTGGAGTGCGGCGAGCAGGATGAGCGCGTTGTAGCCGGTCCAGCGCCAGTCGACCATCGTCGCGATCGCGATCCAGGACGGCAGCCGCTCCTGGTTCCAGGCGATCGGTTCGATGCCGACGAGGCCGATCATCCAGTTGACGATCCCGAAGTCGCGGGAGAACGCCATCGTGAAGATGATCCCGACCGCGGCGACCGACGTGGCGGTCGGGATGATGACGCCGACCCGCCAGACGGTGATCGCCCGCAGGCTGGCGTTGAGCACCTGCGCCAGCGCAAGAGCGGCGATCATCTGCGGGATGGTCGCGATCAGGAAGATCGCGAAGGTGTTGAGCAGGCTGTTCCAGAAGTAGCCGTCGTTGAACAGCTCGGTGTAGTTGCCGAACCCGACCCAGCCCTCGTTGCCGCCGAGCAGGGTCCAGTCGTGCAGGGAGACCCACAGCGTGTAACCGAGGGGGAAGAGCCCGAAGATCCCGAAGAGCAGGAAGAACGGGGCGATGAAAAGGTACGGCGCGCCGTGGATGTCGATCCGGGCGAGCCTGTCACGCAGGTGCATGCCGGCTCCTGGGGACGAGGTCTGGACGGTGGGATGGTGCGTGGTGCCCGCGCCGCGGTAGGGGTCGCGGCGCGGGCACCACGGGTCACGCAACGCTCGGGAGGAGGGAGCGCTGCTGGCGCCGGGTCAGCCGGCGACCTTCTGGGCGTCGGCGACGGCGACGTCCCACGCGTCCGCCGAGCTCCGCTGACCGTTCTCGACCGACCTCATCGCGTTCTCGACGGCGTCACGCACGGGCTGGTTCTTCGCCCCGAGGAAGACCGGCTCGAGGTTCGCGGCACCGGCCACGAACAGCTGGCCGACCGGCGCGTCGCTGAAGTACGGGTTGGTGGCCTCCTGCAGCGCGGGATCCTCGTACAGGTTCGGGTTGGACGGCAGGTTGCCGACCGCGTTGAACGCTGCGAGCTGGCCGTCGGCGTTGCTCAGGAACTTGACGAGCTCGATGGCGAGGTCCTGGTTCTCGCTGTCCGCGGGAACCGCGAGCCACGAGCCGCCCCAGTTGCCGCCACCACCCGGGATGGTCGCGATGTCCCACTTGCCGGCGTTCTCCTCGCCGGCCTGGTCCTTGATGTACCCGGTCATCCAGGCGGGGCACGCGATGGTCGCGAAGTCGCCGTTCTTGAAGCCGGCGTTCCACTCGGGCGAGAACGACTTCAGCTCGGCCGAGATGCCCTTGTCGTCCATCTCGAGGGCCTTGTCCCACGCAGCCTTGACCGCGGGGTTCGTCTCGATGACGAGCTCCTCGTCCTTGTCGAAGTACGTGTGGTCCGCCGACTGCATGAGGATCGAGTTGTAGGTGTTCGTGGCGCTGTCGATGAACTTCGCGTCACTGCCCTTCAGCCCGTCCTGGAACTTCTCGCCGGTGGCGATGAACTCGTCCCACGTCGGCCACAGCGCCGCGACGGCCTCGCGGTCCGTCGGGAGGCCGGCCTTCTCGAACAGGTCGCGGCGGTAGCACATCGCCAGGCCGCCCACGTCCGTGCCGAGACCGATGGTGGTCGCACCGTCGGCGGTGGTCGCGCCGGCGAACTTCCACGGGAGGTACTGGTCCTCGAGGTCCTTCGCGCCGTGGTCCTGGAGGTTGACGAACTTGTCTGCGCTCGCCAGGAAGTTGACCGCCTGTCCCTCCTCGATCGCGACGACGTCGCCGGCACCCGAGCCGGCGGCGATGCGCTGCGTCAGCTGGGTGTTGTACTTGCCGAGGTCGCCCTCGGCCGTCTCGACGATCTTGACGCCCGGGTGGTCCTTCTCGAACTGCTTGTACAGATCGGTGTACCCGAACTTGCCGAAGAGGTTCACGCGGAGCGTGACGTCCTCTTCGGAGTCGCTGCCGGAGTCGTCCCCGCCACAGGCGGCGAGCGACGACATCGCGATGAGCGCTGCTGCGGTGGCCAGCCAGCGCGAACGGCGTGTGTGTGACACAGTGACCCTCTCCTTCGCCGCTCCCGCCGATGGGAGCGCTCCCACGAACTGTGGTGCGAGTCACACTGCGCGGTCAAGAGCGGATGGGAGCGCTCCCACGTGTTGTTACAGAACCGTAACCGAGTCGTCGCTCGCTCGGCCGACGGCCCGAGGGCGTCGTAAGCGGGCGCTTAGATACGCTCGGGCCCATGACCGTCAGCACAGGCGACCGCGTTCTCGTCACCGGCGCAGCGTCGGGCCTCGGCCTCTCGCTGGTGACCCAGCTGCTCGAGCGCGGGTGCCGGGTCCTCGCGACCGACGTCCACCTTGATCTCCCCTCCGGCCTGGCAGCGCTGCCCGGGCGGCTCACCTACCGCCAGCTCGACGTCCGCAGCGACGACGACTGGACGTCGACCCTCGCGTGGGTCCGCCAGACCTGGGGCGGCATCGATCTCGTCGTCAACAACGCGGGGGTCGCGTCGGGCGGCCGCGTCGACCTCACCACGTCCGAGAGCTGGGACTGGATCACCCAGATCAACCTCCTCGGCGTGGCCCGCGGGTGCCGCACCTTCGCCGCGATGCTGAAGGAGCAGCGAAGCGGCCAGATCCTCAACACCGCCTCGGCGGCTGGGCTGGTCCATCCGCCCCGGATGACCGAGTACGCCGCGGTCAAGGCGGGCGTCGTCGCCCTCAGCGAGAGCCTGCGGTGGGAGCTCGAGCCGTACGGCGTCGGTGTCGCGGTCATCTGCCCGTCGTTCTTCCGGACCAACCTCGCCGACTCGATCCGCAGCGCCGACCCGAGCGCCAGCGAGTCCGCGCGCAAGCTCATCGAAGGGTCCGGCCGCAGCGCCGACACGATCGCGGCCGACGTCCTTCGTCAGCTCGACGCCGGCAAGAGCGTGATCCTGCCCGACCGCGACGCCCGGGTCGCGTACGCCGCGAAGCGCTTCGCCCCTTGGCTCTACCGCGCCATGATGCTCCGGACGGCGCGCCAGGCAGCCGCCGACGAGGAGGCGGCCGGCGGAGCGCGGCGCGCAGGGGCGCGGGTGTCGTCGTGAGCGCCATCCACCTCGTCCGACACGGACAGGCCTCCTTCGGCACCGACGACTACGACCAGCTCTCCGAGCGGGGGTACGCCCAGGCGGCCGCGCTGGGCCAGTCCTGGGAGGCCTCGGGGTTCCTCCCGTCGCACGCCGTCGCCGGTGGGATGCTGCGCCACGCGCAGACCGCCATCGCCGCTCTCGACGCGGCCGGTCCGTCGGACGGATACGACGTGGACCACGGGTGGGACGAGTTCCCCCACGAGTCGGTCGTCGAGGCGTACGCACCGGGTGCCGCCACCTCCGTGACCGACCCGAAGGAGTTCCAGCGGGTGTTCGTCGCGGCTGTGACGCGCTGGATCAGCGGCGAGCACGACGACGAGTACCCCGAGCCGTACGCGCACTTCACCGCCCGGGTCCTCGCCGCCTTCGGGCGTCTCGCCGAGTCGCTGGGCAAGGGAGACTCCGCCGTCGTCTTCACCTCCGGCGGCCCGCTCGCGATCGTCGCCGCGCACGTGCTCGCGGGCGACGCTCCGACGTGGACGCCGCAGGCCCAGGAGCTGTGGCCGCGCCTGAACACCGTGACGATCAACGCCGGCGTCACGACGATCATCACGGGATCCTCCGGGAGGACCCTGGTGTCGTTCAACGAGCACACCCACCTCCCGGCCGACCTCGTCACCTACCGCTGACAGCCCAGGAGAACCGATGCGCAAGACCATCCTCATCACCGGTGCGAGCTCCGGCCTCGGCGCCGGCATGGCGCGTGTCTGGGCCGCCAAGGGCCACGACCTGGCGCTCACCGCCCGCCGCGTCGATCGGCTCGAGGCGCTCAAGGCAGAGCTCGAGGCGGCGTACCCGTCGATCCGCGTCGTCGTCCACGCCCTCGACGTCACCGATCACGAGCAGGTCTTCTCGGTGTTCAAGGCGGCGGCAGCCGACCTCGGAGGCCTCGACCGGATCGTGGTCAACGCCGGCATCGGCAAGGGTGGCCGGATCGGCACCGGCAGGTTCGACGCGAACCGCCAGACGGCCGAGACGAACTTCGTCGCGGCGCTGGCGCAGTGCGAGGCGGCGATGGAGCACTTCTACGAGCGGCGCTCCGGCCACCTCGTCGTCGTCTCGTCGATGTCGGCGATGCGTGGGATGCCGGGCTCGATGACGACGTACGCCGCGACCAAGGCCGGTCTCGCGCACCTCGCCGAGGGCATCCGGTCGGACCTGGTGAACCGCAAGGGGCACGACATCGCGGTGAGTGCGATCTTCCCGGGATACATCGCGTCCGAGATGAACGACCAGGTCGAGCAGAAGCCGAAGGGCATGGTCGACACCGAGACCGGCTCCAACGCGCTCGTCGAGGCGATCGACAGCGAGAAGCCGGAGCGCATCGTGCCGTCGTGGCCGTGGCGCCCGCTCGCGTTCGTGCTGCGGCACGCGCCGCTCGGGATCGTCCGCCGCATGGTGTGACCTGCATGGTGTGACCCGCCCCGGGTACCCGACGGGCAACCGACCAAGGAGGGCCACGTGCGTGCCACGCTGCTCAACTGCTCGCTGAAACCGTCACCCGAACCATCGAACACCCAGGTTCTCGCCGACGTCGTCGTGTCGGCGATGAAGGGGTGGGGAGTGGAGACCACCAGCTACCGGCTGGCCGACCTCGACCTCGCCCACGGTGTCGAGACCGACATGGGCGACGGTGACGACTGGCCGCGGGTGCACGAATCGATCACGTCGAGCGAGATCCTCGTCTTCGCGACGCCGACCTGGGTCGGCCACCCCAGCTCGTACGCCCAGCAGGCGATCGAACGGCTCGACGCGATGATCTCCGAGACCGACGACGACGGGAAGCCGGTCGCGTACGACCGGGTCGCGGGCGTGGTCGTCACGGGCAACGAGGACGGCGCCCACCACGTGATCTCCGAGATCGCGGGTGCGCTGGGCGACATCGGGTTCACCGTGCCCGGCCAGGCGTGGACCTACTGGAACCGCGGCCCCGGACCTGGTCCGAGCTTCACCGAGACCGACGAGGGCCACGACTGGTCGCGGACGACGGGCGTGACGATGGCCGCGAACCTCGTGGCCGTCGCCCGTGCCCTTGGGCAGTCGCCGATGTCCGCACCGCCTTCCGACGGCTGAACGAGGGAGGCCGCGGGTCACCGGCTGCGCGACCACCGGGGTGCTTCGATGGTCACCATGAGCGACACGCCGAACTCCTCCGACCAGTCCGCCCGCGCGATCGCCGCCGCCGAGGCGCTCGGGCTCGAGCACTCCGTCACCCGGCACGGCCGGGTTCGGTCGCTCGAGGAGGCGGCCGAGGCACGCGGCGTCGCCCCGCGAGCTCTGGTCAAGACGCTGGTCGTGCGGGTGAGTGACGGCGACTACCGCTTCGTGATGGTGCCGGGCGACCGCGAGTTCTCGTGGCCGCGGCTACGTGCGCTGCTCGGCGTCAACCGGGTGTCGATGCCGGACGCCGCAACCGCCAAGGACGTGACGGGGTACGAGCGGGGCACCATCACGCCGCTCGGCAGCACGACGGCATGGCCCGTCGTGATGGACAGCGGGATCACCGGACAGATCTCGATCGGCGGCGGAGGGCACGGCGTCGGCATCACCGTCGACGCCGACGCTCTGGCCGACGCGGTGGGTGCGACGCGTGCGGAGATCAGTCAGCCGGTCGGGGCGTAGGGTCTCGATCCTCCGCTGTCGCTCCGGCCTCGACCGGCGCGTCGGACTCCTCCGCGGCCGGTGAGGGCGGGTTGGCCGCCTGCTCCACGAGCGCGTCGACCTGAGCCCGCGGGAACCCGGCTAGCCCCGCGAGCGTCGACAGCGGGACCTGGGCCGCCATCGCCTGCTCGGTCGCGCTGGGCTCGTCGTCGTTGCCGCCGAACGCCTTCGCCACGAGCGGGCCACCGACCGGGTCGGCGAACCACTCGGCGAGCGTGGACTCGGCCGTCAGCGGGCTCCGGGGTACGTCGCCGCGCACGTCGACGGTGACGCTGCGACGCAGGTCGGCGGAAGAGGCGCCGATCGAGACCGTGAACATGCCTGGTTCGACCGTCCAGCGGCGCAGCGCCGGATGCCAGAAGGCGAAGGCTCGAGGACCCAGCTCGATCGTCACGCGCTCCGAGGCGCCGGGGTCCAGGGTGACCCGTGCGAAGCCCTTGAGCTCGCGCTCCGGGCGGGCGACGGGTGCCTCGAGGTCCGACACGTAGACCTGGACGACCTCGGTGCCGCGTCGCGCACCGGTGTTGGTGACGGTCACCGACACCGTGGCGCGGACGCCGTCGCCCTCTCCGGTGACGTCGACCGCGAGATCGGCCTGCGAGAAGGTCGTGTAGCCGAGCCCGAACCCGAACGGGTACGCCGGCGGGATGCGCTTGACGTCGTAGTAGCGGTAGCCGACGAACACGCCCTCGCCGTAGCGGGAGTGTCCCAGGTGGCCGGGGAAGTCGATGTACGCCGGGGTGTCCTCGAGCCGGAACGGGATTGTCTCGGCGAGACGCCCGGTGGGCTCCGCGCGTCCGAGGACCAGGTCGGCGGCGGCCGAGCCCGCAGCCTGCCCGCCGAGCCACATCTCGAGCAGGGCGGGCACCTCGCGCGACCAGGCGACGGGTGTGACGATGCCGCCGTTGGCGAGGACGACCACCACGCGCGGGTTGGCCGACGCCAGCTCCTGCACGAGCTCGACCTGGGCCGGCGGGAGCTCGAGGTGGGTCCGGTCGTAGCCCTCGGACTCGTAGTCGTCGGGAAGTCCCAGGAAGCACACGACGGTGCGGTCGCCGTGCGCCGCCTCGACGGCTGCGGTCCGCAGCGCCCGGTCCTCCTCGGGCGTGCCGCCGAGGGTGTAGCCGGCCTCGAACGCCAGCTCGACCCCGGTCGCCTCACGCAGCGCGTCGAGCGGCACGTCGACGCGGGTCGGGTTCACGCGCGACGAGCCGGAGCCCTGGAACCGCGGCGTCCGTGCGAGCTCGCCGACGACGAGGATCGGCGTCGCGTCGGTGAGCGGCAGGACGGGTACACCGCCGACGCGCTCGTTCTTCAGCAGCACCGCGCCCGACGCTGCGGCTTCGCGCGCGAGAGCGTGGTGAGAAAGGTGCTGGTCGGTGGGGGCCGTATCGTCATGGCTGGTCTCGGCGCCTTCGCTGCCCTCGCTACCCGCGACAGCCTCGGCGCGACCCACCAGCGCCAGCACCCGGCGTACGGCCTCGTCCAGCACGCGCTCGTCGAGCGCCCCGTCGCGGACCGCAGCGACGACGGCGTCGTCGTCACCGAACGGCGGCATCGTGAGGTCGGTGCCCCCGAGGAGCGCTGCGACGCGGTCGTGGACGGCACCCCAGTCGGACACGACGACACCGTCGAAGCCCCACGTGTCGCGCAGGACCTCCCGCAGGAGCCAGGCGTTCTCGGTGGCGTACGTGCCGTTGATCTTGTTGTACGACGCCATGACGGTCCACGGGTCGCCGTCGGTCACGACCCGTTCGAACGCGGCGAGGTAGATCTCGTGCAGCGTCCGCTCGTCGGCGTCGACCGAGACACGCATCCGGTCGGTCTCGGCGTTGTTCGCGGCGAAGTGCTTGATCGAGGCGCCGATGCCCTCGGACTGGAGTCCGCGCACGAACGCGAGGCCGAGCTCGCCCGACAGGTAGGGGTCCTCGGAGAGGTACTCGAAGTTGCGTCCGCACAGCGGCGACCGCTTGATGTTGACGCCGGGGGCCAGCACGATCGCGACGTCCTCGGCGCGCGCCTCGCGCGCGATCGCCGCGGCGACGCGCTCCACGAGGTCGGTGTCCCACGACGACCCGAGCGAGGTGGCAGTGGGGAAGCAGGTCGCGGGGATGCTGGACCGCAGGCCCATGGAGACGCCCGGCTCACCGTCCTGCTTGCGCAGCCCGGTCGGTCCGTCGACCATCATGATCGACGGGATGCCGGCGTCCTCGACGCCCTGGGTGTGCCAGAAGTCGCTTCCCGAGGTGAGGGACGCCTTCTGCTCCAGCGTCAGCCCCGAGACGGCGTCGTCGGGTGATTCGTGGTCGTTCATCGCTGAGCCCCCGCTCTCCCCACCGACGGGCGCGCCGGCGTACCGACTTCCCTGCCGGCTGTGGGGAGCGTAACCAGGCAACGGCTCCACCGCAGGTCTCGCGCCGGTTCTGGCCACGCAGCGCGTCGCAGACGCGCGGTCACCAGCGGTTGCGTGCCTCCTCGGCCCAGCCGACCAGGCCGTCGAGGTCGAGCGTCGTCCCGTCGTCGCCGCGTGCCGTCCCCGACCAGGTCCCGAACGCCTGGTGCGTGGCGTTGCCGAGCACGAGCAGCTCCGTCTTCGCGACCCGGACGTGCTCCGGACGGAACGTGGCGTCCACGCCGTCGCCGGTGACCCTCCAGGGCGCGGACCAGTCGTCGCGGTCGTACGACCAGCTCAGGGTCGCGCCGATCTTGTGGAGCGTGCCGTCGACCTGGATCGCGTTCTCGGTCGAGCCCGTCCCGTCGGTCCACCGGCCGCCGAGCTGGACGGCGTTGCCGCCGGTTCCGGATCCTGCACCCCAGTTCCAGGTCATCCGGTACGGCCACACGCCGCGACCGTGGTCGAGCACGGCGTGCGCCTTCTCGATCTCGTACGTCGTCCCGTCGATCGCGAGCATGCCGCTCACCGGTCGGGCCAGATCCTTGACCGTGTACTGGAAACGGCGGTCGCTCCACCGGACCACGACGCCCATCGACTCGTGGCCCTCGGGCTGCTCGACGCGGAGCGCGAGCGAGAGACGCGCCGCGCTCGCGCGGATCGTCGTCGCCCCACGCTCGCCGTTCTGGGGTTGGACGATGTCGACGGTGAGGTCCTGGGCGACTGCGGCGACCCGCCCCGTACCAGCACGATCGGGCAGGGCGACACCGCGTCCGAGCGGGCTGATCGCGTCGGTGCGCCACTCCTCGCCCGTCACGCGGTCGAGGACGTACAGGCCGTGCACCGCCGCGTAGTCGAGCGACGACACCTGGATGCCGATCGCATGGGTCGCGGAGACGACTCCCCAGTACTCCCACCGCTTCGTACGCCCCCAGCCGCGGAGGTTCGCACGGTGCAGCGGCTGCCGGGTCCAGCCGACCGCCTCGGGGTTGAGCCGCCCGTTCGGGAGGCAGAGGGCGACGTCGCTGGTGATCTCGCGCTCGGGCACGGCGACCACCGTAGTGGAGGCCGGGAGCGGGTCGCTCAGTAGCCGACGGTGAACCGCTCGCGGTAGTGGGTCGGGCTCGCGATCTCGTCGACGAACGCCTGCGCGAAGTCCGGTCCGGAGATGGACGAGGTGCCGTCCGGCTCGGTGAGGAGGACGTCGCCACCGAGCCGGTAGGTGCCTCGCGCGGGGATGTCGGCGAGCCGGCCGAACGCCGCCGAGGGGCTGACGTAGAACCAGCTCACGTCCTCGGTGGTCCGGGTGAGCGCGTCGAGAGCCCGATAGCCGGCCCTGGCCTCGGGCTTCCACTCCTCGCGGAAGTCCGGCGTCTCCATCAGGATCGGCCCGTCCTCGGCGACGCGCAGCGAGCCGGCACCACCGACCCACCCGAGGCGTCGGTGGTGACGACGTACGGCCTCGGCGAGGGCGGGGACCGCCTCCACGAGGTCGCGGTCCTGCCCGTGGTGGGGGACCGCGACCACGACGACGTCGGCGTCTCGGGCGAGGCCGTCGACGAACTCCGCGTCGTACACGTCGCCGTCGCGGGTCGTCTGGTGGTCGGCCGGACCGATGGAGGCGGTGTCGCGCGCGGCGGCGACCACGTCGAAGCCGCGCGCGAGCGCCTCCGACACGATCGCGCCGCCCGCGAACCCGGTGGCGCCGATGACAGCGATGGTGGTCATGCGCCCACGCTAGGCCGATCGGACCCGACCGGCGCGGTCACGTGGTCGGCGACCCGCCTGCGGGCTTCGGCGCCTCGCCGACCTCGGGGAGCTTCTGCATCACCCGGGGGTCCCCGGAGTCCGCGAAGTAGTCGCCGGCGATCGTCTCGTCACCCCCGTTCGAGACCTTCCCGGCCCGCAGGGCGACGGTGATGAGGGCAGCGACGGCGATGTTGATGACGAAGGCCGTCAGCGCGATGTAGCCGAGGTGGCCGATGACCGGGATGTCGGCGAGCGAGCCGCCGAAGTGCTTGCCGGTGACCGGGTTGATCACGTCGTACGCGCTGATCGTGCCGTAGACCATGCCGACCGCCCAGCCGACGAGCAGGCCCCAGCGGTGGAACCACTTGGTGTAGAGGCTGAACACGATGGCCGGGAGCGTCTGCAGGATCCAGATGCCGCCGAGCAGCTGGAAGTTGATCGCGTTCTGCTTGTCGAGCGTCAGCACGAACAGCAGCGCGAAGACCTTCACGACGAGCGACGCGAGCTTGGAGACCTGCGCCTCCTGCTTGGGTGTCGCGTGCGGCTTGATGAACTCCTTGTACACGTTGCGCGTGAACGTGTTCGCTGCGGCGATCGACATGATCGCGGCCGGCACCAGTGCGCCGATCGCGATCGCGGCCCACGCCACTCCCGCGAACCACGACGGGAACATGTCCTCGAACAGCTGCGGGATCACCAGCTGCGCGTTCGGCTCGCCGTCGAGCCCGACGGGCTGCGTCCCGGCGGCGATCGCGACCCATCCGAGGAGCGCGAGCAGGCCCAGGATGAACGAGTACGCCGGCAGGATCGACGCGTTGCGCCGGATCGTGTTGCGGCTCTGGCTCGAGAGCGTCGCGGTGATCGAGTGCGGATACATGAACAGCGCCAACGCCGAGCCGAGCGCGAGCGTCGCGTAGGCCCAGTGGGCATCGATCCCGGTCGGGATGAACGAGCCGGTCGGCGCACCCGTCGCCGGGTTCGGCGCGGTCATCTTCTCCTCGGCGGCGCCGAAGATCGCGTCCCAGCCGCCGACCTGCGAGGGCAGGTAGATGATCGCGACGATGATGACGAGGTAGATCAACGTGTCCTTGACGAACGCGATCACCGCCGGCGCCCGCAGGCCCGAGGAGTACGTGTACGCGGCGAGCAGCGCGAACGCGATGAACAGCGGTGCGTCCTTCGCCAGCCAGTTGGAGCCGCCGCCGAGACCGGCCACCTCGAGCACGGCTTGGATGCCGACGAGCTGCAGGGCGATGTACGGCATGGTCGCGATGAATCCCGTGAGCGCGACCGCGAGGGCGAGGCCGCGGCTCGTGTAGCGCCCGCGGACGAAGTCGGCCGGGGTCACGTACCCGTGCCGGTGGCTGACCGACCACAACCGCGCCATGAAGACGAAGATGATCGGGTAGAGCACGATCGTGTACGGCACCGCGAAGAAGCCTGCGACCGCACCCGTCGCGAACATCGCGGCAGGGACGGCCACGAAGGTGTACGCGGTGTAGAGGTCGCCACCGAGCAGGAACCAGGTCACCCAGGTGCCGAACTTGCGGCCGCCGAGGCCCCACTCGTCGAGCGACTCCATCGACGGTGGGCGGCGCCAGCGTGAGGCGTAGAACCCCATCACCGTGACCAGCGCGAACAGCAGGATGAGGACGGTCACGCCGACCCCGTTGATCTGGTCTGAGGAGCCCGAGCTCGCAAGGGCGTCCCGAAGGGATTCGCTCATCGGTCGCCCTCCTCGGTGCCGCGGTGCCTCGCCTGTCCGTCCGGCCCCGGATCTTCGGCGTCCCAGGGGTCGCCGTCGAAGAGGTCGGCGTCCTGCACGTCACCGATGTGCTGACCCGGAGCGTTGGTCATCGGACGGTGCGGGCGGGCGACGAGAACGATCCGGTACGAGGTGTACGTCAGCGCGGCGGTGATGAATACCCACAGGAACTGGTACCAGAAGAAGAACGGCCACGGTCCGAGCTTCGGGTCCTCACGGGCGTACGAGTCGACCCACAGCAGCGCGATCACCGGGATCGCGAGGAGGACCGAGGCGAGCGCCAGCAGCGGCTTGTTCGCCGGTGGCGGTGTCTCGTGCACGGTCGGATCCTCGACCGTGGGAGGAGGTTCAGAGGTCATCTGACTGCCTTTCGGTCTCGGCCCTCGCGGGGGCGCGCGGCGTGCGGTCGCACGCGACGCACCAGACCCGTACCCGTGTGACTGCGGTCACACACGCTGCCAGCGCGCGTCGTCGTGGGTCCACGACGACACCGGGCGTGTCGACGAACGGTCGCGGGGACGCGACAGACGGTCGCCTCCGTCGCCAGGCGGTGCGGAAGGTGACGTCAGGACGTCGCGACGACCTCGACCGGATCGCCGACGCGGAGCGTGCCGCGTCCGATCGGGAGCAGGCGGACGCCGAACCACGTCTGGCCGTCCCACCTGCGGTGCGCGGCGAGGGTGCGGACCGGCTCCTTGCCGCGCCGCAGCGTCTGCATGTCGATCGTCGTGATCGCGCACCGGTCACAGAGCTCGGTGAACCGGAGCTCGACCTCGCCCAGCCGGACCGAACGCCACCGGTCCTCGACGAACGGCGCGAGGTCGCCGTCGACGACCACGTTCGGACGGAAGCGGTCCATCGGCAGCGGCGTGGGCTCGGGCCCGTCCGCGATGAGCGCGTTGAGGCGGTCGAGCGACGACGTGGTCGTCAGCAGGATCGGGGCCGCGTCGGCCAACGAGAGAACGTCACCAGGTGCGCCGCCGTGCTTGCTGGAGACGCTGCGTGCGCGCGGGTCGTCCTGCCACGCGAGGCGGAGGTCGGCGCCGACGACCGCGGAGAGCCAGGTCGCCGCCGTCGGGCCGGCGTACCGGAGCTCGGACTGGCGTGAGAGCCCGATCCGGATGCGGGGGCCGGTCACGGGTGCTTCGACATCGAGGTCGGGGTGGCCGGAGGAGGACAGGCGGAGACCGCCGTCGATCGGCGTCGGGCGCACGGTGAGGATCCGCGGGTGCCGGAGGGGGTCGACCTTGTTGCCGAGCGGGTCGACGACCAGCCAGCGGCGGTCGCCGGCCAGGCCCCACGGCTCCATGGACGCCTCCGCGACGTCCAGGACGGCCGCGGACTTGACGGGGTAGAGGTGCAACGACGTGATGCGCACCGGCACAGCGTAGGGGCGCCGAGCGGGCGGCGGCGAACCGATTCGGGGGCGTGGCACGAGTGCTCGGACAAAAAGACAGGGTTGACTGTTTGTTAGTTGCGGGGTGATGATTCAGGGGTGACCTCGACCATCCGCACCCCCCAGGGGGAACGCAGCAGGCTGATGCGCCAGCGCCTGCTGGAAGCCACCGTCGACTCGCTGGTCGAGCTCGGCTGGTCCGGCACCAGCACCACCGTCGTCTCGCACCGCGCCGGCGTCTCGCGTGGCGCGCAGCTGCACCACTTCCCGAGCAAGCAGGCGCTCGTGATCGCCGCCGTCGAGCACCTCACCGAGCTCCGTCGCGACGAGATGGCGCAGTCGGTCGCCAACCTCCCGGAGGAGGGACGCACCCGCGCCGTCCTCGAGGCGCTGACCGCCCAGTTCGTCTCCCCGGTGTTCTTCGCCGCGCTCGAGCTGTGGGTCGCCGCCCGCACCGACGACGAGCTCCGCGAGGCCGTCGCGCCGCTCGAGCGACGGATCGGGCGCGAGACGCACGCCTATGCGGTCGAGCTCTTGGGCATCGACGACTCCCGCGGCCGCAACCGGCAGCTCGTCCAAGCCACGCTCGACCTCGCCCGAGGCCTCGGTCTCGCGGCGTCCCTCACCGACGACACCGCACGTCGGGCCTCGATCCTCGACACCTGGGCCGACACCCTCGACACCGAGCTGGAGCGCTGAATGACCACCGCATCACCCGACCCCACGTCCGACCGCAACGCGGTGCTCGAGTCGGTCCTCGCCGACCTCGCCGCGGAGTCGGCCCAGCTCGACGCGCTCGTCGCCGCCCTCGACGAGGCTGGCTGGGCGCGCCCGACGCCGGCCGAGGGGTGGACGATCGCGCACCAGGTCGCGCACCTGCACTGGACCGACGACGCGTCGCTCGCCGCCATCGAGGGCGGGGAGGCGTTCGGACAGCTGATGAAGAACGCCGCCGCCAACCCGACCGGCTTCGTCGACGCCGAGGCCGAGCGCCTCGCCGCGCTCGGGCCCGTCGTTCTGCTCGCGGCCTGGCGCGACGGACGTACGCGTCTGGCCGACGCGCTCCGAGCCGTGCCCCGCGGCGAGAAGATCGCCTGGTTCGGGCCGCCGATGAGTCCGGCATCGATGGCTACCGCCCGCCTGATGGAGACGTGGGCGCACAGCCGCGACGTCGCCGAGGCGCTCGGGACCGACCTCCCGAGGGACGCGCGCGCGAAGCACGTCGCCAACCTCGGATACCGCACGCGCGGGTTCGCGTACCTCGTCCGTGGGCGCGACGTCCCGACGACGCCGATCCGCGTCGAGCTGCTCGGGCCCGACGGTGACGTGTGGGCCTTCGGCCCGGAGGACGCGGCCGACAAGGTGACCGGCGACGGCTACGACTTCGCGCTCCTCGCGACCCGCCGCCGGGTCCGTGCCGACGTCGACGTGACGGCGCACGGCGCCGCCGCCGACGAGTACCTCGACCTCGTTCAGGCCTTCGCCGGTCTGCCCGGCCCAGACCCCAAGCCGGTCGCGTCCCGACAGGGCGGTGCCGCATGATCCGCATCGGCAACTGCTCCGGGTTCTACGGCGACCGTCTCGCCGCCATGCGCGAGATGCTGGCCGAAGGAGACCTCGACTACCTCACGGGCGACTACCTCGCCGAGCTCACGATGCTGATCCTCGGGCGTGACCGGATGAAGGACCCGTCGCTCGGCTATGCGAAGACGTTCGTCAAGCAGATGACCGAGTGCATGGGATTCGCCAAGGAGCGCGGAGTCCGCATCGTCACCAACGCGGGCGGCCTCAACCCCGCAGGTCTCGCGGCGAAGCTCCGCGAGATCGCCGCCGAGCAGGGCGTGGACGTCGTGGTCGCCCACGTGGAGGGGGACGACCTCCGTCCGCGCGCCGCGGAGCTCGGTCTGGTCGGTCACGCCGGTCAGCAGCCCCTGACCGCCAACGCGTACCTCGGGGCGTTCGGCATCGCCGCCGCCCTGGACGCCGGTGCCGACATCGTCGTCACCGGGCGCGTCACCGATGCGTCCGTCGTGGTCGGTCCCGCGATCCACGCCTACGGATGGGGGCGCGAGGACTTCGACCAGCTGGCCGGCGCCGTCGTCGCCGGGCACGTGATCGAGTGCGGGACGCAAGCCACCGGTGGCAACTTCGCCGGCTTCGCCGAGATCGACCCCAAGGTGATGCTGCACCCCGGCTTCCCGATCGCGGAGGTCGGCGCGGACGGCGGCAGCGTCATCACCAAGCACGACGGCACCGGCGGCGTGGTCACGGTCGACACCGTCACCGCCCAGCTCGTCTACGAGATCGCCGGACCTGCGTACGCCGGGCCCGACGTCGTCGCACACCTCGACTCGGTAGCCCTCGAGCAGGTCGGACCCGACCGCGTGGCCGTCTCCGGGGTCCGCGGGTCCGCCCCGCCGGCGACCACCAAGGTCGCGCTCAACGCGTTCGGAGGCTTCCGCAACAGCGTCGAGCTCGTCCTCACCGGTCTCGACATCGAGGCGAAGGCAGCGCTCGTACGCGCCCAGGTCGAGGACGCCCTCGCCGACTCGCCCGCCGGGGTGCCGGCCGAGGTGGAGTGGCAGCTCGACCGCACCGACGTGCCCGACCCTGACACGCAGGGCCGCGCGACCGCCCTGCTGCGGTGCCACGTCAAGGACCCGTCGCCCGATCCCGTCGGGCGCTCGTTCTCGTCGGCGGCGATCGAGCTTGCGCTTGCCTCGTACCCGGGCTTCACCGTCACCCGACCGCCGGCGGCCGGCACGCCGTACGGGGTCTACACGCCGGGATACGTCGCGCAGGAGCTGGTGCCGCACACCGTCGTCCTCGCCGACGGCACGCGCACCGAGATCGCACCCCCTCCCACGCTCGCGAGCCACTCTGCGGGCGTTCGCGAGCCGGTTCGCGCGGGTGCGCGAGACGCATCGGCACAGGAAATGGCTCGCGAGCCCTCAGAAAGTGGCGCGCGAAGGGTTCCGATCGGGCGGCTCGTGCACGCCCGCAGCGGCGACAAGGGTGGTGACGCGAACGTCGGCGTGTGGGTGCGCAGCGACGCGGCCGATCCCGGCGCCGCCTACGCGTGGCTGGTCGACCTCCTCGACGACGCCGGCGTACGCACGCTGCTGCCCGAGGCCGCCGACCTGGACCTCGAGATCCATCCGCTGCCGAACCTCCGCGCGGTCAACGTCGTGCTGCACGGGTTCCTCGGCGACGGCGTGGCCGCGTCGACCCGGTTCGACCCGCAGGCGAAGGCGCTCGGCGAGTGGCTCCGCGCACGCGTCGCCGACGTCCCCGCGGCGATCGTTCCGGCTGAGCTGGTCGAGGAGTCGCGATGACGGCACCGTACGACGCGTGGTCGACCCCGGAGCGTACGGCGCTGCGCGAGTCCGTGACGCGCTTCGTCCGCACGGAGGTCCTCGACAACCTCCCGCGCTGGGAGGACGAGGGCGAGATCCCCCGCACGCTGCACAAGGCGGCGGCCGCGGCAGGACTGCTCGGGATCGGCTTCCCCGAGGACGTCGGCGGCGAGGGCGGTGACGTCGTCGACATCTCCGTCGTGACCGAGGCGATCATCGAGTCCGGCGGATCGTCGGGCCTCATCGCCGCCCTCTACACGCACGGCATCGCGCTGCCCCACATCGTGGCGGCAGCCCGAAATGAGCAGAGCGTGGAGGCGCACGGCGCGAACCCCACCGAGCAGAGCGCGTCGTTGGTCGAGCGGTACGTCCGCCCGACCCTCGCCGGCGAGAAGATCGGCTCGCTCGGGGTCACCGAGCCCGGTGGCGGCTCCGACGTCGCGAACCTGCGGACCCGTGCGGTGCGCGACGGCGACACGTACGTCGTCAACGGCGCCAAGACCTTCATCACGTCCGGGGTGCGCGCCGACTTCGTGACGACGGCGGTGCGTACCGGCGGTGACGGCTACGGCGGGATCTCCCTCCTCGTCGTCGACAAGGGAACGCCCGGCTTCACCGTCGCGAGCCCGCTGCGCAAGATGGGCTGGCACTGCTCCGACACCGCCGAGCTGGCGTTCGACGACGCACGCGTGCCCGTCGCCAACCTCGTGGGCGAGGAGAACGGCGGCTTCGTCCTCGTCATGCAGCAGTTCGTCAACGAGCGCCTGAGCCTCGCGGTCCAGGCGTACGCGACGGCGCAGCGCTCGCTCGACCTCACGGTGGCGTACGCCCGGGAGCGGGAGACGTTCGGCCGGCCCCTCGCGGGACGTCAGGTCATCCGGCACAAGCTGGTGGAGATGCACCGCGCGACCGTGACGGCGCGGGCGTACACCCGCCAGGTTGTCGAGCGCGCCGCGCTCGCATCGGAACAAGCGCGCGCCGCCGCAGCCACCGCGGGGGAGAGCGGCATCGATCCGATGCGGCTCGCCGCCGACGCCGCGGTCGCGAAGAACGACGCCGTGGCTGCGTGCGACTTCGTCGTGGACGAGGCCGTGCAGATCCACGGCGGGATGGGCTACATGCGGGAGTCCGAGGTCGAGCGCCACTACCGCGACTCCCGCATCCTCGGCATCGGCGGCGGCGCCACCGAGGTCATGAACGATCTGATCGCGAAGATCCTGGGGTTCTGATGGTCGCGACCTACACCGAACCCTCCGACGGCGACTGGGCGCCGCTGCGCGTCGAGCGCATGAGACGGCAGCGCCTGGTCGGCGAGCCGTTCGCGAGCCCGGTCGACGTGGTCGCGAAGTTGGGCGCGGTGCAGGCGCAGGAGTACGTCGACGCCGGCTGGGCGCTCGCCCAGCGCTCCGCCGGGGAGGTCACGGCGGCCGACGTCGAGAGCCTCGTCGCGTCCGGCGAGATCCTTCGGACGCACGTCCTGCGTCCGACGTGGCACTTCGTCCGTCCCGCCGATGCGCGCTGGATGCTCGAGCTGACCGGGCCGCGGATCATCCGCACGATGGCGTCGGCGTGGCGTGCGACAGGGCTCGACGAGCCCGCGGAGCGTGCGCGGGTCAACGACGCGGTGGCGGAGGCGCTCGGTGACGGCGAGCACCTCACCCGCAAGGACCTCGCCGAGCGGCTGGAGCAGCGCGGGATCGACGCGGCAAAGCGGATCGGGTTCATCACCCTCAGCGCCGAGCTCGACCGGGTCGCGATCAGCGGAGCCCCGCAGGGCAAGCAGCAGACCTTCGCCGCGTTCGACGACCGCGTTCCCGCCTCGGACCCGCTGGACCACGACGAGGCCGTGGCGCGACTGGCTGAGCGCTATCTGCAGGGCCACGGTCCTGCGACGCCGCACGACCTCTCCTGGTGGGGCGGCATCACCGTCGGTGACGCCCGGAGGGGATACGAGGCGTGCGGTGCGGAGTCGTACGAGCGGGAAGGGCTGACGTACTGGGGGGTCTCGATCGACTCCGTCGCCTCGACCAGCGGGGGTGGGGCGGACGCCTCGACCAGCGGGGGGCTGGGCAGCCACCTGCTGCCGCCGTACGACGAGTACCTCATCGCCTACAAGAACCGCCAGGCCGTCGACGCCAGCGCCGAGTACGCCCGTGAACCCATCGAGGGCATCTTCTTCTGGGGCCTCGCCGTCGAGGACGGTCGCGTCGTCGGTGGGTGGAAGTGGCCGAAGCCCCAGCGCAGGGCCGACCCGGTCCGGCTCACCCTCACCATGCTCGTCCGCACACCGGCCGACGTACGCGACCGGTTCGCGTACGCGGCCGACCGATTCTCGCGCTACCTCGGCCGGCCGGTCGAGCTCACCTTGGAGGAACCCGCATGACCACGACCGCGGCAGACGCCGCTCCGACCACCGGCGACGCACCGCCGACCAACCGGGAGGCGATGCTGGCGAAGATCGCCGACCTCGCCGAGCAGCACGCGAAGGCGCTGGCGGGCGGAGGGCAGCGCTACATCGATCGCCACCACGCCCGCGGCAAGCTGCTCGCGCGTGAGCGGATCGAGCTCCTGCTCGACGAGGGTGCACCGTTCCTCGAGCTCTCCACGCTCGCGGCGTGGGGGACCGACTTCCCCGTCGGCGGGTCGCTCGTCACCGGCATCGGCGTCGTCGAAGGCGTCGAGTGCATGATCATCGCCAACGACCCGACCGTGAAGGGCGGGTCGAGCAATCCCCTCACGGTGAAGAAGGGCCTGCGCGCGGCGCAGATCGCTGCCGAGAACCGGCTGCCCACGATCAACCTGGTCGAGTCCGGCGGCGCCGATCTCCCGACGCAGAAGGACATCTTCATCCCTGGCGGCGCGACGTTCCGCAACATCACGCGCTCGAGCGCGGCCCGCGTGCCGACGGTGGCGCTGGTGTTCGGCAACTCGACCGCCGGCGGTGCGTACGTGCCCGGCATGAGCGACTACGTCGTCATGGTGAAGGAAGGCGCGAAGGTCTTCCTCGGTGGTCCGCCGCTGGTGAAGATGGCGACCGGCGAGGAGTCCGACGACGAGTCGCTCGGCGGCGCCGAGATGCACGCCCGGACGTCGGGCCTCGCCGACTACCTCGCCGTCGACGAGTACGACGCGATCCGCCTCGGTCGCCAGATCGTGCGACGCCTCAACTGGCGTAAGCACGGTCCCGACGCGGCTGCCTCGTACGACGAGCCCGGCTTCGACGCCGACGAGCTGCTCGACCTGGTGCCGTCGGACCTCAAGGTCCCCTTCGACCCGCGGGAGGTGATCCTGCGCATCGTCGACGGCGGTCCGGACGGCACGTCGGGCTTCGACGAGTTCAAGCCGCTGTACGGCTCCTCGCTGGTCACCGGGTTCGCCTCGGTGCACGGCCGTCCGATCGGCATCCTCGCGAACGCGCAGGGCGTGCTGTTCAGTGAGGAGGCGCAGAAGGCGACCCAGTTCATCCAGCTCGCCAACCAGACGGACACGCCGCTGCTATTCCTGCACAACACGACCGGCTACATGGTCGGCGCGGAGTACGAGCAGGGCGGCATCATCAAGCACGGCGCGCAGATGATCAACGCGGTCTCCAACTCGACCGTGCCGCACATCTCCATCGTGATCGGCGCCTCGTACGGCGCCGGCCACTACGGCATGAGCGGCCGAGCGTACGACCCGCGCTTCATGTTCAGCTGGCCCAACGCGAAGTCGGCGGTGATGGGTCCGGCGCAGCTCGCGGGTGTCATCTCGATCGTCGCCCGCGGCGCCGCCGAGGCGAAGGGACAGCCGTACGACGAGGACGGCGACAAGCAGATGCGCGCGTTCATCGAGAAGCAGATCGAGGAGCAGTCGCTGGCGTACTTCACGTCCGGGCTGCTCTACGACGACGGTGTCATCGACCCGCGCGACACCCGCACCGTGCTCGGCATCTGCCTGAGCGCGATCGCGAACGCGCCCGTCGAGGGCGCCCGCGGCTACGGGGTGTTCCGACTGTGAGCGCGACGAGCGAAGGACGACAGATGATTCAGAAGGTGCTCGTGGCGAACCGGGGCGAGATCGCCCGGCGGGTGTTCGCCACCTGCCGCGCGCTCGGCATCGAGACGGTCGCGGTGCACTCCGACGCGGACGCGGACGCACCCTTCGTGCGCGACGCCGATGCCGCCGTACGCCTTCCCGGCAACGCGCCAGGCGAGACGTACCTGCGCGGTGACCTCGTCATCGCGGCGGCACAGGCGTCCGGCGCGGACGCGATCCACCCCGGGTACGGGTTCTTGTCGGAGAACGCGGAGTTCGCGGCGGCCGTACGCGACGCCGGGCTCGTCTGGATCGGGCCGGACCCGGAGGCGATCTCCGCGATGGGGTCGAAGGTGCGTTCCAAGGAGCTGATGGCCTCAGCCGGTGGTCCGGTCGCCGGACTCCTGGAGCCGGAGGCCATGACGACGTCGGACCTCCCGCTCGTCGTGAAGGCGTCCTCGGGCGGTGGTGGTCGCGGCATGCGGGTCGTGCGCGATCTCGCCGCGCTCCCGGCGGCGCTGGAGCAGGCAGCCGCCGAGGCCGGGTCGGCGTTCGGCGACACGACGGTGTTCGTGGAGCACTACCTCGAGCACGCGCGGCACGTCGAGGTGCAGGTGATGGCCGACGCGCACGGCACGTGCTGGGTGCTCGGAGACCGCGACTGCTCCCTCCAGCGGCGTCACCAGAAGGTGGTCGAGGAGGCCCCCGCACCGGGGTTGTCGGACGCGACCCGTACGGCGCTGCACGACGCGGCACGCTCGCTCGTGAAGCAGGTCGGCTACACCGGCGCGGGGACGGTGGAGTTCCTCGTCGAGGAACGAGACGAGCATGGGCGCAGCGTCGAGGAACGAGACGAGCATGGGCGCAGCGTCGAGGAACGAGACGAGCGACCCGCGCTCATCTCCTTCCTCGAGATGAACACGCGGCTCCAGGTCGAGCACCCGGTCACCGAGGCCGTCACCGGCCTCGACCTGGTCGCACTCCAGCTGGCCGTTGCGGAGGGCCGGTCGCTCCAGGAGGTGACCGGCCTGTCCGAGCCGCCTGCACCCCGGGGCCACGCGATCGAGGTCCGTCTGTACGCCGAGGACGCCGCGGACGACTTCTCGCCGCAGACCGGCACCGTGCGCGCCTTCGACCTGCCCGGGTCGGTCGCGCAGTTCACCGGGCCGACGTCGTACGGCCTGCGTCTGGACTCCGGCGTCGAGGCGGGCAGCGAGGTCGGGATCCACTACGACGCGATGCTCGCCAAGGTGATCGCGTACGGGCCCGACCGCGCGTCGGCGATCCGGACGCTGAGGGGTGCGCTCGGCCGGACGCGGTTCCACGGCGTCACCACGAACCTCGACCTCCTGCACGGCATCCTCGGCGCACCGGAGTTCGTGGCCGGCGAGCTCAGCACCCTCCTGCTGGAGGAGCGGATCGACGCATGGTCCGCTCCTCGCGCGGGGACTGCCGCTGTGGCGGACTACGCGACCGCCGCGGCTCTCGCCTCGGCAACGGCGGCCTCGGAGTCGGCGAAGGTCCTGTCCCGGATCCCCGCGGGCTACCGCAACGTCGCGAGCCAACCGCACACGGTGACGTACGAGGTGCGAGGAGCGGAGGTCACGGCCGCGTACGCGTCGGTGGTCGGTCGGCTCACGCCGCAACCGCAGGCGGACGACGTCGCCGCCCCGGTCGCGACCTCGGTCGCGGCGGATCACGTCGTGCTGGAGCGTGACGGCGTCGCACGGGCGTACGCCGTGGCGGTGCACGGCGCGACCGTCGACGTCGACGGCCCCGAGGGACCGCTCGACCTCGCCGTGGTCCCGCGGTTCACCGACCCGGCCGACCAGGTCGTCGCGGGCTCCCTGCTCGCGCCGATGCCCGGATCGGTCGTCTCGGTGGGCGTGCATGCGGGTCAGTCCGTCTCGCAGGGCGACGTGGTCGTCGTCCTCGAGGCCATGAAGATGCAGCACACCATCACGGCGCCGACCGACGGCGTCGTCACCGAGCTCGCGGTCGCCGCAGGCTCCCAGGTGGAGTCCGGCGCGGTGCTCGCCGTGATCGAGGCCGGCACCGACGAAGATGGCACCGACGAAGGAGAGAACGCATGACCACCGCATTCGCCGAGACCGAGGAGCGTCGCGCCCTCCGCAAGGCGGTCGCCGACCTGGGCCGCAAGTACGGCCGGGACTACTTCAACGCGGCGTACCGCGAGGGTCGCAAGACGAGCGAGCTGTGGGAGGAGGCCGGCAAGCTCGGCTACCTCGGGGTCGCCGTGCCTGAGGAGTTCGGCGGCGGTGGCGGTGAGATCGGTGACCTCGCCGCGGTGTGCGAGGAGCTGGCCGCCGCAGGCTGCCCGCTGCTCCTGATGGTGGTCTCGCCGGCGATCGTCGGCACGATCATCGCCCAGTACGGCACTGCCGAGCAGAAGCAGCGCTGGCTGCCCGGCCTCGCCGACGGCACGAGTACGTTCGCGTTCTCCATCACCGAGCCCGACGCCGGATCCAACTCGCACAAGATCATCACGACGGCGTACCGCCAGGAGGACGGCGGCTGGCGCCTCTCCGGCGGCAAGACCTACATCTCGGGGGTCGACGAGGCCAGCCACGTCCTGGTGGTCGCGCGCACCGAGGACCACAAGACCGGCAATCTCAAGCCCGCGCTCTTCCTGGTCCCGACCGACACCCCCGGGTTCACCTGGCAGGAGATCCCGATGGGGATCGTCAGCCCCGAGAAGCAGTTCACGCTGTTCTTCGACGACGTCGCGCTCCCGTCCGATGCGCTGATCGGGAGCGAGGACGCCGGGATCGAGCAGCTCTTCGCAGGGCTCAACCCCGAGCGGATCATGGCGGCGTCGTTCGCGACGGGCACGGCACGTCTCGCCCTGGAGCTCGCCACCGAGTACGCGAAGACGCGCCAGGTGTGGAAGGCGCCGATCGGCGCCCACCAGGCCGTCGCCCACCCGTTGGCGCAGACGCACATCGAGATCGAGCTCGCGCGGCTGATGACGCAGAAGGCCGCGGCGCTGTATGCGGCCGGCGACCACATGGCTGCCGGGGAGGCGGCGAACATGGCGAAGTACGCCGCAGGCGAGGTCGTCTGCACGGCCGTCGACCGGGCGATCCAGACCCACGGCGGCAACGGGCTCGCCGAGGAGTACGGGCTGGTGCAGATGCTGGCAGGCTCGCGCCTGTCGCGCATCGCACCGGTGAGCCGCGAGATGGTGCTCAACTTCATCGCGCAGTTCTCGCTCGGCCTCCCGAAGTCGTACTGACCGTCCGCCCTCCCGTCGCTTCACGAAGGAGCAGCATCCATGACAGAGCTCGTCCACCTCGACGTCGTCGACCAGGTCGCGACGATCACCCTGGACAGCCAGCACAACCGCAACGCGCTGTCGAAGCAGCTCGTGACCGAGCTCTCCGGGCACCTGGAGACCGCGGCGGCCGACCCTGATGTGCTCGCCGTCGTCATCGCCGGCGCAGGCACGGTGTTCTGCTCGGGCGCCGACCTCTCGGAGGCTGCAGGCGGCGGGATGGTCGAGGGCGCCAAGGGCCTGGTCGACCTGCAGCGTCTCATCGCGACTCTGCCGAAGCCGGTCGTCGTACGTCTTCACGGCCCAGTCCGTGCCGGCGGGCTCGGAATCGTCGGCGCCGCGGACGTCGTCGTCTGCGCAGAGGAGGTGACGTTCGCGTTCACCGAGGTGCGTCTCGCACTCGCGCCGGCAGTCATCTCGCTGACCACCTTGGCCCGGATGACCCCACGCGCCGCGTCGCGGACCTTCCTGACCGGGGAGACGTTCGCAGCGGCGGAAGCGGCGGCGTACGGGCTGGTGACCGAGGTCGTGCCGGCGGCCGAGCTCGATGCCGCGGTCGAGCGCGTGCTCGTGGGGCTGCGCAAGGCGTACCCGCAGGGCCTGCGCGAGACGAAGGCTCTGCTCAATGCCGACCTCGTGGCGCGGATCGATGCGCTCGGCGACGAGGTGGCCGATCAGTCCGGGCGGTTGTTCGGCTCGGACGAGGCGCGCACCGCAATGCTCGCGTTCCTCAACCGCAAGAAGGGCTGACGGGCCGCCAGTCAGGTCGCCGGCCAGCCGAAAAGACTCAGGTGTGGGCACGACCGGTCCCCCGATCCGGTCGTGCCCACCTCTGCCCCACCCATGCGTCACGCCGCTGAGGCAGCGCGTTCTCGCTCCGCCTGATCGTGCACCATGCGGCGAATCTCGCGGAGTCGTCGTTTGGCGAGTAGCCGGCGGAAGCCGCGTTCTCTCTCGTCGCTCGCGGTGAGCCGCCGCCCACGTTGCGTCGTGATGACGACCTCGCCCGTGGTGGGCTCACGCGAGACCTCGAGAAGCCCGGCATGCAGCAGGTGGTGGCATCTCGGACACAGGCCGAGCAGGTCGGCGAGGTCCGTGCGTCCGAAGTCGCGCGCCCACCAGTCGATGTGGTGCATCTCGAGATGGGTGTTGTGGCATCCCGGGTTCGCGCAGACGTCGTGTTGCCGATGCTTCACGGCGATGCGTTGTCGCTGGGTCGCCAGCCGCTCGGTGCGGCCGACGTTGAGGACGTCGGCGGTGCGTCGGGCGGCGTGGAGATCACCGGTGGCGAGTTCTTGGCCGTCGGTGAGTACCGGTGTGATGTCGGCGTCGCAGAGCAGCTCGCCGAGCAGCAGGTCGGGGATCGCGCCCCACCCGTGCAGTCGACCCGGCGCGGCGCTCAGGTCGCCTTGGAGACGCTCGAGGTCGACCGTCACGTGGATCTGTGGTCGGAACCCCTTGCGGGTCGGGAGGCCGTGCTCGAGCACGTGCGTCAGCAGGCGGTCGAGGTTGCCGACGCGCCGCTGCGAAGGCGACCGGGTGTCGTGGCGGTCGTCGGGTGCTCCGAGGTGGTCGACGACTGCCTTGAGCTTGGATCCAGTGGCGATGTCGAGGAACCCGGTGACCGCGTAGCCTTCTCCGACCTTCGAGACCTGGATGTCGCGGCGGTCCATGCCGCGGATGTAGGCGGCGTCGAGCTCATCGGGATGGATTGCTTCGACGAACTCGCGGATCTCGGCCCTCAGAGCGGCAGGCTCGCTCCGCTCGGCGACGTCGAGCAGGTAGTCCTCGGCCGCCGTCACGACGAGCGGGTCAGTCTTCTTGAGCCCGGCGCTGAACTCGTGCACGTGGGCGAGACGGATCCGGCCGGCGTACAGCGACTCGGCCACCCGCGGCAGCGCCCTCATGGTGCGACCGGCGGTGAGGAGCCGCCCGGCCTCCGAGGCGTCGAGCCGCAGGTCACGTCGCGCCCACGCCTTGACGTTCGGCGCTCCGGCCTCCTCGGGACCACCGGCCTCGGCGAACGCTGAGAGCCCGCGCGCGAGCACTCCGTCGAGCAAGGCGCGGGCAGCAGCAGCCGTCGTCAACAGGTCTGCCTGCTGCTCGGTGGCCGCGAGCTCCCACGGCACATCGGCAGCCGCCTGCACCGAGCGGCGCAGGTCGTCGACGAGGGCTCGGGCGTCCATGAACACAGTCTATTCGTACAGATGTTCGAGACGCAAGAGCTTGCGGCCCTTGCTGTGTGGCGCCTCCGAGCGCGAGGATCGACCGGTGCCCGACCTTCCCCGCCGTCGCGCGCTGGCGCTGCTCGCACTGCCGCTGCTCGCCGGCGTGGCCGGCTGTGTCGGTCGGGGGTGGACCTCCTTCGACCGCACGACCCTACGGATCGCGACCGGCAACCCGGGCGGTGTCTTCGTGCGCTACGGGCGCGCGCTCACGACCGTGCTCGAAGCCAGGCTCGACGGGGTGGACGCGCGGGCGCGTGGCACCGACGCCTCGCTCGAGAACCTCCGGCTCGTCGCCGAAGGGGAGTGCGACGTCGGGTTCTCCCTCGGCGACGCGGCCGCCGATGCCGTCACGTCCGACGACCGAGACCTCGTCGCCCTGACGCGGATGTACGACAGCTTCGTCCACCTCGTCGTACGCGAGGACTCGCCGTTCCGGCGGGTCGGCGACCTGCGCACGGCGCGCATCGGCGTCGGCGCGCCGGGGTCCGGCACGCGGGTCATCGCCGGGCGCGTCCTCGACGTCCACGGTGTGCGCGAGCCGACCGCACGCTACGCCGACTCCTCGCTGCAGGACTCGGCCGACGACCTGCGCTCGGGGCGCCTCGATGCCTTCTTCTTCGTCAGCGGGCTGCCCAACCAGGCCATCGCGCTGCTCGCCGACCAGGTGCCGATCCGCCTGCTCGACCTCGGTGGAGTGGTCGAGCCGATGGTCGCGGCGTACGGACCGCAGTACGTGCGAGCGCCGATCCCGCCGAGCGCGTACGGCCTGCCGGACGCCGTCAGCACGCTCAGCGTCAAGAACTACCTCGTCGCGAACCCGTCCCTCGGCGACGACGTCGCCTACGCGGTCACGCGCCTCGTCTTCGAGGCCCAGGACGAGATCGAGCGGCTGGAGCCCGGGGTGAGCCAGCCGACGCTGGGTGCGGCGATCTTCACGTCGCCGCTCGCGCTGCATCCCGGCGCGCTGCGCTACTACCGCGAGCGGGGCGCCTGAGGATCACCCGTACCTCGAGGCCGTCGCCCGCGGGTCGGCGTACGACCAGGTCGCCGCCGGCCTTGACCACGTGCGCGCGGACGATCGCCAGGCCAAGGCCGGTCCCGTGCACGTTCTGGTGCCGCGCTCCGCGGAAGAACCGGGCGCCCACCTTCGGCAGGTCGTCCTCAGGGATGCCGGGACCGTGGTCGCGCACCACCAGGTCGACGGTCTCAGGCCCTTCGAGGACGCTCACCTCGACCGGGGCGCCGGCGGCGAACTTCGTCGCGTTGTCGAGCACCGCGTCGAGGACCACGTCGACGACGTCGGCGGTCGCGAGCGCCGTGGCGCTCGACGGAGCATCGACCCGGAGGTCGGCGATCGCCGGCTCCCAGACGTGGCACCGTGTCCGCACGGCGGCGGCGACGTCCACCGGCACCAGCGGAGCGCGCTCCGCCTCGACCTGGCCGAGGTCGAGGAGCGAGTCGACGATGCGTGTGAGGCGGTCGGTCTCGCGGAGCACGAGGTCGAGCTCGGCGGCGACCTCGTCATCGGCGCCGGCGCTCAACGTCTCGACGCGGAGCCGGAGCGCGGTCAGGGGGTTGCCGAGCTGGTGAGACGCGTCGGCCACCAGCTCCGCCTGCTGCTGCTGGGAGAGCTCGACGTGATCCGCCATGTCGTTGAACGAGGACGCGAGACGACGCAGCTCGGGCGGGCCGTCGTCGGCCGGCACCCGTGTCGAGAGGTCGCCGTGCGCCATCCGTCGCGTGGCGTCGTCGAGCTCGTCGACGGGGCGAAGGATCCACCGGACGAGCGGGACAGCGACGCCCACGGCGGCGAGGAGCAGGACGCCGAGGCCGGCGGCGAGCAGCAGGGCGAGTCGTGTCGCGACGTCGTCGCGCACGGGGCCGGTCGGGATATCCATCACCACAGCGCCGAACACCTCGGCGTCTCGTCCGATCGGCGCGGCGACGACGTACGTCTCCGCCGACCACGGCCAGAACGGCTGAGGCTCCTCGGCGCTGTTGCCGGCGAGCGCCCGAGAGACCGCACGGGGAACGGCTGCGGGGTCCAGCTCGCCCGGCGACGCGGCCACCGTGCGGCGGTCGGCGTCGACGACGACGAGGCGGGCGCCGTACACCTCCTCGTACCGAGCGAGCTCCGAGCGCAGGGACGCGACCGAGCCTGTCTCCAGGGCGGTGCCGGCGACGACGGTGAGCCGGTTCAGGTCGGCCTGCCGGGTGACGAAGAGGTCCTGCGTGCGGTCGGAGGCGTACGTACCGATCAGCGGCACGATCAGCGCGACGAGGAGGACCGACAGAGCGACGGTCGAGAGGACGAGCAGGCGGCGGCGCACCGGCTCACCCCGCTGCCGGCATGCGGTAGCCCTTGCCGCGCACCGTCTCGATCAGCTCCGGGCGGCCGAGCTTGGCGCGCAGGGTGGCGACGTGGACGTCGAGCGTCCGGGAACCGCCGACCCAGGTGGTGTGCCAGATGCGTTCCATGAGGGTCGTCCGGTCGACGACGTGGCCCGCGTTCTGGGCGAGCACCAGGAGCAGCGCGAACTCCTTGGGCGCCAGGTCGAGCTCGAAGCCGTCGAGCGCGGCGCGCTGGTCGTCGGCGTCGAGCCGGAGGTCGCCGACCCGGAGCGTGGAGGCGGCCGGCGCGTGGCCGTACCTCCGCATGACGGCGTCGATGCGGGCGAGGAGAACCTGCGTGCTGTACGGCTTCGTGACGTAGTCGTCGACGCCCGACTGCAGCGCGGCGACGACCGAGGCCTCGGACCGCCGGGCGGTGACGGCGATGATCGGAACCTCGCTCTGCGCGGCCCGGATCCGTCGGCAGAGCGCCAGCCCGTCGGAGTCCGGCAGTCCCATGTCGAGCAGGACCAGTGACGCGTCACCGTGCTTCTGCCAGCCCTCCTTCGCGTCGGCGGCGCGGTCGACGGCCAGGCCGACGCGCTGGAGGGCGGCGCCGAGCGCGCTGGCGACGGCGTCGTCGTCCTCGACGAGAAGGACTCGCACGGCGGGCCTCCTGGGGGTGTCTCGATGGCGTCGGGCGCGACGTCAAGACTGTGTAAAGGCTGGCGCTCGGACCGGTCTCTGTGACGTGGATCACGCATACGTTACCGGTCATGCCCACCGCCGAGCGCGAAACCCCGGTCGACAAGGAAGACCTCGACCGTCTGGCCTCCGAGTACGACGAGGAACGCCCGTCGCGCCGGCTCTCGCCGCGGTGGGACCAGGCGATGACGCTGTGGTGCTTCGCGGTGGCGGCGTTCGTCCTGTGGCAGGTCTTCTTCCCCCTGCGGCAGGGCAACCAGTTCTACCTGATCGTCTTCCTCGGCGTCACGCTCCCGCTGGCGTTCCTGCTCTACCGCGGGCGTGCCCGACGCCGTCCCGAGGGTCGTGACGACCCCGGCCCGGTCGACTGGCTGCTCGCTCTGGCTGCCCTCGTCGTCGGGCTCTACCCGGTCCTTCCCCTCCCCGAGTGGAGCACCGGCGGCGGGGGCTTCTCGGCGTTCCTCGACCGTCAAGGGGCGCTCGAACCCGTCGACGTCGCGGCCGGCCTCGTCCTCCTGCTGCTCGTGCTCGAGGCGACGCGCCGTACGACGGGCTGGGTGCTCCCGATCGTGTGCGCGGCCTTCCTCGCGTACGCCTACTACGGCGGGTTCCTCCCCATCGAGTGGGTGATCTCGCACCGCGGCGAGGACATCGACCAGATCGTCAACGCGCTCTACAACGAGGCCAGCGGGTTCTTCGGGGTGCCGCTCGACGTCGCGGCGTCGTACATCGTGCTCTTCACGATCTACGGCGCGGTGCTCGACCGCATGGGCGCGGGGCGGTTCTTCGTGGAGTTCAGCTTCTCGCTGTTCCGGAAGTCGGGCACCGCCCCCGGTCGTACGGTCGCCACCTCGGGCTTCCTGCTCGGCACGGTGTCCGGCTCGGGGACGGCGACCGCGGTCACCCTCGGGTCGTTCGCGTGGCCGATCCTCAAGCGCGCCGGCTACCCGAAGGAGGCCGCGGGCGGCATGCTCGCGGCGTCCGGCATCGGCGCGATCCTGTCGCCGCCGACCCTCGGCGCGGCGGCGTTCATCATCGCGGAGTACCTCGGCGTCTCGTACCTCCAGGTGCTCGGCTGGGCGCTGGTCCCGACGCTGCTCTACTACCTCGGCATCTTCCTCGCGGTCGAGATCGATGCGCGGCGCTTCGGGGCGCGCCGGGTCGACGTCGACGTCAACAGCCCGTGGGCGCTGCTCGGCCGGTTCGGCTACCACTTCGTGAGCCTCGGCGTGATCATCGTGTTCCTCGCGATGGACGTCCCGCCGTTCAAGGCGGTCGTCTACGCGACCGCGGTGGCCGCGTTCTTCGGGCTGCTGGAGGCGGTGCTGTCGCGCCGGCGGTTCGTCGGCGGCATCGAGGAGGACCAGGCGACGGCCGAGACGCTGCCGCTGGGCGACTCGGTGCGCGACTACGTCCTGCGTCTGTACGTCGCGCTCGCGACCGGCATCCGTGCCGCCGTTCCAGTCATCGCCGTATGCGCCGCGGCCGGCGTCATCACCTCGACGATCGCGAAGACCGGGTTGGGGCAGGTGCTGTCGGACCTGCTCGTCGACGCCGCCGACGCACTCGCACCCAACCACGCGACGCTGGTCGTCCTGAGCGCGCTGTTCTCTGCCGTCGCGATCATCGTGCTCGGCCTCGCCGTCCCGGTCACCGCGTCGTTCATCCTCAGCTGGATCGTCATCGGGCCGGCACTCATCAGCCTCGGCGCGGACGGTCCCGAGGTCGCGATGTTCATCTTCTACTACGCGGTCCTCTCGGAGGTGTCGCCGCCGACCGCCCTGGCGGCCGTGGCGTCCGCCGCGATCACCGGCGGCAAGGTCATCGCCACGATGTGGCAGGCCTGCAAGTACACGTTGCCGGCGTTCCTCGCCCCGATGGCGTTCATCATGACCGACAATGGCGCCGCTCTTCTCGGTCGAGCACCGTTCGTCGACGTCGTCTGGACGACCCTCGTCGTCGCGTGCGCTGTGGCCGCGCTCGCCGTCGCGACGTCGGGCTGGATGTTCGGTCCGACCCGGCGCCTCGAGCGGCTGCTCTGCATCCCAGCCGCGCTCCTCCTGCTCTACCTCGTCCCGGTGTCGATCGCCGTCGGTCTCGCGCTGCTCGCCGCAGCCGTGGTCGTCCACGTGGTCGGACGCCGGGGAGACCATCCGACGTCCACCGCCACACCCATCACCCAGGAGTGAAGAAGCCATGAGACGAACCCGTACGCTCATCGCCACCGGAGCCCTCACCGCCTCCCTCGCGCTCGCGGCCTGCGGCGGCCAGCAGGACAACGACCAGGCGGGCGGTGACGAGGACAGCTGCGACGCCGGCTCCGGCCGGATCGGCATCGCGACCGGCAACTCGACCGGCGTCTACTACGTCGTCGGTGGTGGTCTCGCGCAGCTGATCAACGACGAGACCGACCTCAAGGCGACCGCCGCGGAGACGGGCGCGTCGGTGCAGAACGTGCAGCAGCTCGTCGCCGGCGACTACGACATCGCGTTCTCGCTCGCCGACACCGCGGCCGACGCGGTCGAGGGCACCGGGTCGTTCACGGAGAAGCAGGAGGTCTCCTCGATCGGCCGCATCTATCCGAACTACACGCAGGTCGTCGTCCGCAAGGACGCCGACATCGCGTCCATCGAGGACTTCAAGGGCAAGCGGATCTCGACCGGGTCTCCGAAGTCGGGGACGGAGGTCATCGCGCAGCGGCTGATCGAGGCGGCCGGTCTCGCGCAGAGCGACGTCTCCGCGCAGCGCCTCGACCTGACCAAGACCGTCGACGGGATGAAGGACGGCTCGATCGACGGCCTGGTCTGGTCCGGCGGACTGCCGACGCCGGCGATCACGGACCTCTTCACCTCGATCGGCGACGACGTCGAGTTCATCGACATCACGCCGCAGCTGGAGACCCTCCAGGAGGTCAACCCCGTGTACGAGGAGGCGGCGATCCCCGCGGCCACCTACGAGCTCGACGCCGACGTGCCGACGATCGCCGTTCCGAACGTTCTCCTCGCCCGCAACGACATGCCCGACAACGTCGCGTGCGCGCTGACGACGCTCGTGTACGAGGACACCGACGCGCTGGTCGCGGTGCACCCGGCGGCCAAGGACATCACGATCGACGACGCCGCGAAGTCCGAGCCGATCCCGGTCCACCCCGGGTCGCAGCGGGCGATCGACGACCTGCAGTAGCCCCGCGCCCACGGGGCGGAGGTGTGGAGTACGGGAGGGGCCGGGCCCTTCCCGCACTCAGCGCGTCAGGATCTGCTCCCGGTGCTCCTCGGCCCAGTCGCCGAGCGGGTCGAGGGCGTCGAGCAGTGCCTTGCCTGACGGCGTCATCGAGTACTCCACGCGGGGCGGGACCTCGTGGTAGGACTCGCGGTGCACCACGCCGTACGCCTGGAGCTCCTTGAGCTGTTGGATCAGCATCTTCTCGCTGATCGCCCCGACCTCTCGCCTCAGAGCGCCGAACCGCAGCGGTCGGTCACGGAGCGCCCAGAGGATGAGGGCCTTCCACTTGCCTCCGACGACCGTCATGCCGGCGTCGAGAGCGCAGGTGTACGGGCCGAAGCCGCCGTCATCGCTCATTTCTTACCTCCGGGTGAGTACCAAACAAATAAGTAGGTACTTGTCGATCGTACTGCGCGGGTCCGACGCTGGTCACGGCGAGCGAGATCACCAGGGTCTCCCGACAGTGAGCAGAGGCGACATGACCGACGACCTGACCACCCGCTCCACCACCCCGCCGACCGTGTCCGTGATCGGCCTCGGCGCGATGGGCTCCGCGCTCGCTGCGGCGTTCGTCGACGCGGGGTTCGTCACCACGGTGTGGAACCGCACCGCGGGAAGGGCTGACGCGCTCGTCGTCCGTGGCGCGCGAGCAGCCGACGACCTCACAGCGGCCTTCGCGGCGAGCGATCTCGTCGTGGTCTGCGTGGTGAACCAGGACGCTGCCCGTGCGGTCCTGGACGCGGCGCCGGCGTCGGACGGCCGCATCGTCGCGAACCTCACGAACGGGACGCCGCAGGAGGCGGCATCCTTCGCCGCCGCGGCTCGGGACCGAGGTCACACGACCCTGAACGGCGGCATCATGGCGGTGCCCGAGCTGATCGGCGGGCCGCAGGCCTCGGTGCTCTACAGCGGGTCGCGGGAGGCGTACGAGTCCACGCGCGACGTCCTCGCCGTGCTCGGCCGGCCCGTCCACGTGAGCGAGGACGACGGAGCCGCGGCGTTGTACGACCTCTCCCTGCTCGCGGGCATGTATGGCATGCTCGGCGGGTTCTTCCACGCCGCCGCGCTGGTCCGCTCGGCAGGGCACGGGGTCGAGTCCTTCACCGAGGACCTGCTCGTGCCCTGGCTCTCCGCGATGCTGGGGACGCTCCCCGGCTCCGCGCGGAGCATCGACCGCGGCGACTACTCCCAGACGGGCTCCCCGCTGGCGATGCAGGTCGCGAACGACTCGATCGGCGAGGCGAGCATCGCCCAGGGAGTGAGCGCGGAGCTGTACGCACCCCTGCACGACCTGATGCAGCGTCGCGTCGACGACGGGCACGGCTCCGAGGACATGGCCGGTGTCGTCGAGCTGCTCCACCCCCTCGGTCGTACGGCGGGTGCCACGAGTCGGCCGGCGACTTCGGTGTCGGTGCTCGGGATGGGGCCCATGGGCCGGGCGCTCGCCGGTGCGCTCCTTGCCGCCGGTCACGAGGTCACCGTGTGGAACCGGACGCCGGGTCGCGCCGAGGAGCTCGTCCGCGACGGTGCGCGCGAGGCGATCTCGGTCGCGGAGGCGGTGACCGCCAGCGACCTGACGATCGTCTCGGTGATCGACGACGCCGCCGCGCGAGAGATCCTCGAGGCGGCCGGGTCCGCGCTGGCGGCGGCGACGGTCGTCAACCTCACGGCCGACACACCTCACCGGGCCCGGGCGATGGCGGACTGGGTGTCCGAGAGCGAGGTGGCGTACCTCGACGGCGCGGTGATGACACCGACCACGACGATCGGCAGACCTGCGGCGCTCGTCCTCGTGAGCGGACCGCGCGACGTGTACGCGCGCGTCGCCGACGTGCTCGCCGCGCTCGCCGGCACGGTGACCTGGCTGGGCGAGGACCCCGGTCGCGCGTCCGCCTACGACCTCGCGCTGCTCGACCTGTTCTGGACGACCGTCAGCGGGTACGCCCACGCGCTCGCGCTGGCGCGCGCCGAAGGGGTCGCCCCGTCGGACCTCGCGCCGTACGCCTCGGGGATCGTGGCCATCATGGACGCCGTCGTTCCCGAGATGGCGGCCGAGCTCGAGGCTGGGTCGTACCCCGGCGACGAGGCGTCGGTCGCGTCGGCCGCCGCGACGATGGCGCACGTGGTCGAGGTGTCGCGCGAGCACCGCATCGACGGGTCGGTGATCGAGGCTGCTGCCACGCTCGCCGCCAAGGTCGTCGCGGACGGGCACGGTGACGAGGGGATCGCGCGCCTGGCTGTGGCGCTCGAGCCGGGGCGGGGATGAGCGGGCGCGCCAGACTGGACGCATGCAGCTCCGTGAGGCCGGGCCCGATGACGCCGACGCGCTGACCGCGTGCGAGGAGGCGGCGTACGTCACGGGGTTGGCGCACGTCTTCGGCGACCTGACGTGGCCGGAGGCCGCGATCCGGCGCCGATGGGTCGACGAGCTCGACGAGCCCGGTGTCACGACGCTCGTCGCCGACGCGGACGGTGGTGGTGTCCTCGGGTTCGCGGCGTACGACGCTCAGGTGCTGCGACACCTCGGGATCGTCCCCGGTGCCTGGGGGAGCGGCCTCGCGGTCGGTCTTCACGACGAGGCGCTGCGGCGGCACGGGGATCGCCCGATCCGACTGTGGGTGATCGAGGAGAACGCGCGTGCGCGCCGCTTCTACGAGCGCCTCGGCTGGGTGCTCGACGGGCGACGCACG